>NZ_UZAC03000001.1:312363-624726 GCF_900538055.1 Pasteuria penetrans
GGGGTGCGAACAGCCCCCTCCTATTTACGTCTATAAGTATTACTACCCAAAAAAATGTTTATTGATATCGATATTGTGTAATAATATTTATAGAAATAAAATATACATATATTTTATTAAGATGAACATAATGATCTAAAATCAAGGTGCCTTCCTGGTACAATCGTCAATATAATTGGAAATCGATGCTCATCGTGATTATCCAGTTCATACCAGGGTTTTTCTTCCTTATTATGTAAAATATTACCATCATAGTGCGTACCGGGATGTTCTGATAGTTTTTTGAAAATTTTAAATTATTAGATTGATGCCCCCTTCAGGAAATCTGCTGGTAAAAACGTCTACCCGGGGACTTTCTTATGTTTATGTTATTCTTTTTCTGAATCATACTATCAAAGCATATAGTCATCATATATGAAACAATTAGCATGAATGCCTGATTATATGACGTTGGTCTATGTTTATCTAGCCCCATTGTATGCTTTAGTATTGTGAAACAGTGCTCTCCTGATGAACGTTTTTTCATTAACTCTTTACATCCCTTTGTTTGTAGTTGATAAAAATTCTCCTTTCGCAGTGGACTGGTGATGGAGTTCGGTGTTTTGGCTCTTCTCTTATTATATCCAGCCAGTAATTTTAAACCGTGTTGTTTACATAATTCGAACAGATCATGTACGTCGTAAGCACTGTCTGCTACTAGGCCCCTACATCCTAAGGTTGATATCTCGGGGATCAGTAAACAGGACGCTTCAACCTCGCCTAAATTTGCGGGGCCCATGGCCAATACCAACGGTATCCTGCCGTCCATGGTTGCCACCACGGTTACTCCTATTCCCCTGTGAAAGCCCTTATAGTTCCGAAGGGTGGCCGTATCTTTCGCCCGTCTGCTTGTCGACACAATCACTTGATCCAAGAAAAGATATTTTTCCTTTATTTCCGACAATATAACCTTCTGATCTTCTTCACTAAGAAATTCTAATAGGTTAAAAATTATTGTTTCTCCGTTTTTTGCAATACATTTTTTAATGTTTTTATCATATAATGATCGACTAAACCCTTTCGTAATCCCTATAATATCTCTTATCATTTTATTTCCATTTATAACATTTATTAATTCTCTTTCACTTTGTAAATTCCAAATAGCCATAACGAAACAGCACAATATCGACACACGGTGATCGATCACACGGGTACGGCTTGACTTCTCCTCATTCGGGAGACCGTAGACCGTGGTAGCTAATGTCTGCAGCATAAGCAGTCGGCTTTTTTCTTCTACCCCTATGCCCTCATGATCTTCCCAAGGCTGTTCTGAAAGATTGGGTTTCTTTTTCCTCACCTGTTCTCTTCTCTTTTTTCTTTCTAATTTCCCATGAAGATCTGGAAAATTACTTGTCGAGTAGGGCTGGCATTTCAGCCAACCCTCTCACAGAACCGTACTTAATAGTCTCCCATTATACGGCTCTTATTGCCCCATTAGGATCTTGTCCTATTCAGATGCCAGTGTACAAACAGCCTTCGGTACTTTCCCCGTATATATCGAACCCATCTCAGGGCCTTTTTCCAATTGTTCAGCTTTTTGTATTTCTTCGTGGCCCATCGAGCCAGAACTTGGTCGATGTGGTCACGCAAGAAATTCCTAATGGCCGAAGGGTAGAAGGCGCCATAATAGGTAAGCCATCCCATGAGTTTGGCATGGAGAAGGTTTGCTATCTCCTCCAGATCTATGCCCACTCTACTTGGGATGCCCAGCTTCCCAACTTGCCTAGCTATCTTGCTTTTAGATTTTTGGCTTATGGCTGGTACGAAACCCACAGATCTCACCCCTGTACGACGACTTCTGACCTCACGGGCCTTGAATGCGTACCCTAGAAAATCAAAGGCAACAACATCATGATTCCCGTTCCGCCTATCATCTTCACAGTAGAAGATTTTGGTCTTCTCCGGATGCAGTTCCAGCCCGCACTCTGCCAATCTTTGCCGAATTTCTGAAAGAAGATGTTCAGCTTGCGCTTTGTTCCGGCAGTGGACGATAATATCATCTACATACCTCGCAAAACGTATATCGGGGTGCTCCGTTTCTATCCATTGATCAAAAGCGTAGTGCAGGAACAGATTGGCCAGGAGGGGACTTTACGACTCCACCTTGCGGCGTGCCCTTAACCCTTTCCTCGCTCGTCCCATCAGGTAATAATACCGGTGCCTTAAGCCACCTCTTGCAATAGAGTAACGTTACTTTATCCGCCCCAACGTGCTCAAGGGCCCTCAAAATGAGGTGATGCGGAATGTTGTCAAAGAAGCCCACTATGTCGAGGTCGATTCCCCAGTCGTACTCCCAACAGCGCTCACGGGTTACACGTAACGCCTGATGCGCTGATCTCTTGGGGCGACATCCATAGGAATCTCCATGAAAGTGGGTCTCTAGGAGAGGCTCAAGCCGATTCTTTATTACCGTCTGGGCTACCCGGTCTGCTACCGTGGGTATGCCAAGTGGCCTTTTTCCACCGCATGACTTGGGAATCCACACACGCCTAACCTTGGAGGGGAAGTAGGATCCTGCGCAGAGTTGATTCCATATCACATACAAATTACTTCTCAGATCGTATGCGAATGCGGTAATCGTCTGCTGATCCACTCCAGGACCTCCATCGTTAGACATTACCTGATGCCACGCCTTCAGTACCTCTTTCTGCTGTATATTGTATCTGTCTGGATTTTGGTCCGATGTTGCTTGCTTCATACCAGTCTCCTCTTCCGGTAATTTCCATCCAAGTTGCTGTACTTCTCTGAAACATGCAGGCAATTCAACCCCTTCGCTCCACTTCCATTACAGAAGCTTCTACACTACTATGGGTTGATCCGACTTCGTGCACGGAACCTCGGTTAGCCCTCGGTCTTTACATCTGGCGACAGCCAGACGCCGTACGACGATCTCTCAAGTTCCGATCAAGAGCCTAAATCGGGTTCATCCCGCCTATACACCGCATGCCACCGGGGCAGAAGATAGGTCGTCCCCCACGGTTCATCCCGACGTCCGATACCCACCTCGGTTTTGACATGGACTACATTTTTCGATGCGTCTTCGAACGGTTCGCTTTCGCTGATCTCCCCGATTCCCACCTGACAGGGTCATGCCCTGCCTTTTCCTAGATCGCTCACAACCAAGGCATTTAACCCCAGCGTCGAGTAGACCCGGCATTTCAGCCGAGTCCCTCACAGAACTGGACGTGATACTCTCGCATCATCCAGCTCTTCTCATCCCATCCCAATCTTCAGACCCTTTAGGTCATACTTCGATTATAGGGATGTTGCTCCGAGGTTCCAGTGATCTCCTCCAGCGGATCTCCCACTAAAGTTTCATTTTACTGTCCTCCTCAGGATGAGTCAGCCCCTTCGCTCCACTCCCATTACAGAAGCTTCCACACTACTATGAGCTGATCCGACTTCGTGCACGGAACCTCGGTTTATCCTCGGTCTTTCCATCTGGCGACAGCCGGACGCCGTACGACGATCTCTCAAGTTCCGACCAAGAGCCTAAATCGGGTTCATCCCGCCTGTACACCGCATGCCACCGGGGCAGAAGATAGGTCGTCCCCCACGGTTTATCCCGACGTTAGTGCCCCACCTCGGTTTTGACATGGACTACGCCTTTCGATGCGTCTTCGAACGGTTCGCTTTCGCTGATCTCCCCGATTCCCACCTGACAGGGTCATGCCCTGCCTTTTCCTAGATCGCTCACAACCAGGGCACTTTACCCCAGCAGCACTAGGCAGTTTGTAACCTGCTACCTACCAGCCGGTTACGAAGGGCCGAGCAACCTTCATCTCTTGAACGACTTCTTGACACACAGCACTAGGCGGTTTGTAACCTGCTACCTATCAGCCGGTTACGAAGGGCCGAGCAACCTTCATCTCTTGACCGACTTCTTGACACACATATCGTCTATGGAATAGGACATCTATATCTACTCCCTTATTTTCATAGATATATTTTTTCAAATTATAACAAAGGAGTAATCGTATATATAGGGTAATAAGTAAAAATTTATTATATTACATATATTTTACAATAATGGACACAGCGATCAACTCGGGGAGATACCTCAAGAGGGATTTTTTGCATTTTCCATAACTTAAAATTAGTACTGGTGCTACCGCGAAAAAAGGTATCAAACTTATTAAAATATTTTTGTAGATTAAATGATGTGTTCAGGAAATGTTTATATTGTTAATGTATATAAAAACAGTCTGCTTGGGTATTTCCGGCGTAAGTTCTTTGGGGTGGAAAGGTACCCCTTTCTAGGGGGATTGCACCTGAAAATTTCGTGCGATCGGTTATTTTTTGTTGAACCACCGAAATCACCGTGGAATCATAGGATCCGGTTCCTATCTCGCCCCTTTTGCGCACACCAAAGAAACCGACATAAAGTCGAATTTTATTTTTTATTTAAATAGTATTATATATTAAACCCTATGTAGTTATGGGTGATCTTATCCTTATCTTCCTGATCTTCTTTTGAAGATAACGAACGGCCTGGGATAAATTATAAGCAGATCCTTTTGCCATCATGGCCCGTGCCACCCTCGTCTTACCACGCACCTTCATTTTGGCCGCCTGAAAACGGTTCTTCATAGAAGAACAAACCCCCTCCACAGCCGCACGACGATTACCCTTCTCTTTGTACCCCGGTTGCTCCATTTTGTCTCGTTGTTCCGCCGTTGAATAGGACTGATCTGTGGTGCGCAGGACCCTTTCCCCCCTCTTCAGAGGTTTGGCTGCACATTGCTCGGCAAATTTACATCCCCCGCAAGTCCCCTCATGGAAGCGGGCCACTATCTTACCCTTGCCCTTCTCTCCGGGTTGGTACGTGGATGAGTCGGGGGTCTTGCCACCAGGACACCGATGGATCTTTCCATCCTTTCCTCTCTTGAACCCGCTTACCCTTTTTTTACTGGGATTTTCCTTTCTTCCCAACATATCGGTTGGGTGTATATCGATAGTACGTTCTTTAGCCGCCTCCCTTACCTCATGGCAGTTGTACCCTCCGTCGAAATACAAGGTCTTGTTGTCCTCTGGTGCATGGTTGGATATATAGTCAACTCCAAAATCCTTATCGGAGTGAAGTGCCCCTTGGGTATTTACATGGGTGAGTATACTCAATCCCTTCACCTCATCACGAGCCTCGACAAGGTTACAAACATACCCTCTACACAATTGCTTACCCTTGATACGACATTGGGCGTCTGGATCAAAGGGGCTTTGCAGACTGCCTGATGGCGAGGTGGAACGCACCATGAGTTTCTTTTGCCCTTCCTGTTCCACTCCCTCTGTCTGCTCTCCTATCACCCTTTGCAACAGTATATGGACTGGGGCGGATTGAAACTCCTTGTACTGGTTCCCAAAGTGTTTGAGGGCTAGGCAAATCTCTAGCAGTGTTGCCCTCCGTTTCATCTTGTCCGTTGGGTGATCTGCTGGTAGAAGGAGGAGGGACCTATAAGAATAGGCCTGGGCTTCGTTCACATCGGCCATCCCGCAATCTGGTTGCAAGAAGATCTCCCATTCGGAAGGAAGAGGTAGGGCAAGTTTGGCCATCGTACGAACCGAAATCCTAATCACCAAGAAAATCAACATATTGCGGCTCAGTTTCCTGATACAGCTGTCGATAAGGGTTGAATCCATCCGATAAATACTGGGATCCATGCCCACGATCCCCATCAAAAATTGGGTGAAGTCGGAGTAGAACTGTTCCTTCACATTATAGCCTTCGGTTTCCTCATAGACATTGAGGCGATTTCGACTCTCATATAGTGTTCTTTCACCCATAAGTGGTCTACCTTCTTTACCACCCAATGCCTCAAAGAGAGGGCCTTCGCGTGGAATTTGAATGATCAGCATACGGTCGCTACACCGTAAAAACTCCTTGATTATGTCGAAAATCAATGGTGTGAGTATATGTATGCATGGCCTCCCAATGGTATTGTGGTAACCACTGTATCTCTTCCTATATAAGGATGCATATTCGGTGAAGAACAGGCCAAGGAGGATGAAAACAAATTCTATATCAGAAGGTTGTTTCGTACCCACCATGGATAATAGACGATTCTGCAAGTAAGTTTCCCTTTGTTCTATTTCCTCTGTTTCGTAGTCATTGGGTATTGTGTTACAACGTTGGGAAGCCATCTGTCCTCTAGTCTCCTTATATTTTTTTATTTTTATAAGGAAGATTATACAACAAGGATAGATGGCTTTTCCATATCTCTTACCATGTTTTTTAACTAACAAGATTTAATTACCATGGTTTGATACATAATAATCTAAATAAACTGTTTATTATGAAATATCGTGCTGATCCATTTCCTGGGGATGCATTGAATGAAAGAGCAAGTACTATCAAATAACCTTACTATATTTATTAAATTTTATTATAGGTCGGGGAGGGAACCAAATTTTGGAAACCAATGCTCTGGGCGGTACTTGTCGGATCGTTCCTTTCTGCGGTAGCACCAGATATAAAAAATCCTAGAAAGGACCGGAAAGACCAACACATTCCCATAGATGTAGGACTACGGAAAGTTTTTTTGACCCTACACGCTCCTTAATAAAGAACCCTCCCTTTAACACACACATAACCATACTATAAACGATACTCGGGGTATTCTAATATATTTATCGTAATTTTGTCAAGCAGATTAATTTTGTCAAGCAGATTGTGTCTGATCGCGTGCGTGATTTCCCCCTGGGGGTGTGCCCCGTAAGCTGTAATAATAAAGGGAGATAATGATAGGAGTATACATTTTTGTTTAAATAAAATTTATATAATATTTCAATATATAATCCTTTACGCATATCGTTTTTTTATATACGTTAGAGACGGATGGAATCCAGTCCCGCCCGACATTATTTTTTCACCTGTTTTATAATAATAATTATTTATAAATGATAAAAATGTACTAGTTATTATTCAAGAGATAAACATATCATAATGAATATGGCAGTCCCTACTAACTGCTAAAAAAACCTTCTCAGCTCAAGAAGAAAACTTATCTTCCTATTATTTCTAAAAAATTATAGAACATGGGGGATACACTATGTTAGTAGGAAGAAAATACGTCTATAAGCCCAGGGTAAAAAGATGTCGTCATAGTTACAAAAAAGTCTATTATGGCCATGGACATGGCCACCATAATGAATGCTGTCGAGAATTCATCAAGTGTAAACCCAAAGTGGTTCAACAATGCTACAAAATCAAACACTGTATAAAACCTATATGTCGCCCTTGTGAAAAATGCCATCATCACTACTAAAACACGTACCCCCTTTACAACTACCGAAGGATCCTCTGCTCAGTAGGAAGAGATTGGGAATCATAACAAATTTACAATTCCCCAGTGATCTCTTCGATAAATAAAAACTAAGATCTGGATCGCTTCACTAGACAATCCCGGTTCAACCCTCTCTCTATTTCCCATGCAAAGAAACTATCACTGTGGGTACCCACCCAATGGAAACTGAGCTCCCCGCCCACCTATCACTTCCCCTGTGGGCGGGGGCCATAACAGGGATAACCCTATGGGAACCCAACAGGGATAGCTCCTACCTGGCAACATTACATAGAAATACCCTCTACCATAGGTATATAATATAATTATTACAATTTAGTTAAACATACTGTTTATTATAAAGTAAAAACATATCCTAAAACATGGCAGCTCCTATAAACTGCCATATCATTCCACTTCCTCCTTCGCAAGAAGATAGACCCTTCATTAAAAAATATAGAATAAAATATATCGGGGGGCCATGGTATTCATGAGAAAAAAATGCGGTTTGAAATCTACGGTAAAAAGAAGGTACAGCAGCCACAAAAGGACACTTGCTGTGAGTCAACCAACTTATAATCATGTTGAGAACAGTTACCCGAACCAACACTCCCACCCTGATCATGATCATCATCACAAATGCTGTGAATCCAACAAAAAATGTTGCCAGGAATTCATCCAATGCAGACCGCGGATAGTTCAGGAATGTCGCAAAATCACGTGCTGTGTTGAACCCATATGTTGTCCATGCCCGTGCCCACAACAGGACTGCTGTTTCTAGCCCCTTTCCCCTTTGCATCAAGGAGAGACCTCTTTTACCTGATTTTCTGTCCATGTGGGGGACGTATGGGTCTAGGAAACCCATACGAAACGAAAATATCCCCCCATGGAAAAAGACAGAAAAACGGATGGTCTCCACCAACAATCTGATACATTCCCCCCTTTGAAATCAAAACCAACGCCCTAGGGTACTCCCTCCAACATAGCTATCGATTGCTCCATCCCAACAGATAAACCCATTCCCACCTCCGTCCACTCACCCGTTCGGGGATGATGAAAACCCAACTCCCCAGCATGTAAAGCCTGTCCCGGTAAATCAAGATGGTATCGAGACTTACGTGGACCATACACGGGATCCCCCAGAATGGGGAAACCCATATACTTACAATGAACACGGATCTGATGGGTTCTCCCTGTCTCCAATCGACACCGCACCAAAGTAGCATAGGCAAAGCGCTTCTCTACTACATAGTGTGTGATGGAACGTTTCCCCTTGTTGAGGACACGAAAACGCTTCCTATCCAGGGGATCACGGGCAATAGGAGCATCTACCCTACCTGTCTCCCGTGGGATCCGTCCCTGTACCAGGGCCCAATACATACGTTTCACCCTACGATCGCGCAATTGCTGGGTCATGAGACGATGCGCCGTATCATGTTTGGCCACCACCAACAAACCCGAGGTATCCTTGTCGAGGCGATGGACAATACCTGGACGACACTCCCCCCCTACACCACGTAAACTATCGCCACAATGAGCCAGTAAGGCGTTTACCAGGGTACCCTCATAATGTCCAGGTGCAGGATGAACCACCATTCCCGCCGGCTTATTGACCACCAAAACATCGTCATCCTCATAGCGAACGTCCAGAGGTACGTCCTCAGGTTGCAAACGACTAGGAACAGCAGGGGGAATAGAAACAACAATGCGCATACCAGGGCGCACCCGCTGGCTCGCCCTGGCCTGCAACCCGTCCACAAGTACTCTACCCGCATCAATCCAAGACTGTACCTGCGTACGTGACCAGCTAGGCTCAAAATGAGTCAATGCCCTATCCAAACGACCTTGCCCTTCCTCCGCTGCACCTACCATCCATTCCCAACACCCGGATTTGATCACAATGCAATCCTTCCTCTTTTGAATAGGATCCATAAAAATATCCCCAAACCGGTGACAATGGCTACATCAGCCACATTGAAAATGGAGGAAGGAAAATCCTTAATAAAGAAACGGAATTGAAAAAAGTCCACCACTGCATCAAACCGTATACGATCGATCAAATTTCCTATTCCTCCCCCAGTCAAAAGAGCAGCTGCTACCCCCTGAAGTGGATCCTTTCGGGACCACTTAGGCAGGAAATACAAGAGAAAGGATAGAACTACCACCGATACCAAAACAATCAACCACTTCTGTTTTTGTAAAACACCGAACGCCGCACCGTAATTGTAATGGCGCGTGATGTGAAGAAAATCTTCAATGACGGGCCAGGATGAATTCCTGTCCATCTCCTGCACAACCCAAGCCTTACTCCATTGATCCACTGCAAGAATACCAGCCATGATAGAAAAAAGTACTAATAGAAAACCGTAGGGTCTATTTTTCTCTGCCAACATACCCATTGCGACCCCATCCTCTATTGTTAATATCTTTTTATGAATGACATTGGGTTTCTTCCGTCCACCTTGGTTCTGGGTTTCCATCCGGTAATGGAACGGGAAAACGGGAACTACCCGCCTACCATACCATGATCCCATAAAGAGAGAACCTCTATCATCAGGAACGGGGGCCCAACACAATCAACCCCCAAGCATCCCAAACAACCACCCCGTTCGGAAATGTTGCCTACGCACCCCATTCCATGATAGAATGTCGCAAAAGTGCCCCGCTAGGGGATTTTTTTGGTTCCTCTGTTCTTACAAAGCCAACCATAGAAAAATTTCATGAAATATGTCTATAGAAAAGACACGGTGGTGAGACCTATGATTCAACGCATCAACGCACGTGAGAGTGCCCGTTCACGCGAGGATCGTATCCTGCAGCTTTGGCGGGAAGAAGGAACCTTTGTAGCCGCTATGAAAAATCGTGCCCATCGCCCCCGTTTTGTGATATACGAAGGTCCCCCTGGCGCAAATGGAGAACCCCACATTGGCCATGTTTTGGCCCGCGTGATCAAGGATTTTGTTGGACGTTACCAAACCATGCGTGGATACTACGTGTACCCTAAGGCGGGTTGGGATACACATGGCCTCCCAGTGGAATTAGGTGTGGAAAAAGCCAAAAAATTGGATGGGAGGGAGGCTATTGAGGCCTATGGTGTCGATACATTCATTCAAGACTGTCGTGAAAATGTCTTCCGGTACAAGGAGTCCTGGCACAAACTAACCGAGGCTATCGGTTATTGGGTCGATTTGGAAAATCCCTATATCACACTGGATCCAGATTACATCGAGAGTGTTTGGAACGCCCTCGCTAAAATACACCAAAAGGGCCTTCTACAGCAAGGACACCGGGTGAGTCCTTACTGCCCACGCTGCCAAACAACGCTGAGTTCCCATGAAGTCTCTCAGGGATACAAAGAAGTACGGGACCCCTCCATTATCGTTTCTTTCCCCCTTGTCGACAAACCCCATATCTCCCTTCTTGCTTGGACCACTACGCCATGGACGCTACCATCCCACGTAGCCCTTGCAGTGAATCCCACCATAGAATACGTACGGATAGCCCGGCAACAGAATCAATACATTCTCGCTGCGGACCTGGTGGATACCCTCTTTGGAAATGAGGACTATCAAATTGTGGAACGCTATCGGGGAAGGGACCTAGAGGGTCTAACCTACCAAGCCCCCTTTCCCTACCAGGGGACACAGCAAACCACACCTGCCTATCGAGTGATAGCTTCTTCCTTCGTTACCGCAACCAGTGGAACAGGGATTGTCCACATGGCCCCCGCGCATGGTGAAGAGGACGAACGTGCGGCCCGTGAAAATGAGTTGCCTGTACTACAATTGGTAGATTCTAGAGGCCGATACCGGGAGGAAGTTACCGATTTTGCAGGCAGATTTGTCAAAGACTGTGATGAAGAAATTATAAAAAAATTACATAGGGCGGGACGTATCGTTCATTCTGGCCACCATGAACATAGCTATCCCTTCTGCTGGCGTTGTGACACGCCCCTCCTGTACATGGCCACAACAAGCTGGTTTATTCGAACCACAGCCATCAAGGAACGCCTACAAGCCTACAATGAACAGATCCGCTGGCTACCCAGCCATGTTCAAAAGGGACGTTTTGGAAACTTCATCGACAACCTCGTCGATTGGAATATCAGTCGTGACCGCTTTTGGGGAACACCACTCAATGTCTGGATCTGTACATCCTGCGATGCTCTCTTCGTTCCCGACAGCTTCTCTTCCCTAGAAAAACGGATGACAAAAACCCCACCACCACGGCCCTGGGATCCTCATAAACCAGGGATCGATTCTATCGAGGTATCCTGTCCTCATTGCGAGGGGCATATGCGCCGCACCCCCGAGGTCATTGATGTCTGGTTCGACAGCGGTTCTATGCCCTTTGCACAATACCATCTTCCTTTTTCTGAGGACCCTGAGGGCCGGGAGCAATACCCCGCTGACTTCATCTGTGAAGGAATCGACCAAACCCGTGGCTGGTTCTTTAGTTTGCTCACTATATCCGCTCTACTAGAAGTTCCACCCGCATACAAAACAGTACTAGCCACCGGTCTTGTCCTAGATAAAAGGGGACAAAAAATGTCAAAAAGTAAGGGGAATACCGTGGATCCATGGTCCATTATCAATGAATACGGCGCGGATCCCTTCCGGTGGTCGCTTTATGCTAATGGCTCCCCTTGGCAGGAAAAACGCTTCTCCGATACCTCTGTGGCAGAGGCCAAATCCCAGATCATTGATACCCTTGTCAACGCACATTCCTTCTTTTCTCTCTATGCGGAATTGGATCAATTCGCACCTCCCACCACACCAGACCCATCCCCACACTGGATGGATCGCTGGATGATCTCACGTCTCCATACAACCACGCAGGAGGTAATCCGCATTTTACGGGGTTATGACCTATGCTCCGCTGCCAAACAATTAGCCAAATTGATTGACGATATGAGCAACTGGTACATCCGCTGTTCTCGCCCACGTTTCTGGGATACTGGCATGTCGGAAGACAAACGATCTGCTTTCACCACTCTTCACTCCACCTTGGTTACACTGAGCCGTCTCCTGGCACCCTTTCTTCCCTTTGTTACAGAAACCATTCATAGAAACCTAACCGATGGGAAGAGCGTTCATCAGACCGACTACCCCAGCTATGATCCCATCCAGTGTGATCCCTCCCTGGAAAAAGAAATGGCAAGGACACGCACCATTGTAGAGCTAGGTCGCCAACTTCGGAACGAAACAGGGATCCCCACACGACAACCCTTAGCTAGTTTGAAGATACATGGAAGAGCGATAAGGATAGGACAGGAAGCGGGTGAACTCCTAAAGCAGGAACTCAACGTAAAAAAAGTAGCGGAGGTAACGAATGATGAGCTCCCTACTATGCTAAAACCCCGCTTACAATTGCACTTACCTACAGCAGGACCCATCTATGGGAAATCTACCACCATACTGCGGAAACACCTACAAGAATTGCCATCGGATGAGGCCTGGAACATGGTACAAAATGAAGGGGGAACCTGTACATTGTCCAATGGCGTCACCTGCACTCTATCGAAGGAACAGTTTACGGTCACCATGGAACCCCTATCCCAATGGGCCATGGTTCATCACCCGAAGGAAAATATCTTCGTATTCATGGACACTACGATCACAATGGAATTACGAGGAGAAGGATGGATCCGAAATATCATCCGCCAGATCCAAAACTTACGTAAAGAAATGTCCCTACCTTTGGAGGCCCGCATCAATCTGGAATTAACGACAGAGGACAGAGAGCTTTATCGTGCCCTCCAGGAGAACCAAGAATTGCTAGAAAAAGGTATCCTCCTGAAAAAACTTACCCTCCGCAATGAACGAGCAGAGGAATCACAGAAATCGCGCCATTACCAAGTGTCGGAAAGGAATTATAGCATTCTGATTTCACAGGAAAAATAGAAACAAGGCCCCCACTATAAATAATTCTACTACTGTATGAGTTCCCAATACAAGTTCAGAAACAAGCGTAATCCGATACTACACTAGTACCAAAAGATTATGACAATCAACAAAAACAGCACCATCCCCCTATTGGGAGGGACTGGTGCTATTGACAACCTTTCATATGAAAAAGGGATCAAAACGGCCGGAGACGGTCTGCTACAGAAATGACTTCCCTGTCTATATAGGGTACCCCCCGATAGAGAATCCTTCCTGTATTTGGATCAGGCCTCCCAAATTCTACAATCCCTCTGCCGTGAGCCCTATGGAGTAGAGACTCAATGATCTCCTGCACCTCGTGTGGACTGTACTGCCGACTGATCCTGTACTCCGTTCCACCCAATCGGACAAAAACGTATCCATATCTGTCGGCGTAATGGTCGACATACCAAGCCGCCCTCTCAACCTTGCGCATAACACGCATTACGGTTTTCTGGCATGTCTTAACCTGAGTTCTATTACCAAAATAATCGTAGGTGCGATTGGAGGTGCACACTTCACGAGCATCTTCCCAGTCGAAGTGATCATCTGACCGGACAACATGTGCAGAAGAAACACTACCCAATGTGGACAAAAGGACCATACTTGCAAGGGAAACGATGTATTTTCTCATGATGTAAACAACTACCCCTCTTCATATGTCGATAATCCTGACCACAAACCCACAACTAAACTGAAAACAACGAAGTTGTCTTAGTAACTAGGGACGTAGGCGGGAAGAACATTAGCTTTGTACAACTGTTCCCATACCGCTATATCACCTGGTGTAACGGTAAATTCAAAAACACGCTGCTGGGAGGTCTTAATTATAAACCTGCCACCACTACTCTTACTCATACGGTTCATGATTTCGTTGACATTCCTTATTACTTCCCCTTGGCTGTAATTCACCATGGTCACGCCATAAAGCTCGGAACCCTGGGAAGAAGCAACAGAAAACCTCATGGGCACTTCGCCCCTATGGGAAGATAGGAACTGAACCAGCTGATTCAGGAAAACGGACTGCGTCTGAACGCCACCACCTACCGTGTAATACATGGGCTGCAACTGTCCAAAGGATACAAACTGCCCATTCAAAACTGTTGTCGGCAACAGTGTAGTCACTTGGGCCCCTGCAACTAGAGAAGTGTTGCATTGGTAGTTAGCCACACAACTGCCACTGGACAATACCGTCTGTCCATCGACCACAATCTGATAAGGAGCACTCGCCTCGACGACTCCCCCCAAAGCAACTGATGAAGAGGCCACAAGCAAGGAAGCAACCAATTTTCTTTTCATAGTAACCAAATTCCCTCCATAATATGGTAGAATACTACCTAATTCCTTACCCCACCCGGATAGAGCATGAGTAGAAAACCGACCGTCGCCCATTCACCCCGCACCAAACGGTCGGGACCTTCACAATCAACGGGGACACACGAAATAAATCCCAACTTTGGACATAAACACCTTACAAACAACACACACAAGTTAGTGTATCATGGGAAAATCCTAGGAGTCAAGCATATCACAAATAGGCAAGAAGAATAGCTATTGTAGAAACCACAATCCCCCGAATGCTTATAGTACAGAACCTACCATCCCAAAATTGAAACCCCCGTACCTTAGATTGGGTACGGAATCAGGGGAACCCAAGGGGATCCTTTTGGGGGCTCTTGGCCTGTCTGTCCACCCAAAGGTTTCTTTAATGGACTCCAGGATTATGGTAAAAAGGATATCCTTGCAGGGTTGACCGATAGTATTATGATAATCGGCATATGTTTCCTTGTACCATGAAGCATGTTTCGCGTAATACTCGCAAAGGGTTGCAAGTTTAATTTCTTCCTTGGTGGAACACCAGCGCCACTTATCCGCGAAGCATTCAATCCATTCCCCTACCCCTTCCAAGTTCGACTGTTCTATGGTACAATACCCTGATACCATCTGTTATCAACCTCCTTTTATATATGTGTGTATAAAGAGGATTGTATAGGAATAACAGATGGTCTTCAAGTTTCTTTGGAAGTATTTTTCGGGTAATACATATAAAGTTGTTTCGAGTGTACGTAGGAAGATAGGGTCATATCCCATTTTGTTTATATATTCAGAATATTATTATAATACCGGTAGCCTAACCATAATTAGGGAACCGAACTGCTATGGATAGTATGATTTCATAAAAATTTATGTAGTTATTTTTATGAATCCACAAAAGCCCACTTTCCATTTTTATTCGAACCCCAGGAAACAATTGTGAACCTTTTTAACAGCACCAGCACCAGAGATATTCAATTATGATTGTGATACGCAGGGGAGGGGTGTGTTACGGTCCCATGGCGATGTCAAAGATGGCCTACTTTGGGCTATCCTTGGTGCTTTAACGCTATTGTCGCTTTGTTGTCTTACCTATGATTGGTCCATATCAAACTTTCTATAATGGTTCCTCTGCTTCTTTTCTGATCTCTTTCTGACTCATCCAGGCTAAAAGATTGTCGTTTTAGTTTTGGTTCACTATCCCTATTGACAAAATACCAGCAATTATGTATACCTTCCCCGCACGGGTGTGGTTCCCCACCATACTTGTTGCGGTGGGTTCAAAAGATATGGAAATAAAACGGAAATGATTACCATATTGATATTATTTGCGGTATTTGTTGTTGCCCCAGTGCTTAGTTCCCATACCGCATATCGGAAAAGTCCTCTGTTCCGGTTGTTGTTGGGGTTGTTACTGTTGCGTGGATCTTTACATTCGTTGTCTCCGATAACAGCGAAGATAACAGCAGAACTGTACCTTATAACCAACAGAGTGGATGCTGATACTGGTTGGGTAACCATCCCTGTAAAGGGGGGCAGTGTTGATTCGCTGATTCGCCCCCCAGTTTTAGGCCCATCCATGGGATTTGGGTATTTCAGCATTTGTCCTGCGGCGGTACGGAGGTGGGATCAGTCCCTATTTTTTACATTAAAAACCCTTGCATTATGGAAATACCACATTATAGTCTATATTCTTGGCTCTATGATGATCCAGAGGGCAGCATCCCGTTGGGGATGTGAATTTCTGAACAGGGCTTTTGGAGGAGGATTTCCCCCCATTTGAGGTGCTTCTCCCATGGACTACTATATAAAATAAATTTACTATATTAAAATATAAAACGTATATTTTGGTTTTCTAGCTCTTCCCCCCCTTTTTTACCTATGTCACTATAGTACTTGACCCATCCTAATTCATTAAAAATGGTAATTAATTTCCATTTTCTTTTTGTTTATCTTTCTGTTATACTGTTCCGTAAAAATTGTGAAACGGCCTATGCAGTTGGCATAAGGATATGCGAGGATTATAAAGAAGTGGCCCCGAAAACGGTAAAAGTATTGCGAAAGGGCCTGCGAGATATCACCATCCACCTCGGACACGACCTTACCCATCAGAAGTCGAATCGGAGTACCAACATCCTGGAGAATTTAAACGGTAATTTAAAACGCATTACGAACAAAGCCCGCTGCTATCCTGATGACAGGGCTGCTTATCGAATATCCACCCTCTTCTGTCTCCGTGATCACCAAAAATGGCAGGAAACAACGGACCAGAGGATAGCATGAATCATAGGGATTGGGAAGAAAGCAGAAATAGTATGGAATCATGTGTTTTTTGCGATTTAGATTGAAAATTTGGTAAAGTAAGAATCTCCTTTTTCCCAATCCCTATAAGATTCATAATAAGAATGGACGAGAAGAGGTTGGAAGACAGGAACGAATTTTCTATCTATACAAATTAATAAGACAATTATGCTTAAAAAATACAAGAAAAGGTCACCCAAGGAGGCAAAAAAGTGGGACTAAAAATCCCCTCCGAAAAATGCACACACCCGTCCGGATGCTGCCTATCTTTATCCCTGGGCGACCCAATCATTGAAGTATATAGTCGTCTCCCCATTCCCTTTCCCCCCGAAACTATGGAAATACCTACCTTCTCAATCCCTTACCTTAGACCACAATCGGTTCCGTTCCCGTTCAGCTCCCAGTTTCTGATCCACCACGGTCGACTATTTCGACATTTGCCCTATGAGTGACACGAAGTAAAATCAATTCCCATTTTTCGTATCATAATTCCCACATTCGTAATCCGTAACTCGTCCCTCCGATCCTATGACAACAACCTCCTAGCTTTCCTTCTCCATCCTAATTCTCCAATCGGGGCTATAGGACCCTGGCAGTGCGCGGGTAAATCAAAACCACTAGTTGGAGCAAATCCATTTTGGGAATACTGTCGAGTAGGACTGGCATCCCAGCCAACCCTCTCACAGAACCACACGCTGATCTCCACGACCCCCACCCGACAGGCCTCCCCGCCTTTTCCTTTGACCACTCCTTACACCAGCAGCGCAAGGTGGTTTAGAATCTTTGCCCCTACCAGCCCAATTCTGAAAAGAAACAAGACCCCAATCGGGGTCCTCCCTCATCGTCCATACCACTTTGCAAAGCGTACGATCCGACTCCGTTCACAACCGCAGCTTCGGTATAGTCTTAGCCCTTTCACCTGGCTAAGTCTAGGTGTCCATGCAACAGCCTCTCGTGATTCCAAACGACAATTTTTTAGCTCGGGTGAGTCAGGAGAGGGGATCAGAAGAGAATCAATTTGATATTAACAATTTCACAGATAAGACCACAAAGTGAAAACAACGTTAAAACACCGAGAATAACCCAAAGTAAGCAATTTTTGGTACCACTACGGGACTGTAACACTCTCTTCCCCTGCGTATTATTATAATAATAAAATATTTCTAGATAATTGCAGGGAGGTGAGAAAATTAAATGCCTGAAAAAACCAGAAGTAGAACGAATGCTGAGGAAGGGCCTAAAGAAAGCACGACGCTGACCTAAGAGAAGATGAGCCCAGGAAGGTAAGACATGGTAAAGCGAAAAACAAGAAAAAAAACTACCGGCGCGAAATATCATATCCGAATGAAGGGAAGAGCTTGAACCAGCGCCAAAATGGGAAACGAAATGAAGCAAATGTAGGGGTAACAAATACTCTAATAGACACATAATGATCCGTCTATTGACAAAACCCACATGAATGCCTTGCACCCTAAACCAATGTTCTTCTTGCCAAATTCTCCCTCGTAAAGCCGCCATCCATCCTACTGTGCCTAATGTCAACAACCATACGGAGGGAAAGGTCCATAGGAATACACATGTCATAATCAAAAACCATACCCCTCCTCCCCATGAAACCAGGTACCAAGCCCCCCTCCTCCATAAACTATGTTGTACTATAGCACGCCGATAATTTTTCCGGTTTGCGGACCACTGAATCATCTGTCTAGCAGCTACCTGGGCCCGGGAAAGGAATTCATTATTTTTTTCTTTTTTTATTTCCTTTTTTAACAAAAAAATAACCATAATAGAAAAACATATATAACCAATGGAACCTATCATCAATGGCATTCCATACTTTGGCAACGCCTGTACCCCTTCTACCATGTAGAGTGACACAGAGAAGAAGAGTAAAAAATGAAAGAGAAAGCTAATCCAACCCCAACGCACCACAACGAATCGTATAGGGTAACAAAGATCTGTATCCTTGGGCGGCGACCCAATCATTGAAGTATACAGCCATTTCTCCATTTCCTTCCCCCCGAAACCATAGAAATACCTGCTCCTAAATTCCTTAGACCAAAATTGGTTTCATTCCCATTCAATTCCCAGTTTCTGATCCACCACGGTCGACTATTTCGACATTTGCCCTATGAGTGACACGAAGTAAAATCAATTCCCATTTTTCGTATCATAATTCCCACATTCGTAATCCGTAACTCGTCCCTCCGATCCTATAACAACAACCTCCTAGCTTTCCTTCTCCATCCTAATTCTCCAATCGGGGCTATAGGACCCTGGCAGTGCGCAGGTAAATCAAAACCACTAGTTGGAGCAAATCCATTTTGGGAATACTGTCGAGTAGGACTGGCATCCCAGCCAACCCTCTCACAGAACCACACGCTGATCTCCACGACCCCCACCCGACAGGCCTCCCCGCCTTTTCCTTTGACCACTCCTTACACCAGCAGCGCAAGGTGGTTTAGAATCTTTGCCCCTACCAGCCCAATTCTGAAAAGAAACAAGACCCCAATCGGGGTCCTCCCTCATCGTCCATACCACTTTGCAAAGCGTACGATCCGACTCCGTTCACAACCGCAGCTTCGGTATAGTCTTAGCCCTTTCACCTGGCTAAGTCTAGGTGTCCATGCAACAGCCTCTCGTGATTCCAAACGACAATTTTTTAGCTCGGGTGAGTCAGGAGAGGGGATCAGAAGAGAATCAATTTGATATTAACAATTTCACAGATAAGACCACAAAGTGAAAACAACGTTAAAACACCGAGAATAACCCAAAGTAAGCAATTTTTGGTACCACTACGGGACTGTAACACTCTCTTCCTCTGTGTATTATTATAATAATCAAATATTTCTAGATAATTGCAGGGAGGTGAGAAAATTAAATGCCTGAAAAAACCAGAAGTAGAACGAATGCTAAGGAAGGGCCTAAAGAAAGCACGGCGCTGGCCTAAGAGGAGATGAGCCCAGGAAGGTAAAACAGGGTAAAGCGAAAAACAAGAAAAAGAACTACCGGCGCGAAATATCATATCCGAATGAAGAGAAGGGTTTGAACCAGCGCCAAAATGAGAAACGAAATGAAGCAAATGTAGGAATAACAAATACCCTAATAGACACATAATGATCCGTCTATTGACAAAACCCACATGAATGCCTTGCACCCTCAACCAGTGTTCTTCTTGCCAAATTCTCCCTCGTAAAGCCGCCATCCATCCTACTGTGCCTAGTGTCACCAACCATACGGAAGGAAAGGTCCATAGGGATACACATGTCATAACCAAAAACCATACCCCTCCTCCCCATGAAACCAAGTACCAAGCCCCCCTTCTCCATAAACTATGTTGTACTATAGCACGCCGATAATTTTTACGGTTTGTGGACCACTGAATCATCTGTCTAGCAGCTACCTGGGCCCGGGAAAGGAATTCATTATTTTTTTCTTTTTTTATTTCCTTTTTTAACAAAAAAATAACCATAATAGAAAAACATATATAACCAATGGAACCTATCATCAATGGCATTACATACCTTGGCAACGCCTGTACCCCTTCTACCATGTAGAGTGACACAGGGAAGGAGAGTAAAAAATGAAAGAGAAAGCTAATCCAACCCCAACGCGCCACAACGAATCGTATAGGGTAACAAAGATCTGTATCCTTGGGTGGCGGCCCAATCATTGAAGTATACGGCCATTTCTCCATTCCCTTCCCCCCCGAAACTATAGAAATACCTGCTCCTAAATTCCTTAGACCAAAATTGGTTTCATTCCCATTCAATTCCCAGTTTCTATACCACTGCGGTCAACTATTTCGACATTTGCTCTTAAGTAAATCACAACACTAGGAAGGAAATCCATTTAGGAATATCGAACTCATAATTTAGGAATATCGAACTCATAATAGTGATGAAACCCCCGTAATGGGGGTGTAGCAAGGGATTTGAATTACCCGGCTTGATCCAGCCAACGCACAATCCAAATTGCGGAGAATCATTGTAAGATGAACCAAACATTAGATCGAAACTCGAACAGATACGGCAAAAAGGGGTACTGCCGCAACATCAGACTAGCACCCGAATATAGTTCCATGAGCTGGATTGGCATTTCAGCCAACCCAGCTCGACAATTGTTATTTACGGATATCATTCACGAACAAAATCGATCACAAATATAAGTGCTACCTATACCAGTAAGTGTCGCTGCACCCGCACCAACTACATGACCAAAGGGCTTCGTCACGGGATGGATCTGAGAGACCAACAAGCCAATCACGTAACCACCTGCACCCGTGACACCGCCGCAGGCAAGATCACAAACACCCAAGCGCTTAAACCGTCCCCCACTAATCTCACTAGAGTATTTGTACAAATCGTCAGTACCCCCTTTCACCAACTGGAACAAAGAGGGTATCCATGCCTATGGCTGTATATACTGTCGTGCTCAGATCCCTTTCGAAATATTGTATAGCATCGTTGTAATAGGGTTGCAGCCACTGCGAAAGCGTTTCCGGGGGCGTCTGAAGGTTGAACCTTTCCTTCAGGAGTTTGCTACTATTTCGCAAGGAAAAGCCTGGAAGATAAAGACAATAAATGAAATCTTTGAGGGTATTCTTTGCACTCTGATAACGTGGTAACGAGTACGGTGAAAATTCCCATCTTGTCCTAGGAACCTCTAGATCTAGTTCCCCAAACAGTGTGCTATATCCGCGATGATAGACCCCATTCCCCTCATCCTGGGGATATTTCAGACAATGGAGGGTTTGATCTACACGCATGCGTAAGTTACATAGGTCCTCGACAACGGGTTTCCAAGTCTTTGGGTCGGTTAGAGGGTCTATCTCTGGGATCCATGCGTTTTTCAACAATCCAATCAGCGCCCGCACCAAAATACTACCACCGTCGTGATGGAACATAAGGCTAGTAACGTCATTCAGGAGAAGGGAATCCTTCGTTTTTTCCTTGTGATTCGATGGACAACACAATAATAGCAGTTTCTCAATCAGATGCCTAGATTCCTCCCACTCCTTGGGACCCCATGAGGTAATTCCCTCCTTGAGATCATCGAAAAAACGTTGAGCACGTAAGAATCGATCCCGAGTTTTTGGATCGTGCAATTGATGATATCCATCCCCTTCGGATCGTGCATTCCCCGGACCTTTATCTTTTCCGTCACGCAAAGTTATGGATGGAGAATCCTCGATCAGTGGGTTGGGTTCCGTTTCTTGGGGGGCAGGGGACGGATTCGTACTATGTAATTTCCCAATCTCACCGGCTACCGCAGACCATTTTGTGTCCTTATTCCCTGCTGCCATTGCCGTTGCCTTGTTGGCTAGGGCCAGCTTCTCGTTTGCCATTGTCATTGTCTCGTTGGCTAGGGCCAGCTTCTCGTTTGCCATTGCCATTATGGGCCTATCGGTTAGAATCAGTTTCTCATCTATTAAGACATTATGGCTATGACAGAAGGGACACGTACTTTTCAGTGTTTTTCCACAATACGGGGAGTCAATGGACCGGTCGCCTATCTTCATCGAATTTCTAGCTATCCATGACTCTTCTTTTTGGATATTGATTTTTCCTGATAATGTTGTATTATGGGTATGGATGCTCATGTTTTCCCTTCTCTGAGTTTATTGTTTGTTGGTGATCAATATTCTACCAGAGGTAGGGGGCATGAGTCATCCCCTTTTTACATAATAACGCTTCATTCTTTTTCACTGCAGATCGTGCGATCGTGCCCTATTTGTTGATCAGATCGCTTTGTCCATGGTAATGGAACCTTGTTCCATCTTATCCGTAATGTTGACAACATTACGGATTTTTTGTTGTTTTGTACGTACCATAAACAGGATGGATCTTACTACAACACAATGTTCGTCTTCCGCGCAAGGACCTAGTAAAAATTTTATAAAAATTCATATGAAATAAGATAAATACCCCTGGGATACAAAAACAGGAACAGTGTCATAACAAAATGTTATTATGTTACTCAATTGCTTTACGAAAAGGTGAGACTAGATTCATAGATAGGGCATTCCCCACAAGAAATTGCACGATCCCAGAGGAATGTACACACCCGTTCGGATACTTTCCCCCCCAAAAAAGCACACGAAAAACACCCCAGAATCCCCCTCACGGAATCGGAAATATTATAAAAAACAAAAATCCCTTATATAATGACAAATGAATATATATCATATAAAAAAATAATTATTTTCATATATAAAATAAAAATAATATTGCAATGCAATCGTTTGTACTCCGATACTTTTGGGATCCACCAAGAATACTACATCATGATGGTGCAAAGCAGAACCGTCCCCAAAATTCATATTTACATATTATTTTTAAAAAATGTTTAGTGGTTGGGATCGTTACTGGTAGCCCTACTATATATTGACACCAACACTATCAATAGATTAAGAACTAGAGATAAGAATATAAACACACCCCTAGGACCACGATGCAAGAGGTCCCTACCCTATTTCAAACATCGTCCCATCACTACCACCCAGCGCCCCCCTCCACGACAACAACCTTCGACAATCCCCGCAAATCATTTCTGAAATCGTTTTCTCGGGAAGGGTGGCATCAATTACGCAGAAACGATCAGCGCTTTGTTCAGCCAGTTCATGATAGCCGCGTCGTACCCGGTGATAAAAGGCATCCTCACGACATTCCATAGGATCCAATTGCTGACCCCGTTGCTGCAATCGATGACGAGATTCCTCCACCGTTAGGTCGAGAAGATACGTTCGATGGGGAACCCAACCATCAGAAGCCCATGTAAGCCACTTCATCCCTAATGCTGGATCCTTTCCCTCCCCATAAAATTGATAAGCTATGTTGGAGTCAAGATAACGATCGGAAACCACCACGTGACCCGCCAGAAGATTGGGTACAATGACTTTGTCCACCAATTGGGCACGTGCCGACGCATACAATAAAACCTGCGTCTTCCAGGAAAGATCCCCTTCCCCTTCCTTCATAAGAAGGTTCCTAACTTGATCACCAACCAGAGTACCCCCGGGATCCTTGGTTATCGTGTACGCACAGCCCTGCTGACTTAGCCAGTTTTTCAGATGACAAGCCTGTGTTGTCTTTCCCGCCCCTTCCAACCCCTCCAGGGTAATAAAAAAACCTATAGGGCGATCACCTCTACGTGTCCCCAAGAACATCCCCCCGCTATTTTTGAATCCAACTGCTACATCCTATCACAAACGTCGTCTCGAAATTCCCTTGCCACAACAACACAGACATTGCCACTACACGACAACCTGGATAGAAACAGACGATCCCCTGCCCCCGTTCCGGATCCCGCGCACCTGCCCCCCATATGCCAACCAATCGAACATCTGCTGCACCACTACAGGGGTGATCCGCTCCCCGGGCAGTAAGACGGGGATACCAGGGGGATAGGGAACAACGAAATCCGCGGCAACACACCCAACCGACGCAGCAAGGGACCGCCACGCCATGGACCGCTGACGCAATTCCGACCATGCCAAAGCCAACGGTACAACAGGAGTGTTTCCCCCGGGATGCACAAAGAAACCCCCCTCCACAGTACCCCCTGTATCGTCCTTGATGGGCAGGGATTCCAATACATTCCATAGAACCGCACTCTCCGTGGAACTAAAAGCCAGTGAAGAAATGAGTAGAACATATTGTGATGTAGCCTTTTCCGCATAGCAACCCCTCTCCTGTAAAACCCGTAGAAGGGAAAAACCATCCCTACCCTCCTGCCTTAGGAGAATCTTATAGGGATCTCGCAAACCAGGGAATTCAAACTCCCCAAACCGAGACGAAGCAGCCAAACGAGAGCGGAAAACCCCCAGCTCACGCAAAGAAGCTGTCAATACGGCCTGTCCATGTTCTTCCATATAGCGGCGTGCTACATCTAGAGAGGCTAACAATAAGTAAGAGGGACTACTAGAAACGACCCAACGGAGGGAACGTTGAAATACTGGCACTCTATCCAGCATAGAAGGGGCCAAATGCAACATGGAGGACATAGTCAACGACGGCAACATCTTGTGTGTAGATTGCACCACAACATCGGCACCACACTGTATAGCCCAAGTGGGCAAATCAGGATGGAATCCAAAATGGGCACCATGCGCCTCATCCACAACAAGAAGTACCCGATGAAGCCTGCATAATTTCGCTAGGGATTCGATAGGCTCTACCATACCGTCATACGATGGCGAGGTAACCACTACAACCTTGATGTTTGTATACGTACGAAGGGCAGCCTCCACTTGATCCACGGATAAGGGCAATTCGCAACCTGTAGATGGATCCAAAGACACGGATAAGGGATAAGGAGTTGCCTGGGCAAGCCAACACCCATGATAAACGGACTGATGGGAATTCCTCTGCACCAACACCCCATCCCCGGGTTGACAAAGAGATAGCAAGGTTGCCAAATTCCCTGACGTTGAACCGCCTACTAAGAAAAATGTATGGGCAGCGGCGAAGGCACACGCTGCCAAGGCTTGGGCCTCTGCAATGACACCCGTCGGATTGTGTAGGTCATCAAGCTGTCCTACCTCCGTTAGATCAAACGGCAGGAGTGCGGAAAAATGGACATAGGAAACCCGATCCCAGACGGAACCCTGCTTATGGCCGGGGACATGATAGGAACCCTGTGCCCGACGCACATGCTGCAATAACTCATTCCATAGGGGTGCTACCATAGGATCCTCCTACATCCCTTCTCTACTGTCTATTGTTTCCTCTCTCCCTCAGGGTTACCCCCATCATGGAACGTGCTAGGGGTCGCAAACGATGGGAAAAGTACCGGTAACGATCCCCCCCTTCTCCCTCCTCCACCTGTATCCTAACCATATCATTTTCACAATGATGACAAAGATAATGAGTTTGGATACGCAAGCCAGACCAACAGATTTGATTGCAAATGATGCAACAAGGTAGATCTCCAAGATGGGCTTCCCCACAATCATGCAATAGATACCCCCCTCCTTTCCGATTTCACCCACACGGGAATCCAAAGACAAAAATATCCCCTACAGAATGTTATTATTATAAAACATAAAAAAGCCCCCCGGCGCTTGGAATGAAGCAACCAAGAGAGCAAAATCTTCCATAAACCAATCCCACCTATGTTCTATGTAAAAAATGCTTGGCAACGTCCTACTCTCCCAGGGGTCTGCACCCCAAGTACCATCGGCGCTGGAGGGCTTAACGACTGTGTTCGGAATGGGAACAGGTGGTTCCCCTCCGCCATCGTCACCAAGCTCGCACCCTACCATCCTACATTATGGATTTTCAACGTAGCGTAAAAACCATTTCCCATCAACTAGGTCAAACCCTCGACTGATTCGTATCCGTCTGCTCCACACCTCGCGATGCTTCCACACCGGACCGATCGACCTCGTATTCTACAAGGTGTCTTACCCGCTTTTCTGCGGCGGGAGGCCTCATCTTAGGGCGGGCTTCGCGCTTAGATGCCTTCAGCGCTTCTCCCTTTATGCTTAGCTATTCTGCTGTGCCCCTGGCGGAGCAACAGATACACCAGCGGCATACCCATCCCGGTCCTCTCGTACTAGGGACAGACCCCTTCAAGCCTCCTACGCCCGCGGCAGATAGGGACCGAACTGTCTCACGACGTTCTGAACCCAGCTCGCGTATCGCTTTAATGGGCGAACAGCCCAACCCTTGGGACCTCCTTCAGCCCCAGGATGCGATGAGCCGACATCGAGGTGCCAAACTCCCCCGCCGATGTGGACTCTCGGGGGGAATTAGCCTGTTATCCCCGGGGTAACTTTTATCCGTTGCGCGATGGCCCGCCCACGCGGTACCACCGGATCACTAAGTCCGACTTTCGTCCCTGCTCGACATGTACGTCTCGCAGTCAGGCTCCCTTCTGCCTTTGCACTCTCACGCACGATTTCCAACCGCGCCGAGGGAACCTTCGAACGCCTCCGTTACCTTTTGGGAGGCGACCGCCCCAGTCAAACTGCCCACCAGGCACATTCCTGTGTCCCGTCACGGAACATCAGTGAGAACCAGCGACGCACAAGGGTGGTATCCCACCGTTGTCTCCATCCAGGCTGGCGCCCAGACTTCACAGACTCCCACCTATCCTGTACATGTACGCCACCGGCTCGATACCAAGCTGCAGTAAAGATCCACGGGGTCTTTCCGTCTAGCCGCGGGTCGTCTGCATCTTCACAGACATTGCAATTTCACCGAGTCGCTCGTTGAGACACCGCCCAGATCGTTACGCCATTCGTGCGGGTCGGAATTTACCCGACAAGGAATTTCGCTACCTTAGGACCGTTACGGTTACGGCCGCCGTTTACTGGGGCTTCGGTTCAAGGCGTCAACCTTTCCCCTTAACCTTCCAGCACCGGGCAGGCGTCAGCCCCTATACTTCGCCTTTCGGCTTTGCAGAGACCTGTGTTTTTGGTAAACAGTCGCCTGGGCCTCTTCACTGCGGCTCCCCTCCCCTGTGAGGGGGACGGGAGCACCCCTTCTCCCGAAGTTACGGGGCTAAGTTGCCGAGTTCCTTAACGAGCGTTATCTCGTTCACCTGTGGATTCTCTCCTCGCCCACCTGTGTCGGTTTACGGTACGGGCGCCCACACACTCCTAGAGGCTTTTCTTGGCAGTACGACAATGCGCCCTCCTAGGGAACCTCCCCCTAGTTGGGATCACGGCTCACATCCAACGTGCGAGCGGATTTCCCTACCCGCACTAGCTCGCCGATTCCACACTCTATCTCCAACAGAATGCGACACAATCCCACCTGCGTCCCCTCTTCGTACAAACGCGTGTGGCCGGTACAGGAATATTATACACCTGTTATCCATCGCCTACGCTTTACGCCTCGGCTTAGGCCCCGACTAACCCTGGGTGGCTAAACCTTCCCCAGGAACCCTTAGGCTTTCGGTGGAAGGGATTTTGAACCCCTCTTTTGCTACTCATGCCAGCATTCTCACTCCTGTGCACTCCACGAAACCTTCCGGTTCCGATTCTCTGCACACAGGACGCTCCCCTACCATAGTACCCATGGCACTATCCATAGCTTCGGTGGATCGCTTAGCCCCGCTACATTTTCGGCGCAGGCCCACTCGACCAGTGAGCTATTACGCACTCCTTCCATGGTGGCTGCTTCTAAGCCAACATCCTGGCTGTCTTTGCGGACCTACTTCCTTTCCCACTTAGCGATCACTTTGGGACCTTAGCTGATGGTCCGGGCTGTTTCCCTCTCGACCATGAACCTTAGAGCACATGGTCTCACTCCATAACTTTCTGCCTAGGCATTCGCAGTTTAGTTGCACTCGGTAACCCGCGAGGGCCCCTTGCACATCCAGAGCCCTACCTCCTAGCCAGCTATCGTTACAGGCTGACCCTAAAGCCATTTCGGGGAGAACCAGCTATCACCGGGTTCGATAGGCTTTTCACCCCTACCCACACCTCATCCCAGGGTTTTGCAACACCCTTGGGTTCGGACCTCCATGGCGTCTTACCGCCACTTCATCCTGGACATGGGTAGCTCACCCGGCTTCGGGTCGTAAACGACGTACTCGCGCCCTGGTAGACTCGCTTTCGCTTCGGCTCCAGTCCCCATAAGACCTTAACCTCGCACGTCACTTACACTCGCCGGCTCTTTCTTCAAAAAGCACGCCGTCACTCGCGGGTATCACAACCCCAAGCTCCGACCGACTGTCAGGCACACGGTTTCAGGTACTCTTTCACTCCCCGTTCCGGGGTGCTTTTCACCTTTCCCTCACGGTACTCTTCACTATCGGTAGCCAAGTGTATTTAGCCTTGGAAGGTGGTCCTCCCAGATTCCGACGGGGTTCCTCGTGTCCCGCCGTACTCAGGATCGTACCCCAGCATTTCCTATTCCGTTTCGGCTACCGGGCTCTCACCGTCTTTGGCAGACCATCCCAGATCACTTCGCCTACAGAATTCCAAACGCCTCATAGATACGTCCTACAACCCCGGACGGCAAAGCCGCCGGTTTGGGCTACTTCCCTTTCGATCGCCTCTACTCAGGAAATCACTTTTTGTTTTCTCTTCTTCAGGGTACTGAGATGTTTCACTTCCCCTGATTACCCTCCGCGGGCCTACTCACTTCGGCCTGCGGATACCTGTGCTCCACACAGGCGGGTTTCCCCATTCGGAAATCCACGGATCCCAGCTTGCCTGCAGCTCCCCGTGGCATATCGGCGCTTGCCCCGTCCTTCATCGGCACTTGGCTCCTAGGCCTCCACCGTGCGCCCTTCTCTGTTTGACCCAACCAAACGGGAACAGATCTACGCTCTCTCAATCCATAATGTAGTTGGCAAGGTACGAAAAGGGAGGGAAGAAAACCGATTTCGGCCTGCTTCGCTCCCTCACAACCGAAGAGTGTAATGGCTATCTATGCATAAGAGTGCTCTAATGAAACTCCAGAAAGGAGGTGATCCATCCCCACCTTCCGGTAGGGATACCTTGTTACGACTTCACCCCAGTCGCGAGCCCCACCTTCGGCGGCTGGGTCCTGGCGAACCAGGTTCCCTCACCGACTTCGGGTGTGACCCACTCCCGTGGTGTGACGGGCGGTGTGTACAAGGCCCGGGAACGTATTCACCGCGGCATGCTGATCCGCGATTACTAGCGATTCCTACTTCACGCAGGCGAGTTGCAGCCTGCGATCCGAACTGAGACCGCTTTTCTGGGATTCGCTCCGTCTCGCGACTTCGCCTCCCTCTGTAACGGCCATTGTAGCACGTGTGTAGCCCAAGACATAAGGGGCATGATGATTTGACGTCATCCCCGCCTTCCTCCGGCTTTCGCCGGCTGTCTCTCCAAAGTGCCCACCCTTACGTGCTGGCAACCGGAGATAAGGGTTGCGCTCGTTGCGGGACTGAACCCAACATCTCACGACACGAGCTGACGACAACCATGCACCACCTGTCACCAATGCTCCCCCCGAAGGGGGCACGGCACTCTTTCGAGGCCTTTCATCGGGATGTCAAGCCTTGGTAAGGTTCTTCGCGTTGCATCGAATTAAACCACATGCTCCACCGCTTGTGCGGGCCCCCGTCAATTCCTTTGAGTTTCAGCCTTGCGACCGTACTCCCCAGGCGGAGTGCTTAATGGGTTTCCTTCGGCACAAAGATGCTGAGCATCCCTACACCTAGCACTCATCGTTTACCGCGTGGACTACCAGGGTATCTAATCCTGTTTGCTCCCCACGCCTTCGCGCCTCAGCGTCAGTAACAGTCCAGGAAGCCGCCTTCGCCACCGGTGTTCCTTCTGATATCTACGCATTCCACCGCTACACCAGAAATTCCGCTTCCCTCTACCGCACTCAAGATGCACCGTTTCGAACGCTTACACGGGTTGAGCCCGTGCCTTTCACGCCCGACCTATACATCCGCCTACACGCCCTTTACGCCCAATCATCCCGGACAACGCTCGCCCCCTACGTATTACCGCGGCTGCTGGCACGTAGTTAGCCGGGGCTTTCTTCACCGGTACCGTCATTTCTTCTTCCCGATGAACAGGGCTTTACAACCCGAAGGCCGTCTTCACCCACGCGGCGTCGCTCCGTCAGGCTTTCGCCCATTGCGGAAAATTCCCTACTGCTGCCTCCCGTAGGAGTCTGGGCCGTGTCTCAGTCCCAGTGTGGCCGTCCGCTCTCCCAAGCCGGCTACGCATCGTCGCCTTGGTGAGCCCTTACCTCACCAACTAGCTAATGCGCCGCGGATCCACCCAAAAGCGACACCCGAAGGTACCTTTCCCCTCCGAACCATGCGATCCAGAGAGCGTATCCGGTATTGACCCCCGTTTCCAGGGGTAATCCCCGACTTCTGGACAGGTTATCCACGTGTTACTCACCCGTCCGCCGCTCGCTCCCCAAGGGGAGCGCGCTCGACTTGCATGTAGTAGGCACGCCGCCAGCGTTCGTCCTGAGCCAGGATCAAACTCGTCATGGCGAATAGAACACAAACATCTACCACGCAAGGCCAAGGCCTCACGCTACTGCACTCTGCATAAATGCCACCACTCTTCGGTTGTCAAGGAGCGAAAAAACAAGGAAACGACCAACAACTTGCCTCCATATCTCAGGGGTCACAACCCCGCAGATACTCGAGGATACAACCACTCCAACAACGGCCAACCTGACCCCCTCGGCGGAACGACTTCCCAGCCGATCAATTCCGAAGGACAGAAAACATCGTATCACACTGCCACCGCACTCGTCAATACCCTATTTTCGAAAAACTCGCTGGCCCCTCAGGAATCAACCACGGCCGCCAGCAACAGATCTTATTCTAACATCGTCACAACGACATCGTCAATACCCTATTTTCAAAAAAATTCGTCCTAGAAAAGTAGGATTTAGAAACCATCATCCCCCATCATCCGCTACCCTCTTAACAAAATACTCCTTCTCAAAGTCACGCCACAATGATCCCCTCAAACCACCACACACCAACGAATTGCCACAAGATAAATCAAACCGGGAATGCCCATCCCCCCCGCAACCATGGCCGTAAAGGGATTGATGGGTAACGAAAAAGAAAAAAATTGCCCTACGCCATTCAGTGCAAACAATGCCAGGGCACCTACCGTTGAATAAACCACACCATACCACAACCACAATAGTGGTTTCCTTATGGAACGGGCCACGATCATCAACAACAACAACCCCAGAAAAACCCACAGAAGACCACCCATAAAATCCACCTTCATCCCCCATCCTACACAGCTTCCCGGGCCCAATCAACCCTCATTATTCATAGCCCGCAAACAAAATGGACTCCCCCCAGGGATATTCAGAAGAGGACCCACAAAGAACCAAGGGACGATTCACCTCACACACCTGTCCCATCCAACAACCTCCTCCCCTCCAAAGCCCGCGTTAACGTCATTTCATCCGCGTACTCCAAATCACCCCCGGCCGGCAAACCATGCGCTATTCTTGTAACCCTAACGGGTGAAGCAGACAACAATTTTGCAAGGTAGAGCAACGTCGCCTCTCCCTCCACTGTACTGTTGGTCGCCAAGATCACCTCACCCGTCCCTCCCTCCTTCACTCGATCCAACAAAGCAGCAATGGACAAATGCTCAGGCCCTATTCCTTCTATAGGAGATAGGGCCCCGTGCAAAACATGATACAGACCACGATAGGCCTGCGTTCTCTCCATCGCCCAAACATCCCGTACTTCTTGAACCACGCAAATTGTTTTGGAATCCCTAGACTTGTCCAAACAAAGAAAACAGGGATTGCGATCATCCACCAGATGACAACGGTCACAGGTAATCAACCTCCGTTTGGCCTGGACCATTGCCTCTGCCATCCGTACCACCTCTTCCTCCTCCATATCAAGGATGAAAAAGGCCAAACGCTGGGCCGTTTTATTACCTATACCTGGTAACCGATTGAGAAATTCGATCAATTCAGATACCAAAGGGGGGATCCGAAAATCACCCATTCCTCTATCACCCTCCTCAGTGCAAAGAAGGGGTGTATAAGAAACCTACCCCCCCATTGTTACTACATCCTATCCATTCACAAAAAACCTGGGGGTAATGGCATGCCCTGTGTCACACCCTCCATGTCCTTTCTCGCCATTTCATCCGCCATATCAGAGGCCGTATTGAAAGCCGTCACCATTAAATCCTCCAACATACCAGAATCCCCCGCTTTCATCACCTCGGGGGAAATCGTCACACTACGAACCCGCTTGTGACCATCCATACAAAGCTTCACAGCACCCCCACCCGCGGAGGCCTCTACCTCCTTCCCCTTCAAATTTTCCTGAACCCGTTCCATTTCAGACTGCATTTTCTGCAAATTTTTTATCATCTGCTGTTGATTTGGCATACCACCGCGCACAAGAATCCCCCCATGTATCAAAATGCCTACTATACTAAAATGATCCGAGAATGGAGAACCACGTCCACCTACTCTTAAGTTCCCATCTGTAGACGCAAAACTGCACAACCACTATACCATTTTCTCAATCCCACACCCTATACCCCCCTACAACCCACTCCAAAACCCTTACCCCTCCTCGTGCCAAGACACCATCCATGAACCAAAAAGGGAAACCGCTCGTTCCCAGGCTACCTTCACCCGCTCCCCTTGGGTACCCTTGGCCCCCTCCTGGGATGTATCGATGGTCCGTCCCGCCATCCAACCCTTCCAGAGCGAAGACAGAACGGGTTGAAGGCGATATTCCCCCGACAAAAAATCAGAGAGTATTTTTTCCAACCACCGACACGTCTTAGCCCGACTAACCATATTGCAATGGATTTCACTCGCGAATGAAACAACCAAGGTATCAGATGTCACCGCCACGGGAGAACCACTGCTCAACCAGGCATGCAAACGAACGTCTTCCCTCCGCACCCTATCCAAAACTTCCGGCCAACGTCCTTCGATCTCACGTAATCGAGGGGAATCCGCCCCCTCCAACCAATCAACCCGAAGAGTGGGAGAACGATCGGAAAACGAGGGGGAACCGGCCTGGGGAAAAAAGGGCAAAACCCCCTGCTGTCCAACGCTCAACGGCACACGAAACCCCTCCAGCCGTTGAACACGCTCCGTTAAATGATTGCAATGTTCTCGCAATTTTTGAAAGCGCTGCACTAAACTGTCGAAATGCTCCTTTGCCTCCGTTCCCCCCGGGGGAAATCCCCCTTGATTCGAATCTGAAAAGGAAACCCCATCCTTATCCCCCTCCGCAAAGAACGATCCCCTGCAGTTTTCCCCCACCATGGACTGGCAAGTGGACAACAACAAAACCTCTAGGGCAATTTGGGGAAAAGGGGAATTTTTCAACTCCACAAGCGAATGAAGTAATTTTTCAGTTCTCATAAGTATAACATCGACATCAAAAGATGTGCTATCATTGGGTTCCTCACAGAGAGGGCTTTCCTCGACACCCCACACGCCATCAGAACCCAGTCGAGAGGACAGCACCTTTCGGGCGATCCTAAGTAAACCCTCAGCTACACGATAAGATTCGCAACCCTCCCCCCATAGGGAGCGAAGATGTCTCAACACCGAAACCCGATGTGAGGACATCCAGGATTGCCATAAAGGAAGCAAATTCCCCTCAGCCACTCCACCCGTCAATTGACGAACCCAATGCTCCGATAACTCCCTATCCCCACAGGCTAGGACCTGATCCAGCAGACCAACGGCATCCCTCATACTCCCCCCTGCATCCTGTACCAACAACTCCAAGGCACCCTCTTCCACCCGGACCCCCTGTTTCTGACAAATATCCATCAGATAATCCCTCATAAGAATGGAACAAACTGGACGGAAGGAAAATCGTTGACAACGTGACAAAACCGTGGCAGGTAAACGATAGGGCTCCGTCGTGGCCAACAGGAAAAGACTGTGCGAAGGGGGTTCCTCTAGAGTCTTCAATAGGGCATTGAACGCCTCCTGCGTCAACATATGCACCTCATCAATTATGTAAACTTTATACCGAACCTCCGTGGCTGCGTAGCGTACCTTTTCCCGCAAATCGCGCATCTCTTCCACACCACGGTGCGAGGCAGCATCAAATTCCAATACGTCGATGGAATTTCCCTTTGCTATTCGGGAACACGGCGAACAAGTCAAACAAGGCTCCCCACCCACCAATGCCTCGCAATTGACCGCCTTGGCTACAATCCTAGCCATTGTCGTTTTTCCTGTACCATGGGGGCCGGAGAGTAGGTAAGCATGGGCCAACTGATCCGACTGCACCGCTTGCTGTAACACCTGCCTCACATGTTCCTGGCCCACGATATCAGCAAAGCGCTGGGGTCGCAATATACGATAAAGAGCTTGATAGGACAAAATATTTCGCCCTCCTTCCTTCGTCCCCCTAGCACACCACCCATCTATAAAAACACCAAAAAGTCCCTCTCCTTTGAGAAGGCCACACGCCCCCCCAATAGCCAAGGAACTTTCCCCTAGAATTCCGTATTCGAATCAATCCCCACACCCAGAGGGAAAGCTGCGCACCCATCTCCGACGCAGCTGCCAAAACGGATGACGACGTTCCGACTCGGGCAGGGCACCCTGCGGCACATGGGAAAAATCCCCTTAGTGCTGCTTCCTTCCGGACCTGACACGGTTCACGGACCCCCCATTGCACAGGACCCTACCCTCAACATCGCAACAAAGCCCCGGACCTTCACAACTAACGCCTCGGATGGGAATTCGACCCCGCTAGAGCGGCTTGCAGGCTACAGGGCACCGCTACCTCCCCATCTAGCGCAGCCACTTCATTGTATCACAAAAACGAACAAAAAAAAATAGGACCGCAAAACGGAGGGGGTGGGATTCGAACCCACGGTAGCCGCAAAGCTACGGCGGTTTTCAAGACCGCTGCCTTAAACCACTCGACCACCCCTCCACACAGGACGGAAGACCCCCGCCTCAGTCCCTCATTCTACACCCGATCGAACAAGGCTGTCAAATCGAAATTACCCGATCACTCCCCGATCACTCATGGACCACCGGATCCCCTTGATCTACCATCCACTCCTGTTGAAACCTCCGTTTCCCCATCATTACCCAATTTCATAGGCTTCACAAGGATCCTCTTGATCCGAAGTTGATCTACCTCCTGGACAACAAAAACCCAAGCACCCGAACGAATTTCATCACCAACCTCTGGAACCTTCTCCAAACGGGAAAAGAGCCATCCACCAATCGTATCATTATCCGTATCCTCAATCTTCGTTTGAAAGTGATCATTTACTTCCTCGATGAGCAAACGGGCTGCAATTAAGGTACCCTCGCTTCCGATCTGAAAAAGGGGCTTCTCATCATCAAATTCATCCTGAATTTCACCAAAAATCTCCTCGATGATATCCTCCGTGGTCACCAATCCGGAAGTACCACCAAACTCGTCCACCACAATCGCCATCTCCACCCTGTTTTTCTGTAAATTGCGAAGAATATCCTTCAATTCCATGGTCTCTGGAACAACCACGTTGGGCCTCGCCAGATCCATCAACACGGGGGAAGACACCCCACTGGATATACACTCATAAACATGCCGAATGTGAACAATACCCCGTATATCATCCTTATCCCTGCCACAGAGGGGAAAACGGGTGTGGCGGGCGTTCTTAATAATCTCAAAATTATCCTCAAAGGTTTTGTCAACAAACAGGCAAACCATGTTCACACGAGGTACCATCACCTCACGGGCAATACGATCGGCAAACTCAAAAATATTGTCGAACAACATGAGCTCGGCTTGATCAATCACACCACTCTTGTGACTCTGTGCCAACAACATACGAATTTCTTCCTCGGTATGCGCATTGTGTTTGAGATTCTTCAAATCCACCCGAAGGAGACGTAAGACTAAATTGGCTGATTTTTCTAACAAAAAAATAAAGGGACGAAAAAGACGATAAAAAAAGTGTAACGGTCGGGCTACCCAGAGGGTTATTTCTTCCGCCTTATAAATGGCGATGGACTTAGGCGCCATCTCCCCGAAGACGATATGCCCTACGGTAACCAGAAGAAAAGCGAGGGAAACAGCCACCACGTGGGGAAACCAGGCCGGCAATCCAAAGCCCTTGAATAATGAAACCAACAGTTCACCCATCGTATCCTTTGCCGCCCAACCTAATCCCAAGGAAGCAAGGGTAATTCCCACCTGCGTCACGGAGAGATAGGTATCCAGACTACTCAACACGGTCTGTGCCATTTTACCCACGCTACCCGAAGAACTAAGCTGCTTCACCCTGGTGGGCCTTGCCTTGACAATGGCAAATTCCGCCGCAACAAAAAAACCATTGAGTGCAACGAGAAAGACAGCCAAAAGTAACTTTATAATGAGTGCACCAACATTATCCCAATACAGGGGTCCGTCCAATGCGGTATACCCTCCTTATGGATCACCGAATCTATCCAACTTCCTATACCTTAGCATTCTGCATTGTTCCGCGGAATTACAACATAAACTTACAGGATAAGCGGGGGAAAGAACGGAAAAACGCGGAGGTTAAATCCATAGTACTCATAAAACTTTATAATATATTAATGTAAAAACGCGATGGGGGACGCAAGAGGGCAGCACCCAACCAAACCCTCACCACTATTCTCTCTGAATTCCCACAAAAATCACCTGTGCCAAATTTACCATCAAATGCTTCCATTATGCAAATAATCCGTACGCCCCATGTGGATTACCTAGGATCCATGATTTGCTTTGGGGATCTGTAATCCAATAACAACAGGAAAATCTCATTGCGCAAAAATCCCCCAGCCCTTACCGCATTCCTATATCCCCGTGTCCCATAAGATAACCGAAAAACAAACCCCAACCAACCCTCCGATCCCAAACAGGAAACCATCCCACCTCTAACAACATCATTCGCTACTACCTTCACCCATGTCAATTATACCATGATTCGCCCCCATTATAGCTTAGGGTTGCATCTCAAATGTTGGTATCAGTTTCCCAGAAGGCCCTTTTTTGTCTCCCCTATGCTATCGACGATCCGTTCCAGGTTCTATATTCTTTTTATTAATTATTTAAATATACATTAATATAAATAATATATAATGTATCTAAACTATAATCATGTATTCATATGTATTCATTTCCCCCTGTCATCCCCAGCGTATGAAACATTCATTTGGATACCTGTCCCCTTCCCACCGAACCCCAAGAAACCCTGAGGGTTCATAATTTCATAATGGATGAGCCTGTTTTCCCCCGTTGAAAATTGTGTATAGACCCCTTGATTGGGGCTATTCCAAGTTGCCCCCTACCACCCGGTTGAAATCCTTTGCAGGGAAATTTCTACTCTAAATCCGTATTCTTCTACCTATAAATAAGCGTTCTCAATAAGCATTCCCAAGCGTTCTTGCGGGCCGACCCCCTCCTCTGAATTTCCACCCAATCCTTTCCTTACCGTTCTCCCATGAACCCTCAAAAACGCCCTTGAGGGATCCCCGCTTGAGTCACTCCCCAATACTTGTTACCCCCCCCGAGCTAGTGGACCCCCAAATACAGGGTCCTCGAATCAAAGAAGTCACCTCTGGGGAAAATATTTCGTCTTGCAGATTGGCATAAGCTCGTGTACAATCAACGGAACAAATCAGCTAACGTAGAGGAAGAAAAGTAGGTTTCCACCTAATTCATCCTTGGGATCCGGTTGGACTGAGGCCATCCCATGACATTCCGAATCCTAAGTTTGTGCAAAAACCCCCACACTACGATTCCTATCCGCCATAACTTGGGCGATCGCATGACTCAGACAACCGAACATCACGGCGGGAGATCAGGTCGAGAGATCCAAACGTTTTACAGAAGGGATTCGTTGCCATCCAGTATCCTCAACAGTAGAATTTTGCGTCCTGAAGCGCAACAGCAGTCAACGAGCAGAAGAGTACAAATGGGAGGCGTTTTCGCTGTAATATTAAGAATATTAATTCTATAATATGGTTCCATGTGTATTTTGATAATTGATATCTATAATATAAATGCACAAAGATGGGCCTCCTTAGACGGTGTTTTAGAAAGGGATGAAGAAACCCTCCTTCTGTGTAGTTTTAAAATAAAATTAATATTAATTATATATTTAAAAATTTATTTAATAAACAGAATTTTATCATCCCATAAATTTTATCTTTCATGCTACACTATCCATATGATTTCAGTTCCAGAAAATACACACGGAGGACGATTCATGGACAGTTTAGGGAACTTAAAAATTGGTTCTTGTGCAAAATATAAAGCCCCCCGATCCACAATTCATCCATAAATTATCTTAAGCTTTAGATAGTGAAATAATCACATGGTTGGGATGATGACGATTGCCATCACCATCATTTGCACCAGCACCAAATTACCTAATTTTGGAAAGAACGCCGCATTTATTTTAAAATTGCAAATCCTCCGACGTACAACCCCCTATATTCATACATGTCCCTCCGAACCAATGGTTGACTTCCCATTCCTGTACGCTACAATGAACTGGGGTTTGGAAAGCGATCTCAGATATCCCACGGAGGAAATTGGACCTATCCGCCAACCATAGAAAAATGTCCTAGGGATACCAAGAAAGGATGTGATCCTTCTGGCTCAAGTCCATAATACCGGGGCAGGGGCTACCAACATGGTAATGGGTTTATCTGTCAAGGAAATCTCTATGGTGGATTTCGCCTACCATATTCTCCAGCAGCGGCATGAGCCGATGCAATACCGTGACCTTATGCGCGAAATTGCCCAGCAGAAGGAAATGGATGAGGAAATCGTACGCCATTACCTCCCTCAGCTCTACACCGAGATCAACATCGATGGTCGGTTTATTTGTGTTGGTAGGGGTATGTGGGGACTACGGAGCTGGTATCCCACCGAGCAAGCCACCGATTCAGCTGTTGCCGCAAACGTAAAAGACGATCTCCTGCTGGATGAGGATATGGAAGAATTGGGGGAACCGGAAATTTTTGCCGATAATGGCGAAGACCCGGCCTTCGTGGCCAACCCAGCCAATGCCTCCTTCACAGGAAAATTACACAAGAATGGGGACAGTGAAAACGACGAAGACGATATCCTCGAGGAGAGCGATAATGAGAGGGATTGATAAACCACCCCCTATCCACTCTTACCCCAGCCCTGTTCGTAGAGAACGCAAAAACAGCCGACACTTGTGGGAACACAGCTCGCCGGCACGTAATCGAGGGTAGAATCCCACAGGGGCACGACCCCCTCCACCCTTTTCCCCTCCTGGATACACATTACCCCCGGATACACATCAAATTTACGAAATGGCGCTGGTGCAAAAAAACAAAACCACCGCCCCGATCCATAATATGCCCAACAATAATGATTTTATTTTCAATAGGGTTTTTGATGAATATTTAGAAAGTAAAAAATGACACGATCGGGGCGGTGACCATTGCTACCGCCATTATCCGCACCAACACCTGAAATAAGACATACAGGAAGCGAGGTGTAGAAAAGCTGCCCCCTACATCCAGGCAGCACAACCATGACCATCAAATGGATTTTCGTAACAGGTGGAGTCGTATCCTCGCTCGGGAAGGGTATCACAGCCTCAGCACTTGGAAAGTTACTAAAAAGCCGTGGTCTTCGAGTAATTATGCAAAAATGTGACCCCTATATCAATGTAGACCCTGGTACCCTGAGCCCCTATCAACATGGCGAGGTCTTCGTAACCGATGATGGAGCCGAAACCGATCTAGACATAGGTCATTACGAGCGCTTCATGGACACCCACCTGGACCGCAACAGCAACGTAACCGCGGGCAGCATTTACTCCCACGTCATTAGCCAGGAGAGAACGGGAACCTATCTGGGAGCAACCGTACAGGTCATACCCCACGTAACCAACGCTATCAAGGAACATATCCTGCGTGTCAGCCAGGATGGCAAGACCGATATCGTCATCACAGAGATCGGCGGAACCGTCGGCGATATCGAAAGCCTACCATTCCTTGAAGCCATACGACAACTCAAAAACGACATCGGGCGCGACAACATTATCTACATTCATTGCACCCTTGTCCCTTTCCTCAAAGCAAGCCAAGAACTAAAAACCAAACCCACTCAGCACAGTGTGAAGGAACTACGTGGCCTGGGAATTCAACCCCATGTCATCGTTTGCCGAACGGAGCACCCTTTACCCAACAACTTACGCCAGAAAGTGGCACTTCTCTGCGATATCGACCAGCGCGCAGTCATCGAAGCACAGGATGCGGAAACACCCTATGAGGTACCCTTGCTGCTGCAGAAGGAGGGCTTGGATGAAATCGTTGTCGAAATGCTCAATTTACCAAGCCAACCCGCCAATCTACAGTCTTGGCACTCTCTGGTACAGAGACTACAACATCCAAAAGGGAAGGTTGTCATTGCACTAGTAGGGAAATACGTAGAGTTACCTGATGCCTACATCAGTGTAGTAGAATCCCTACGTTATGCAGGTATGTACCACGATTTAGATGTGAAAATTCACCTTGTCCATGCAGAAAAGGTAACCCCTGATTCTGTAGCCCAGGAATTGGCCGACGTCGATGGAATTCTCATCCCGGGAGGATTTGGTAGGAGGGGCATCGAGGGGAAAGTCATTGCCTGCCACTACGCCCGTACAAAGAACATACCCTTTCTGGGTATCTGTCTAGGCATGCAAGTGGCATGCATTGAAGGGGCCCGTTATAGGCTAGGGCTGGAACAAGCCAATAGCACGGAGATCGATCCCGTCACCCCACACCCCATCATCGACCTCCTACTGGATCAAAAACAGGTGGCGGAACGCGGGGGAACGATGCGTCTAGGATTATACTCTTGCCACTTGATCGAAAATTCCAAAGCCCATCAAGCTTATCAACAAAAGAAAACCGCTGAACGACATCGCCATCGCTACGAGGTCAATACCGCCTACCGTCCCCGCTTGGAGGAAAAAGGTTACCTCTTTTCAGGCATCTCACCCGATGGTCGTCTGATGGAGATTGTCGAATACGTCCATCATCCATGGTTCGTATCCTGCCAATTTCATCCAGAATTCTTGTCCCGACTAGGTCGACCCCATCCCCTGTTCAAATATTTCATCGGGGCTGCCACACGGTGGCATTCACAACGTCAGCAAAAGCACAACCGCAATCCCATACCCATCCGAAAAAGTCAATGAAAACGAGCCCGAAAATCGGGAGGGGCAAACAACCCGGGGGAACAACAAAAACTCCCCCGCGTCGCCGACCAGGTTTTGGATGACAACCTGGTCGCGCCGGGACAAACACTCCATGAAGTGGCAAACACCCCGAAAAGTTCGTATTGGGGTATATCTCTCAATGTTCTATTCCGATGTCCCTGCCATATTGTAGCGCTTTTGAAAACGCTCCACCCGACCACCACGGCTCGCCGCTTTTTGCTTGCCTGTGTAGAAGGGATGGCATTCAGAACAAATATCAATCCTTAGGGATTTTTTTGTTGAACCTACCCGAAATTCATTACCACATGCACAAACTACCTCTGCTGTATGGTACTCTGGATGCAATCCGGCCCTCATCATAATTGCTTCCGCTCCCCTCTAGAATGAACAAGATCACAACCCGCGCGGCGTATTATATCACATAATGAACAACTCTACCATACCTCAGCAGCCCATTTCCTTCCGCAACCGGAGGCATGAACGGGGATTGATGGCCCTACCCCGTCGGAGAACTTCAAAATGGAGATGGTATCCGCTGGCATCCCCAGTCCTGCCCATCCAACCAACCAAATCACCTTTTTCCACCCATTGACCCTTGCTTATCGAAATTCTATCCAAATGGGCATAATAGGTCTCAAACTCCCCCCTATGATCAATAACCACCAAATTTCCATACGTACCCGCCCATTCGGCACGTATGACCTTACCCGAGCGTGAAGAGAAAATCGGCGTCCTTCTCCCATCCGGATGCCAAATATCAATGCCGTTGTGCATACGACCACCACGCCAACCGAACCCACTGGTTATCTTTCCCCGAACCGGCCAGGAAAAAAACTCCCCCATATTTTCTCTGGGGCTAGCGGTCTCCCTCTCTCCATTTACCCTTTCATTGATCACCGGATACAATTGGCCATCATTCCGTGGTTTCTTTTTTCCATTCATAATTCTCACATCTGTAGATTCGAATGCAGCCCCTTCCTCCTCCTCCATGGGAACAGACGGCACTCTCCTTTCTCCCTTTCCTACATGGGTATCCAACCGGCGCTTGTCCGCATCATTACCCCTGCTCCGTGGGTCCTTCGCCCCAGATATTCCCTTTCGTGTGCTCAGGATAGGAATCCTATCGGGGAGGGGACAAGGTATAGGAATAGCAATCAGGGTTGAGGGAGATACACGATCAGGATTCTCCAACCACGGATTCCATGCCGAGAAAAGTTCACGTGTTCCACGATAATCACGTGTTAGTTTCTCGATCGTATCGCCATAACGAAAAGGTATAATCCTCTTCCTGACGGGAACATAGATTGAATCCCCGGATTCCAGTACATGAGGAAGTAGGCCATTATTCACGCGAATTATGTCTACGGGACTAACACCATACAAACGACCAATGCCATGCAGGGTATCACCCTGCCGGATTTGGTGTACCCAGGGGGATGAGAAATCCTTAGCCTTCTTACCTATCCCAGGGTTACCATGAGATACGGTTCTCCTTACTACCCTATGGACCCTTTTTTTCTGTATTGGGACCGATTCCCCCATCAGAGATGGGGAATCCCTGGTTCCCTCATTCCCCGAGAAAACCACCATATCATTTGTTGTACCGTCCTCTATCACCTGAATCTTATGCTTTTTTATTGAAATTTGTTCCTCCTCCGATGATTCCGCTAGAACCATGCTGGGAGTATGGGCAGGTGTCATGGATGTACCTATTATGCCTAAGGAGAGCGAAAGAAACGTCCATCCATATTTACCGAACATTGGCCCCACACCCTTCACAGGAAAAATACGACTGTTGAACAAACCCAACAGGACGACCTTACCTATATAACTATGCATAACCAACTTGTCTGTAGAACTTGTCAACCCAAATGCTCATTTAGGAAAGCCAGAATCATCCAAATGCGATCCATCCCTCCGAACGGGTATGTCACCCTATCGGGGGTGTTTCTATTTCCACTCTTGAGATCCCTAGAAAAATATTTCATCGCATTTTTTACAAGATCATTTTTGATACTACCGAAGGAAACTATATCACCTATTAGTATTTTTTTATGTTATTTAAAAAAATATTATAAAAATACTACATTGTTAATGGATGCACAAAATAAGCCCTATGGGTCTTCATACTTCAATGATTACAAAATAAAATTCGAATATGGATTTAGGATTCTCATTACATTTTCAGGAAAAAATAAATAATATAGGTACACAATATTGAGATTTGTATAAGAATGATAACCTATTATGAATATACTCAATACTACCCCCATAGGGAGAACACCCATGGTAAACCAAAAGAATCTTGACCAAACTCCGGATCTGGGGGTTCAGTCCCAGGAGAGAGGGCTGAACCACTGTTCGGTCAATCGAATATATCGTGATAGGGTTTTGTGTTTACATCTGCCTAGATTTGAATTCTCCCCCACGGTATTCCAGGGTATTCTTGAGGGAATACAGTAGGACACATACTTTATCTTTATAAAATGTAATTTTTATATGTTATAATGATTGGCAACTCACCCTCCATCAGGAAATAAGGAATTGTCGAGATCAAAACGAAACTAAATTTCCCAAAGCTCCCCTTTTCGTACGAAGCGAAAAAAGCAGGATTCGACAAAGAACAAAAAATAAAACACGGCATTCTTGGCTTATGGGAAATTGAATCCATTATAAAACCCCAACGATGGAAATGTACCTACTACGAGAACAAATTCAACCATGTATATGTATTTATTAGAAAAGTAAAAAAATATAAAAATTTCTGTAGGGGGAATGTTCTTATCAACGGCAATACGATCCTCAGCAGAGAAAGCAGCAAGTTTACATGGAATACCGATGGAAACAGGTTCTATTTTTGATAAATTTACTTCTAGGAAGGAGAAAAGATCTCGAGGAAAAGGCCATCAGGAAGGCCAAGGAACAGGGACATTGTTGGACTATCGGTATAGATGATACATCGACGAAGAAAGGCAAGAACTACGCAAACTGTATCTATGATATAAAACTTGGGTCCGTATTGGCTTGTGGTAAAGGACCGAAAATAGGAGGGATTCATGGAACTACCAGAGGCAAAATCACAACCTATAGGAACCTGATCCGGTGGTTATTGCCATGGATCGAACCCCACCCATACCAAGTTTGCTCCCCAATGCACTTATTGTGTTGGATCGCTTTCACATCATAAAGAATATAAGGGATCTTACCTTACATCCTCCTCTGAAAGTCACACTTGGGGATAAGCGATTCGATTCTACTACCAGGAAATTATTCCTCGATCTATTATGGAAAAATGATCGGGGAGAACTTTCTGATCAAGATAGAAATATTCTCAATGAATTGCTAATCTATTTGGAAAAATCAAAGAATAAGTATGAATATATTAGAGATTTGTCAGCATTTTATAAGAAAAAAGAAAAGTTCTTCCCCCCGTGATTTCTTCGTCTTCCGCTGGCATTTTTCTTGTCATCTGCACCGGGAATGGGTGGACTGTATCTATGAGAAACTCAAAAATGGGAAATACCTGTCCAGGATCAAAGGATTCGTAAAGGACGCGCCCTAAAGAAAAAACACAGAGGGTTACTTCCCGAATCCAGGCTACTCCTGAAGAAAATATTTCATCTTGCAGATTGGCATAAACTTGGGGAAGCCTACGAGTTTATAGAGGATGTTGGAAAATGGTATAACACCGATTATTCCACTTTTACTGGGGTTTACAATAATCTGCATACCCTCATCGGGATAAGATTGCATCATGACCACAAAAACATTAAAAAAGATGCGGAGAGCTTACAGAGGGGGCAACAGTCCACTGCAAATTACCATCGTGGGGGGACAAAGGGACACCCATGTGCTCTTATAGAGGGGAAAAACTGTGCCACCAAGCTTGATTTTCGCCAACACTTTGAGGTTCGGACTGGGGGAAACTATGAAAATATTGCTATCGTATGTACAATAGAAACCTAGAAAACGAAAATAAAAATTTATTCAATAATTTTAAATAAATAATAGAAAAAACACATACTTTTGTTTCTATTTATTTTATAAATTGGTAGAGACAAATGTTCTCTGGCATGGGCGCGTATACAATGAACTGAATCAACAAACCAATTATGGGGGGAAGTAAGCCTCATCCAATTCATCCTTACAATTCAGAGTAGGAAAAAACGCCCAAGGATATTTTGGGTCCAAAGTTTGGCCAAGGACCCTGATTCCTGCAAAACCCCATGCCAAAAGAGCGCTTGTTCGTCCGCCCGCTATGAACAGAGGAAACCCTTAGAAATGAGGTGCCTTTTTCCTAAATTATAATAAAATAACTAATTATTAAAATTATATCCCCCTCATCAACCAAGGACTTGAGGGGAAAGGGCCTTTTACCAAATAAGAAATGAGCCCAAGTAGAAAATACCCTGAGAGCATTATGCAAGCAAAACAAAACCAAAGGTGTTGGTCTTCTCACAATCTCGTTATTCTCATCACAAAATATAGTAAAATCAACATTCCTACCACAATCCAATCACATAACACAACATCTGTTTTCACATTTTCTCGTTCAGGGATAGACACAACAGGGGGGGAGGGGGTTCGTTTGCTAAAATTCCCATATCCACAGATCCCTAATAAGGAACCAAAAAAGGTTCTTTTGTAGTATGTTTTGCGTTGCCCTAAACAGAGATGGAACCAATTCGGAAAGAGGCATGTATGGATAAGGACAAGGATGACAATGGAGATTCCTTGTAGTTTTTCTTCCCATCTATTTACATAAGTGTAAAAAAAATACAGAGATCCAGTGTTCCATATCAAAAATTGCAGTATCCTTCCATATAGGGAGCGTAGATCGATGGTTCCTGCCTCAGAGCACCATCGACGCTCCCTCCTAATTTGCCATAGGAAAAGTAAGCACCAACCAACCATTCCCACTAGCAAAATCCAAAGGGATTGTCTTTGCGGACCCATGCTGATGAATACGAATAAGGAAACAACCATCCACAGAGGTCCGGAAAAATAGAGGACGTACCACCCCCATTTCGAAAAACCCTGAATTTGGTATAAATGAAGACAGGTTCGCCTGTACGTGTGCATCTGCAGAAGTCCTCTATAGGAATCATACCATTGATATTCTAGGCGTGGGTGCATGGGGAAAAGGACTGCCTTGAAAAAAAGGTAAAACAAAAAAGGGGCTAATGCCAACGTCAAGATAGTAGCGAAATGAAAAAATCCCCCATACATACCCGTAGGCAATACCATGAGAACATGAAAAATCAAGCCGATCATGAAAAAGGAAGGGATAATCCATCGTTTCGAGTTGGGATGGGGTGTTTGGTTACCCTGCACAGAGGTTTCCATGGCAAATGAAGTTTCCTCCTCTCCCTGTTAGTAGATGGTTATGGAGACAAGGGGACCCCCCATAACCATGCCCTCCGTCAATTATCTCAAAAATAGGATTTTTGTATCGTGTCGTGCTCTACGAGGGATGGAGGAGGGGGCCCCCGAAATCAGGCAGGTGGTATGTGTGTCAAAAAGTCGTTCAGGAGATGAAGGTTGCTCAGCCCTTCGTAACCGGCCGATAGGTATCGGGTTACAAACCGTCTAGTGCTGCTGGGGTAAAATGTCCTGGTTGTGAGCGGTCTAGGAAAAAGCGGGGCATGACCCTGTTAGGTGGGAATCGGGGAGATCAGCGAAAGCGAACCGTCCCAAGACGTATCGAAAGGCCTAGTCCATGCCTCAAAACCGAGGTGGGGACCCAACATCGAAATGGACCATCGAAATGAACCGTGGGGGACGACCTATCTTCTGCCCTTGTGGCATGCGGTGTATAGGTGGGATGAACCCCCGATTTAGGCGTCTCTTGATCGGAACTAGAGAGATCGTCGTACGACGTCTGGCTATCACCAAAGGTAAAGACCGAGGACAAACCGGGGTTTCGTGCACGAAATCGGATCAGCTCATAGTAGTGTGAAAGCTTCTGTAATGGAAGTGGCTGACTCATCCTGAAAGAGGACAGTACAACAACAACTTTAGTGGGAGATCCACTGGAGGAGATCCACTGGAGGAGATCACTGGAACCTCGTCCCTATAATCGAAATAGGACCCAAAGGGTCTGAAGACTGGAATGGGATGGGAAGAGCCGGATGACGAGAAAGTATCACGTCCAGTTCTGTGAGGGACCCAGCTGAAATGCCAGCCCTACTCGACGTTATCACCAACGCAGAAGGAATCGCAATTCCCCCTTTATGGTGAGGCCCCTTTGCGCATACATTTCCCAAGAAAGCCACAATGTGCATGTAAAACCGGGCACTCAATGACGGATACCTTTATCGCCATCTCTATAGACTCTTCCCTAGAAAACTTCCTCCCTCCCAGTGAGGGGAGAGCCATGAATCGTGCCTTATCAACACCCCCGAAACGAATTTCGGGGGTGCAGGGGACCCCCGAACGGAGGTCCCCCTCCCACATACGAGGAAGAGGGATTATTTTCCCGTCACTATTAGCCCCCAAGGTTCTCTATTAAGGTATCTTTTTATCGAGGGCCAACCAGATCTACCAGGGGACTACGATAGATAACATAAGTTTTGGGACTACAGACAGTGTCCAGCCCTCAGGGATTCGCAGAACCTATGGATTTTGAAGCCGCAAGACCCCCCGCTGGGATCTCCAAAAGCAACGGTGTTGCAAACCATCAGTATTTCTTTTCTCTTACTGAATTCTCTGCTATTTTTGGACCTTTGATGGGTCCACAACAAACCAGATTTCACTATTTGGATACTGGGAATAAAATCGGAAACAGTATAAGACGAGGATACTAAGTTTCTCATACCCCCACTGTACTGTCGTTTTTCATTGCTAATCAGATCTTAAGGTCAGACCTAAAAACGGGGGGGTTCTCTTTTCCCCTAACGTTCATTATCTTCAAACGTGAAAAATAGAATGAATGAAAATAAACCTTTTTATATTTTATAATAAAAAAATTCAAAAATATATTGAAAAAAATACATCTTGAGAGAAATCTCCTTCAGGATCCTGTTTGGAGGGATTGCAAACGAGCTCGGAAACAACCTACAATATAATATGAAAAATCAAGCATGCCACAATGCTCCAAACTACACCTTGGAATATGGCAAGGGCGACTCTCAAAAGGGTACCTCTCCTACTGCGGTCCATAGGTCTAGCATCCGCCAGCAAAGTAGTAACCATAATAACTGTTGATAACCCCTTGTAACCATCAGGTATAGGAAATAGATCCTCTGGCCACAGTATATCGAGAATGAAACATCCCATCACAATACCCACAACCGCACCGAGGGATACCCCCCAAAGAATACCTCTCCTAAGACCGAAAATCATAGCTCCTACTATGGCACCACACATAATACTCGCCAATAAACGTTCAACGCAACCTTCGGATATGGGGACCCGATGAAACCAAACCAAAGGTTTTGTTACATCTCCATCTGCAGATGAGGATGTAACTGCCCCTGGCGATCCCCCATCATCGAATTCAGCCTCGATCTTGATGTCAACAGGAAATGTGAAAAGGAGAGTCAACACAAAGGCAAGGGGCGTCATTCTGATTATTACATGGTTCAACATATGGGATCAATCACAACCTTTTCCAGAATCAGGAGAGGGAACAATGGTAAATACGGAATTTCTAGATTTCAATAGATAGGTCGTAAAAGGAGCCTAATATTAAGTATTTTTGGCGTAATTTTTCGTAATTTTTATATAATATGGTTATCGAATATCATGATCCTATGTTTATTATGCTCATTGTAGATATATTCTTCATTTCATTTCTAAAAAATAAACAATTTATGGAAACAGATAACATCCCCCCCTACATATTTTTCTGATAACATATGTTAATTATATTTATTTTTATAAGTACAGAGCGGACCGTTTGATAGTAGGTTACAGATCACAAAGCCTAATATTCTTTTGCATAGGGAATAAATTGAATTTTATTTTCGCGGGAGCACAACGAATCCTCATTTTATCCGACTTTTCGGGTCCTAATTGCTCTATTTTCACGATTTTCACTTCGTCCGAAAAGGGGGGCCTTGGGAAATTTAGTTCTGTTTTCATCCCGACAACCCCTTATTCCCTGATAGAGGGTGAGTTGCCCGTGATTATAACATATAAAAATTAAATTTTATAAAAACAACTTATTTATACTACTGTATTCCCTCAAGAATACCCTGGAATACCGCGGGGGAGAATTCAAATCTAGACAGATGTAAACACAAAATCCTATCACGATATATTCAACCTATCGAACAGTGGTTCAGCTCCCACCCCCGAAACTGAACTCCCGGGTCCAAAGTTTGGCCAAGATCCGACAAAGGCAAGGCATGACCCTGTCAGGTGGAAATCGGGGAGATCAGAGAAAGCGAACCGTCCGAAGACGCATCGAAAATTGTAGTCCATGTCAAAACCAAAACCAAGTCGGAACTCGAGAGATCGTCGCACGGCGCTATGGCTATCGCTAGATGTAAAAAGACCGAGGACGAACCGAGGTCCCGTGCACGAAGTCCAGCTCATAGTAGTGTAGAAGCTTCTATAGTGGAAATAGGGCAAAGGGACTGACCCATCCTGAGAAGGAACAGTAAAACGATAACTTTAGTGGGGGATCCACTGGAGGAGGTTACTGGGACTTCGGAGCAACATCCCCATAATCGAAGTAGGACCTAAAGGAATAGATTAAATTCATTATTATCATCATTAAATATTTTTTATATAACTATTATACAATTATCATATTTTTATTTTTAATAATAAATGGATCATTTTTTATATTTTTTATATATACTACAAAATCATGACAGGACTGGGAGAGAAAAAAAGGGTCCTTTCGGGACCCCAACACCAAATGTAAGATGCAACCGGACCATTTACACCTTATGCTAGGAAAAAGGAAAAAAACAGAAATCAACTTGCCCCCTCTTACGCAATGAATATAATTTTAATCATTACAAATATTTCAAAAATTAAGATTTCATATTCAAACGATGGAGACCCTGAATGAAACGAATTGTACCTGTTTTCGCTCGCATTACCACTGAATTGGTTTCGACTGTTGTCCCTAGATGACGAACACCCTTTAGGAGCTCCCCATCGGTAACCCCAGTCGCAGCAAAAATGGCATCATCTCCCGCCACCATATCATCCATATACAAAACATCCTCCGGCCGCTCCAAACCCATGGATCGACACCGTTCTCTCTGTGCTTCCCCATCGAGTACCAATCTACCCTGCAATTCACCGCCCAAACAACGCAGGGCCACCGCACCCAACACACCCTCTGGGGCACCCCCCGTACCCAGCAGGAGATCTACCCCAGTTGCTGGAAAACCCGTATGGATGGCTGCTACCACATCACCATCAGAGATGAGTTTAATTCGCGCCCCCACAGAACGAACCTCCGCAATCAACTCCCTATGCCGAGGACGATCAAGAATGACCACAACCACATCCTCCACGGCCTTATCCCCCGACTCTGCCACGATCCGAATGGTCTCGCCTACAGGTGCATCCAGACTCACCTTCCCCTTTGCCGACGGACCTACTGCCAATTTCTGCATATAAACATCGGGGGCATGTAACAAATTTCCCCGATCGGAGATAGCCACAACAGCCAGCGCACTACCCTTACCATGAGCCACGATATTTGTACCCTCTAGGGGATCCACCGCCACATCAACCGCAAGGGAACCTCCTGCACCCACCTCTTCACCAATGTACAACATGGGGGCCTCGTCACGTTCACCCTCACCAATGACCACCATACCACGCATAGCAATCGTGTCAAAGACCCTACGCATAGCACCCGTGGCCGCTGCATCAGCCCCCCTAGGATCTCCCCTGCCCAACCACCGCGCAGCCGCCACAGACGCCGCCTCTGTCACACGCACCAGTTCCATCGATAGGCTACGCTCCACAATCCTACACCCCTTATATGTGCATGAGATCCTTAGAGAATCGAAATCTGCGCCCCTAGGCGTACAAACTGTGAAACAATCTGGGGATAACAATAAGTTAGAACATTACCCCCCCGAATATTCGTTTCACCTGGGATGGCCATTGCAGCCAACAAAACAGCCGCAGCAGTTGAACCTTCATCCACCACCCACTGCCCCCCTCCAAGTAGGGGGTTCCCCCCCTGAATGATCGCCGTCCTACCCTCCATCCGTACATTTGCTCCCACTGCACCTAAAAAATGATAAACCGAACCCGTCACAGAATTCACATCAGTCAAAATGCTCGTCCCGCATGCACGTACGAGAAAGGGAGCGAACAACGGTAGAACATCAGGGGACAGACCGGGATAAGGGTAAGGTTTTAAATCCACCGCTTGGCACATCGAGGGCGCAGAAACCTTCACCCCCTCATCCACTTCCTGAACATGAACACCTGCCTCCTGCAACTTTGCCAACAGGGCACTTACATGCTTTACGATCACCGGATCCACCCATAGGGAACCCGCTGTAACTGCAGCCGCTAGGAGGTAAATGGAGGCCTCAAAACGATCCGGGATAGGGGTATGACGACAACCATGCAATCCAGAGACACCCTCCACACGGATGGTATCTGTCCCTGCCCCCTTGATGTGTGCACCCATACTAATCAAAAAGGTGGCAATATCCACAACCTCTGGATCACGAGCCGCCCATTCAATGATGGTTTGACCTGGCATACGTACAGAAGCCAGCATCAGCTGAACAGTACCCTCCAGTGTTCCTGCATCCATATGAACGACACGGCGCCCAGGGGGAACAGTATCATCAATAGATCGAGGCAAATCGGAACCTCGTCGCCGCATCACCCCAAGAACCTCCTGGTACCTACGAAGTGCCAACAAACCCGTATCCACAGTGGGTACCTCCGTCCAATCCCAGAAGGGATATTGACGGCCTATCATCACACTCATACGATAATCCGTTCCCCCATCCCAAACCCCTAACCCAAGGGGCCCACGGCCTACGGGGCGAGGATCAATGGACAAACGATCGCCCTCCCACCGAACGATCGCCCCCAACGTACGAAGCCAAGTAACAAGACCCTCTATCTCCTTAGAGGGACGAATACCCTCCAGGGATGAGGGTGTCGCGGCTAACAATGTTGCCGGGATCATCGCTAGCAAACTCAAACGGGCACCGCCCACCTGGGCATTTCCTGCCAACGATGCACCACCACAAACGCCCCATGCGCCTCCCGTAAGCCGCTTCACAACCGATCCCCCCTCGCCCTATGCACCCGGCCATCGATACCTAAATCCCTTATCCAGATTTTTTCACACTACGCCAATCCTGTTCAAAACGTTGTATGCCCTGCTCCGTCAGTGGATGGCGCAATAATTGTGTCAACAAATGATGAGGAACTGTAGCGATATGCGCCCCTGCTAGAGCCACACGTGTAACATGATCAGGTGTCCGTAGGCTGGCTGCTAAAACCAATGTAGGTAGGGCGTGTAACGAAAATACCTGAACAATCCTGCGGACAAGGTCGACGCCATCCTCCCCGTTGTCCTCCAAACGACCTACAAAGGGGCTTACAAAGGAGGCACCTGACCTCGCAGCCAACAACGCCTGGTTGACGGTAAAAACAAGCGTTACATTGACACGAATACCTTCCTGACTCAATCGATGCGTAGCCTCCAACCCCTCTGGGCTGGCCGGGACCTTGATGACAATTCGAGGAGAGGGCTCGGCGAGACGACGTCCATCCTCCACCATCTGTTCTACCTCCCCAACCACCTCGGCATGCACCGTACCAGAGGAAGCAGCCAATAAACCAGCAACCACCTCCTCCTGTGTCCTCTTCGCGGAAACGAGTAGGGTTGGGTTCGTCGTAATACCGGATATCACACCCCACCAGGTCCTTGTCTCTTCAGCTTCATCTACCTTCGCCGTATCAAGGAAAAATTTCATGCAAACCTCCCCCACATCTCAGACCCGCGAAACGTCTAGATCACCCTTACCCGAACTCCTAAACAAACGCATCTTACCCTGTACTACCCCCTGAATCGCTGTACGGGCCAATTTCAGATAGCTTCGAGGATCAACAATATTGGGATCCGAATCCAGGCACTTCCGTACAGCCTGGGTACCCGCCACCTGACTCTCCGTATTGACGTTGATTTTCCCAACCCCCAGTTCAATAGCACGCTGAATCGATGCGTCCGGGACCCCTGATCCCCCGTGCAGAACGATGGGGGCCGCTATGGAGGAAGCAACTTCCTTGAGTATATCGAAACGAATATTGGGTTCCCCCTTATACATACCATGCGCTGTACCTACAGCAATGGCCAGAGCATCCACCCGTGTCAACTCCCAAAAATGAATGGCCTCCGAGGGATCGACCAATACCGCATCGGCCTCATCCACAGAGAGATCGTCCTCCACCCCACCGATTGTACCTAGCTCGCCCTCCACAGAAACCCCTACTGCACGCGCTGCCTCCACTACCTGCTGCGTCAGGCGTACATTTTCCTCAAATGGATGGTGGGAACCATCAAACATGACAGAGGTGAAACCAGCACGGATGCACTGCATGACTACTGAAAAACTACTACCGTGATCCAAATGCAATGCCATCGGCATACCCGACTCCTCAGCTGCCACACGAGCCAGTGCCACGACATTGGCCAAACCCATGTAACGTATAGCTCCCTCGCTTGCCCCCAAGATACAGGGGGACTGCTCCTCCTTAGCAGCCGCTGCAATTGCCTGTGCATATTCTAAATTGTTGAGATTGAACTGCCCTACGGCAAACCCTTGATTCTTCCCTAAACGAAGCCAGGAATGCATTGGTACTAACAACCCATCCGCCCCCTCAACATTTTTAACACCCGATCAGCATATGGGGAAAAGGCAAAATACGCGCCCGTCGCCTGAATATATACGTTTCATTGTACTCCAAACACCCTCGAAATCCAACTTTACAGTAGGGAGTAGGTGCCACTCACAGGTCGGTGATAAGGACTAGTATTTAAATAACGTAGAACACCACAACGAACAGCTTGTACATCAAAAGGCTTAGGAAAATGCATCACCACGCCCAACGAACGAATTTTTTCCATCATTTCGAGCTCACCATAGGCGGTCATCACAATCACCTTCAATGCAGGTATCACCTGACGAACACGGCGTAAAATTTCCAATCCATCCATCCCAGGCATCTTCATATCCAGTAGCATAAGATCGGGCTGCTGCTGTGCTACCAATTCAATCGCCTGCTCACCCCCTGCGGCTTGAAGAACTATGATCCCGTCCTGGGAAAAAATCTCCTTCAACAACAAGCGAATGGCATACTGATCATCCACAACCAGAAGTTTCTTTTCATTGAGTCGCATAACTGAATCCATCCCCTTCTCTAATTCGCTGACCCGCTCTTTCCCTGCCCAACCTAGGCCATAATAGAAATAGAACCTGACAGCATTATGATTTTCTGCGCTTTTTCATCACCACTAGTACAAGCATAGCCGTTCATGTCATTATATTCAGAATATTTAGACAATAATTGATAAACACCCATCAGAGAGAGCCGGTATCCCTTTTAATATTTATAAATTAAAAAATATTCTGAAAATATTACCGCACAATCAAAGGACATAGGGAAAACAAACGAAATAAGCGTTTGAAACACATGATAAACAAAGAACACCCCGCACAACGAAAAGGGTTCGATCAAGATGGGCATCCTACCTAACAAAGCTCATAAAGGAGGCAACCACAGAGGATGGAGGGGCTTTCGAGATCCCGTTCCGGCGATATGCACAACCCCCTTTTCCGTGGGAGACCTGTAATGGAGGTGCATAATCTCACAAAGAAAATCGGAAATAAGACACTCGTTAGTAACATTAGTTTTACCATCCAAGCCGGCCAAATCGTGGGCTTTTTGGGTGAGAACGGAGCAGGGAAAACCACTACAATACGCATGCTTGTAGGCCTTACCACGCCCACCTCGGGAAAGGTAAAAATCGCCGGTTTTGACATTCGAACCCAATTCACGCGTGCCATTCGCCATGTAGGGGGGATCATTGAAAGTCCCGAACTGTATGGCTACATGACAGGCCACCAAAACCTTATGCATTACGCCCGTATGTCAGGCATAGGAAACCGACTACGGCAACACCGCATTCGCGATGTGATTGATCTAGTGGGCTTGAAAAAGAGCATTCACCGTAGGGTAAAAAATTACTCCTTGGGAATGCGACAACGGCTAGGTTTGGCCCAAGCCCTACTCCACCAGCCCTCCCTACTCATTCTCGATGAACCAACCAATGGCCTGGACCCTGCTGGTATCCGAGAGATTCGCCAACATTTACAAAAATTAGCCCATGATATGGGAATGGCTGTCCTCGTTTCTAGCCATTTACTGGCAGAAATGGAAGCCATGTGCGATCGGATCATTCTCATGAAAAGGGGGCGGCTCCTGGGGGAACAATCCCTCCATGAACCCGTGGACACCGACACCCCTGTAGCAGTAACATTCGTCATCGAGCCCATCCTTCTGTCCAAGCCCAGGCTACGTAAAATCCTAAAGCAACGTAACTTTGAGACCTATAAAAATCGTCTCATGCTAACCATACCACGCCGGGAGATCCCCGAAATCAACCGTAATCTTGTGGCCTCTGGATTTTTTGTCTATGAGGTTCAGGTGGCCAGAAAATCCCTCGAAGAACGCTTTTTGGAAGCCAACCAGGAGGAGAAAGAGAAAAACCATCCTTCAGGTAAAAACCAACCATTGAGTAGACGACGACGTTAGGCCAGAGAGGGGGGAGAAGATGCTCAGGGGACTCGTAGTCAATGAAATCATCAAAATCTACATAAGACCCCGCGCATGGATCATGATCGGCATCCTTGCTCTCTGCGGCACTCTCCTCAGCATGATCTCTGCCAACACAATCAAAACACCCCCATCGGACTGGAAGGGGGTCCTACAAACACAAATCAACGAGCAGAAACAACTACTCTCCTCCCCTAGCACCCCTACTGAAGAAAAAGGGAAACTACAGGAAAACATAGCCATCTCCACTTATCGCATCAACCATAACCTTCCCCCTAGTGGATCCATGGTCGATAAAAAACTGGAGATGAATATAAAACATTCGAAGACCCAAAGTTTTTATGAATCCCACACCATCCTCCTGTATGTTGTAGCTATCCTGGCCGGCATTGTTGCCACCGAAAGTATATCAACGGAATTTTCTGACAAAACCATCAAACTACTCCTGATCCGCCCCGCCAACCGTGTCATCATCCTACTCGCCAAATACCTTGCCTCATTAACTTTTGCGGTCGGATGCTTTTTCGTTGCCTTCCTTTACACCCTGATGGCTGCCACCCTGATCCTAGGCCCTAGCGAAGCAGCCGGGGACCAACTTTCGTATCAATCAGGTCATGTGGTAACCATACCGGGATTTTCCTATCTCTTCCTTTCCATGGGTCACTACCTTGTTCTCGTTCTCATGATGACCACACTCGCCTTCTCCCTTGCCACGTTCTTTCGCAGCGGGGGCATGACGATCAGCGTCGTTACTCTAGCCACAATCGGAGGGAAACCCCTGGCCAGTTATATACGGACTACTCCCTGGAAGGGTCTAGCTGACTACCTGCTCTTTACCTACACAGACCCAATGGAATACGAAAAGGGGCCTTCTGACTGGGCCCTTGCCGTTGTTAGTACCTATTACATTATTTTGATTGCTTCAACCTGCCGCTATTTCAAAAGAAGGGACGTGTTATAGTCCCCTACCGAAAGCGATGACGATCCAGGGCATTGACCCTATAGACCTCCCGTATATAAATCCAGGCCGCTATATATAATACCAACGCAACCACCCATAGGAGATTGTGCATATAAGGCCAATTCAGCAAAAATCCAAAGAGAACAAAATAGAGCAGGAGTGTACCACCCTTACCCCACCAGTTGGCCGGTACTGTCTTCATCCCTCGCCAACGGAAAACACCAGCACAAAGAATCATTACCACATCCCGGAACACGACAACCCCAGCCTCCCACAACGTCACTCTCTTCTCGGGAACAAAACAGGAGAGAATAGCTGTCACCATGAGTTTGTCAGCCAAAGGATCCAAAATTTTTCCTAACTCCGTCACTTGCTTGGTTTTCCGTGCCCAATAACCATCGGCAATATCCGTTATCCCAGCTGTAAAAAGCACAATCATGGACCAAAAAATACGGTATGAATGACCAGAAAGGTAAATGAAAATATAGACGGGTATCAGGGATAAACGGAACACAGTTAAGAGATTGGGTATATTCACGGCTCCACCCTCTTACTAAGCAAGAAGACCTAAAATACCAAAATCACACGCCTCAACCAAATATAAAATTGTACGCACGCGCCCAGGCATCTGGATCAAAAACACCCAAAAATCCCCCTTCGCCACCCAAGATCACATAACCTACCATAATGCATACAACCAATAGAACCACCGATGCACCTAGAGTCCAGAAAAGAATTCTCATGAAACGCGGCTGAACCATCGACGATGGGGATTGATGCAACTCGCGCTCACGCACCCCTTCCGATGCCCCCCGCTTCGACCTTGAAGAGGACGCATCCTGAGGGAAGGGATCCTGTTTGAATCTTTCAGAATTTTTTAGTAATCCATCCGTACTGAGATTCAGGTTCACCTCAGTCCGGGAATCAGGCTCCTCTTCCCCACTCCAAGTCAACTTCCCCACCGCAGGAGAGGAAGTTGGTTCCGATGACCCCACCGCCCCTTCCCCCTCGCGCACCAATGATGGGGGATTCTCACTATCCGATGATGGCGAAGGATTCAGTCGTTCCGATCGTTTACCACGGATACGATCCAATGGGGCTTGGGGTTGGGGTACCTCATCAAGTGATCCATTTTCCGTTTTTTTGTCTGTCCTCCCCGTTGTAGACCCACCAGACAGGAAACCATCCGATGCAAGACCACGGTCATCCCCAGGGGAGTCCAATCCCGAACTGGGGGACACCCCCGAAGCATCAGACCCTGTATCCGCCTGCGAGGTCCCCAAAAAATCGTGGGAGACGGAACCCTCCTGTATGGATCCTTCCTCGGGGTTATCCCCCCTAGGGCGGTCATCACCCTCTAAAACTCCCCGATCACTAGCCATAGAGTCCTGTTCATGATTCTTTACACCCGTTTGGGCCACTGTCCCCACCTGTCCTTCCTGATGCCTCGATGGATGTCTTTTCGAGCGTTTTTCATTGTGCTTCCTTTTCTTCTTCCCTGCAACAGGTTGGCCTCTCTTCCTCCTCCCCTTTCTCTCTAAATCCCGGAAAGACACCTTGCCCGAACCCACCAAAGAATCAGACGGTGATTTTTCGGACGACGATGACTGGGGAACCTCTTCGGAACTATTTCCCCCCCCGCTCTCATCTCTATCTACATCGTCCTCCCTTGGACCCTTCATAAGAACTGCACTCACCCCCGACTCAAACAGACTATTCCCAAGAAACCCAGAGAACACAGTCGAAAAAACGATCTACCCCGGTTTTACCCCCTGAAAACACCCTAGGAAAACGAAAAAACTTTTTCACATAGCGAACAGAACGGCCGAAACTCCCCCCCCATTGTAACGATCTATTTTCTTTGATTCAACGGCCATGATCGGCAAAACCACCGATACCCCTTATTATGGAACGGCTCCCCCCCATGGTTTCTGGTCCATCACGGTTTAATACTTCAATATCTCCCCTGTGGCGATACGGGGTGGGATCAATTTTCCATATTTGGTGCTACCGCAAAAAGGAACGATCCGACAAGTACCGCCCAGAACATTTTTTCCAAAATTCGGTTTCCCACCAATCTATAATAAAATTTAATAAATATAGTAGGTTTATTTGATAGTACTTGCTCTTTCATCCAATGCATCCCCAGGAAATGGATCAGTACGATATTCCATAATAAACAGTTTATTTAGATTATTATGTATAAAAACACGGTAATTAAATCTTGTTGGTTAAAAAACATGGTAAAAGATAATGGAAAAGCCATCTGTCCTTATTGTATAATCTTCCTTATTCAAACAAAAAATATAAGGGGACAAGAGGACAGATGGCTTCCCAACATTGTAACACAATACCCAATGACTACGAAACAGAGGGAATAGAACAAAGGGAAACTTACTTGCAGAATCGTCTATTATCCATGGTGGGTACGAATCAACCTTCTGATATAGACTTGGTTTTCATCCTCCTCGGCCTGTTCTTCACCGAATATGCGATCCATATAGAGTTTTTTATTGATGATTCTAATGATTATATTTTAAGAATTATCAGATATTTGGGCAGCATTTCCAATGGATTGAAAAGGATCGCAGAAGATTCATTGAGGGAGGGGAAAAGGGAAGAGGCAAACGCAAGGGAATATTTTTCCAGCACCAATGGGAAATTCATCGGTAATTTCTATGATTCCTTCATCCCCCGAACTTCCTTTTCCAATAAAAATCACAGATGGACTGTCTCTGGGTATTTCATGTGAATAATCGTTTATATAATTCTGCATAATATACATTAAAGTGATCAACAAGAAGATTTATGGAATGGAAGACAAGGGAATGGGTGGTTAGAAAATGTGGACCAGTAGGTGGAGCGGAGGAGTAGGGAAAAGTCTCCTATGGAGGAGTATAGTGGGATTTGTCGTGTTTTTTTTCTCCCTTGTTTCGTATCTTCGCATAGCACCCTTGCCTGCAGCGACGACGAAATCCCCTTCCTTAATTTATGATGCCAATGGTAAAGTTTTTGATCAACTGGGGTCAGGTCCCCTTCGTGAATCGGTGGTACTCAATCGTCTTCCCCATGCTGTAGTATTGGCCACCCTGGTTGCAGAGGATCGTTCCTTTTATCAACACTTTGGTTTCTCGTTGCGTGGGATCCTGCGCGCGTTATGGAACAATTTGCGTCATGGGGGGATAGTGGAGGGGGCCAGTACCATTACACAGCAGTTAGCCCGTAATTTGTATTTGGATCATCAACGCACATGGTGGCGCAAACTACGAGAGGCTATTTATACCCTGCAGTTGGAAATACAACTGGACAAGGAAAAGCTGTTAGAAATGTATCTCAGTACGGTATATTATGGGCAAGGAGCCTACGGGATCAATCGGGCCGCCAATATTTATTTTGGGAAGTCGGTATACGACATTACATTGGCAGAATCAGCCTTTTTAGCTTCCCTACCACGTGGTCCACTTCATTATTCTCCGTACCAACATTGGCAGAGAATTCATTCGAGACAGCAATACATACTGAGTTTGATGGAAAAATATCATATGGTTTCCCCACAGCAGGTAAGGGAGGCCTGTTTAGAAAAATTAAACCTAAAGTTCACTCCGGTTTCCCATGGCTCCCCCGCCAGTTATGTACGAGGACCCATTCTAACACAAGTGACACGATTGTTAGGATTGAATGAAGAGGCAGTTAGTCAGGGTGGCTTGCGGATTTATACAACGATTGATGAGCGTTTGCAGAGGAAAGCAGAGTCAATCGTTGCTAATTATATAGAAAAATATGGGGGTTTACAAGGTGCTTTGGTGGCTGTTGATCCGCGTGTAGGGGCTACACGGGTTTTAGTAGGAGGCCGGGATCCGGTCAAGGCACCCTATCATCGAGTTTTTGCGCGACGCCAACCGGGTTCTACTTTTAAATCATTTCTCTATCTACTTGCCCTGGAAAAGGGTTTTACACCGGTAACGCAGATGGATAGTGTTCCTACTGTTTTTTCCTACGAAGGTGGATCCTATCAACCGGCAAATTATCAACACCGCTACGCAAATCGTCCAATTACTATGCGTGAGGCTATTGCTCATTCGGATAATATCTATGCCGTGAATACCTATTTTCGATTGGGTGGAGAGGAGAGTATAGACTTTGCAAGGCGCCTGGGAATTGTGAGTCCTATACAACCAACCCCCTCCCTAGCACTCGGGAGTTATGGTGTGACCCCATGGGAATTAACCGAAGCTTATACTACGGTAGCTGCGCAGGGCATCCATCGTCCATTACAATTGATTACGAGGGTGGAGGATGCGTTGGGTCGTGTCCTCTATTCCGTCAGACCGCAGCAGGAGCGTGTAGTTTCCGAGCAAAATGCCTATGTATTGACAAAGTTGCTGGGGAGTGTTTTCCATCCCGGGGGAACAGCGTATGCAATTGCTGATCAAGTTCCTGATCATGTGGCAGCAAAGACGGGTTCGACCCCATGGGATGGATGGTTGGCGGGTTTTACCCCGGGAATGGTAGCGACAACCTGGGTGGGATACGATCACAATGAGCCTGTCACGGCAGAACACATCCAGCTGGGGCAACATATATGGGCTGATTTTATGAGGTATGCCACACATCAGGAAGAACCAGTTGCATTTTCCCCCCCTGCCGGTGTGAAACGGGTCTGGATAGATGCGAGAACTGGTAAACAAGCTACTCCTTATTGTCCACACACGTATATGGAGTATTTTGTCGAAGGTACAGAGCCAAAACAAATGTGTTTATTGCATACCCACCCATCAGTAAACAGGGGGGAAAAACCATTATGGGAAACATTGCGTGATTTTTGGAGAGATGTTTTCCAATAGTGTACGATTGGGTTCATAGTGGATTCCTATCTCTAGAATTAGGGGAAATGTAACTCAGTAATGGGGATGGTCCCTCTGAATGGGGGATTCCTCCTATTTTATAATCAATACCTTTGTCAAATTATTTTATATTTGTGTATAATTGTTTACAAACAAATTATTTGTTGTATAATTGTAGTTAATAAATTAATTACTAAAGTACAAGTCAGAAAGGATCATACAGAATATGAAAAACGAACAGAATATGAAAAACGAAGCCCCAACGATACTTTTTCAGAGATATCCCCTTTCCAAAATTGTTATTTTTTCCTACCTGCTTTCCCTATGTGTGATTATTGGAACAGTATTCCCTCCTGCCTCAGCAGCGATCGCAGGGACTGCCCCTGTAGCCAACTCTTCTGGTCAGGGTACCTCTGGGAATAAGATTTCATTCTTCCAGAATCCATTTCAGAAGCGGCCCATAAGTTCAGCAGCGATCGCAGGGACTGCCCCTGTAGCCAACTCTTCTGGTCAGGGTACCTCTGGGAATAAGATTTCATTCTTCCGGAATCCATTTCAGAAGCGGCCCATAAGTTCAGCAGCGATCGCAGGGACTGCCCCTGTAGCCAACTCTTCTGGTCAGGGTACCTCTGGGAATAAGATTTCATTCTTCCGGAATCCATTTCAGAAGCGGCCCATAAGTCAAGAAAAAATTAATAATATTAAAAATTTTACAAATTGTTTAGGTGAAAATTGCCGATTGATGAGGTATGAATTGGGAAATGCACGTGATTTTTCAAAAACAGGATTGGTAATTCATAATGAGGCTATAAAGATAGAAGGAAAAAAGGTTGGAGGCATGAAGGCATTCCTCCATCCCATAAGATTTATGAAGGATAAAATAAGAGAAAGGGATGATAGTTGGAAGAAGATGGGTCCCCATGTCGATCCAGCGACAAAGGAAACGGGGAAAATAAAAGAAAAATATGTACCCATGCTAGATGGGGTTTATAAAGACATTAGTGATCTTAAAGAACATCTGGATGGGAATAAAATAAAAGAAAAAAAAATAAAAAATTCACTGAATAAAATCAACAAAAAAGGTTCGGAATTATTAAATATGGAAAATGAGATACAAGAAGTTCAAAAAAAATATTCTCCCTTAGTTGGACAAGGGCATTCATTGGATAGTAAACAGGATGGTTTCCTACAACGGAAGATTTGGAATCCCCTTCAGAAATGGTCCTACACTGGGGACAGGGTACGGAATACAAGTCCTAGACAGGTAAAAAACCAGTTCCGTGTAGCAAACAATCACCTCGGGGAAGCGAGCAAAGCCGCAAAACAATTCAATGAAGACATTGACAAGTTGAGGGGCCTTCACAATGAACTCTTCGGGAGTGGAAAAAAATCAGCTTCCAAGCATTCCAACCGTTCTACTAATTCCCACATACAGAACAATTCCCCTACTGTGGAATCACCCCCCTCTTCATTCTCTTCCTATCCGGAAGAAAAAAATCCGTTCTCTGAAGTTATATCCGGGGATACCCGTATAGGAACGTCGGAGATATCCTCTTCATCTCCTATAAAAGAAAAGGATACAAAAAATAAAAAAAGAAATAAATGGAAAAATAACGATATTTTTATTCAAGACACGATGGGAGTTTGATACTAATAGTTGACAGTACGTAATCCAATTCTCGTACGTATGAATGACCCTTTTATCTATATATAATATTTTTTACACTATCTATGAAATGATCCTTATGATATTTTTTTGATCATGAATACTAAAAAATTACTTTTAAAAAATGTACACACCAATTCGGATGTTGTCGACTAAGCTATAGAGGAGGACCTGTCTACTGTTTCCCCGGCGGGTATACGGGTGAAATAGACTCGATGGTTCTCCTGAGCCACCTGGGAATCTATTATGCGGACAGGTTCACCGTGTATCATCTATTAGGACCAATATAAGAAGCAGAAAATTGCATGAGGACATAAAACCCGGGCACAGAGTATGAATGAGTGGATGACTTTATAGCCATTCTACTGGGAAACTGTCAAGGTAAACGATCCGCTTGAAGACACAGTACCTGCATTATGCGTAATAGGAACTGTATACGGAGGAGGCGTAATTATTCCGAATTGAATCTAGGAATAAAATCCTTACCCCATTCCATTTCTAAATCCTCTCAGGGATCATGGAACCAGTTATTCCTTGGATTATATAATCTCCTAACAAATCCCATTGGATTCCAATCCTAAGGGTGCTTCATGATTTTTTGTACTCATAAAGTAATATATTTATAAAAATAACAATATTTTTATATTGTAATGTTTTATGTATACAATGTTCTTAGCACTAAATCTATTGCAGGAAAATTCAAACTTATTACGAAATATATTCCTAATAATTATATAATAAAATTAAATAACATCTATATATGAATATGGGCTCCATGGATTGGTACGAAGCAGTCCCATGATCTTTATGGGGGAGCCCAAAAATGGGGGGGCGTTCAGGTATAGAAGGATTTGTAAAAGAACAATCCAAAAAAAAATATGGAAGGTCATTTTCGAAATTCAAGGGTCCACTCCCGAAGAAAGTATTTTGTTTGGCGGATTGATATGGGTTTATAGGGAAACCTACTATTTTATGAGTGAATATTCGGTAGATGATATAATAATAATCATTCCCCCTTGACCCGGGCCTACAATAGCCCGCATACCCTTAATGGGGATAAGACTCAACTGAACAAAAGAATATTCAGGAGGGGGAAGGGATCTTATAGAAGGACACAACAGTTCAGCGCAAGTTACCATATTAATTTTTATCTTTATCACTATTTCTATACATAATATAATTTTTATTAACTATATTTATAAATTAATGAGAAAGATACCCTCTGACAAGAGCTCGTGTAAAATCAACTGAATAAAAAAATAATTATGAAAAGGCAGTGAGTTCTCAATCTAGTCTATCCTTTAAATATAAAATAATTGTAATTCATAACAGAAAACAACACCGTAAACGTTATTGGTGTAAACATCATAACATTATTAATTTTATTCCTATATTTTATACTATAAAAATAATAAGTTATTTTTTATAGTAGCCCTCGCGATTTAATATATTTATTCATAATGTGAATTAGTGGTATTGTCTTACGCCTATTATATTATTACAAAATTAAAGTAAATTAGTAGTTTACTATATTATGATAAAAGAGGAGAAAAAATTGTCCATGGATAATAACCTTAAAACAAACTTCGACCTAGAATTTTTAGATCCCTTACCCCCTGGAGTTGCCGGGCCATCGATTCCGAACCCTGATTTTTCTTTTGGACCAACAGGACCTACGGGAACAACAGGGGCTACAGGTGCTACGGGCGATACGGGTGCTACAGGTGATACGGGTGCTACAGGTGCCACAGGTGCTACAGGCGATACGGGTGCCACAGGTGCTACAGGCGATACGGGTGCTACAGGTGCTACAGGCGATACGGGTGCCACAGGGGCTACAGGCGATACGGGTGCTACGGGCGATACGGGTGCTACGGGCGATACGGGTGCTACAGGTGCTACAGGTGCCACAGGTGCTACAGGTGCTACAGGGGCTACAGGTGCCACAGGGGCCACAGGTGCCACAGGGGCTACAGGCGATACGGGTGCTACGGGTGCCACAGGGGCTACAGGTGCCACAGGTGCCACAGGTGCCACAGGGGCTACAGGGGCTACAGGGGCTACAGGTGCCACAGGTGCTACAGGTGCTACGGGCGATACGGGTGCTACAGGTGCTACGGGCGATACGGGTGCCACAGGGGCTACAGGCGATACGGGTACCACAGGGGCTACAGGCGATACGGGTGCTACAGGTGCCACAGGAGCTACAGGAGCTACAGGGGCTACAGGGGCTACAGGGGCTACGGGCGATACGGGTGCTACGGGCGATACGGGTGCCACAGGGGCTACAGGTGCCACAGGTGCCACAGGTGCTACAGGTGCTACGGGCGATACGGGTGCTACGGGCGATACGGGTGCTACAGGTGCTACAGGTGCCACAGGTGCTACAGGTGCTACAGGGGCTACAGGGGCTACAGGTGCCACAGGGGCTACAGGGGCTACAGGGGCTACGGGCGATACGGGTGCCACAGGCGATACGGGTGCCACAGGCGATACAGGTGCTACAGGTGCTACAGGTGCCACAGGCGATACGGGTGCCACAGGCGATACAGGTGCTACAGGTGCTACAGGTGCCACAGGCGATACAGGTGCTACAGGGGCTACAGGGGCTACAGGTGCCACAGGGGCTACAGGTGCTACGGGCGATACGGGTGCTACAGGTGCTACGGGCGATACGGGTGCTACGGGCGATACGGGTGCCACAGGGGCTACAGGTGCCACAGGTGCCACAGGTGCTACAGGTGCTACGGGCGATACGGGTGCTACAGGGGCTACAGGGGCTACAGGGGCTACAGGGGCTACAGGGGCTACAGGGGCTACAGGTGCTACGGGCGATACGGGTGCTACGGGCGATACGGGTGCTACAGGTGCTACAGGTGCTACAGGTGCTACAGGTGCTACAGGTGCTACAGGGGCTACAGGTGCCACAGGGGCTACAGGGGCTACAGGGGCTACGGGCGATACGGGTGCCACAGGCGATACGGGTGCCACAGGCGATACAGGTGCTACAGGTGCTACAGGTGCCACAGGCGATACGGGTGCTACGGGTGCTACGGGTGCCACAGGGGCTACAGGGGCTACAGGGGCTACGGGCGATACGGGTGCTACAGGCGATACGGGTACCACAGGAGCTACAGGTGCCACAGGCGATACAGGTGCTACAGGTGCCACAGGGGCTACAGGGGCTACAGGTGCCACAGGGGCTACAGGCGATACGGGTGCTACAGGCGATACGGGTGCTACGGGTGCCACAGGGGCTACAGGTGCCACAGGTGCCACAGGCGATACAGGTGCTACAGGCGATACGGGTGCTACGGGTGCCACAGGGGCTACAGGTGCCACAGGTGCCACAGGCGATACAGGTGCTACAGGTGCTACAGGTGCTACAGGTGCTACGGGTGCCACAGGGGCTACAGGTGCCACAGGTGCCACAGGCGATACAGGTGCTACAGGTGCTACAGGTGCTACAGGTGCTACAGGTGCTACAGGTGCTACGGGCGATACGGGTGCTACAGGCGATACGGGTGCTACGGGTGCCACAGGGGCTACAGGTGCTACGGGCGATACGGGTGCCACGGGTGCTACAGGTGCTACAGGCGATACGGGTGCCACAGGTGCCACAGGTGCCACAGGCGATACGGGTGCTACAGGTGCCACAGGTGCTACAGGTGCTACGGGTGCTACAGGCGATACGGGCGATACGGGTGCCACAGGGGCTACAGGTGCTACGGGCGATACGGGTGCCACGGGTGCTACAGGTGATACGGGTGCTACAGGTGCCACGGGTGCTACAGGTGCCACGGGTGCTACAGGTGCCACAGGTGCCACAGGTGCTACAGGTGCTACGGGTGCTACAGGCGATACGGGCGATACGGGTGCCACAGGTGCTACAGGCGATACGGGTGCTACAGGCGATACGGGTGCTACAGGTGCTACAGGTGCCACAGGTGCTACAGGGGCTACAGGCGATACGGGTGCTACAGGCGATACGGGTGCTACAGGTGCTACAGGTGCCACAGGTGCTACAGGGGCTACAGGTGCCACAGGGGCTACAGGCGATACGGGTGCTACAGGCGATACGGGTGCTACGGGCGATACGGGTGCCACGGGTGCTACAGGTGATACGGGTGCTACAGGTGCCACGGGTGCTACGGGTGCTACGGGTGCCACAGGTGCCACAGGCGATACAGGTGCTACAGGGGCTACAGGGGCTACAGGTGCCACAGGTGCCACAGGGGCTACAGGCGATACGGGTGCTACAGGGGCTACAGGTGCCACAGGAGCTACAGGTGCTACAGGGGCTACAGGTGCCACAGGGGCTACAGGCGATACGGGTGCTACAGGCGATACGGGTGCTACAGGCAATACGGGTGCCACAGGTGCCACAGGTGCCACAGGCGATACAGGTGCTACAGGTGCCACAGGTGCCACAGGTGCCACAGGTGCTACAGGGGCTACAGGGGCTACAGGTGCCACAGGAGCTACAGGTGCTACGGGTATAACTGGGCCGACAGTCACTGCCAACAATATTCATGCCCTACAAAGCGGGGATATAAGTGTCCCAGTTGGCGGGAGCATTACTTTTGACCTTGTTCCTACCTCCAATGGTTCTTCTATTACTATTACCACACCTTCTCCCAACTTCACACTGGCATCCTCAGGTGCCTATCAAGCGATTCTGTCCACATTTTTGTCCAGCTCTGTTACCTTGGAAGTGCAACTCAATGGAGGAGCCATCACTAGGAATCAGGTTGTTGGTCTCCTAGTAGCGCCGGTTATTTTCGATGCCGTTGCGGGAGATACTTTGAATGTTGTGAATACTGGATCTAGTGCAGTAACTATATCCGGTAGTACAATGGACATAGTTCAGTTATCATAGTACCATTAAAATAATTTATTTTTATAATAGAAAAATAAGAAAAACACACACCCATAGGTGTGTGTTTTTCTAAGGTTATACTTTAAAAAGTTAAATTAAGTTATTGCATCGATAAGCAAACGAACGCAAGATACTGCCACCCTTCGGAATGATAAGGGCTTTCACAGAAAAATAGGAATAACCGTGATGGCAACTATGGGCTGATGGGAACCACAGAACAGACGAGAGACCTATCCTTGGAACGAGGCCATAAGGGACATAGAGAAACGAACCACTCACCATCCTGGAGACATCCGGTACACAGAAGGAAGGACCCTGATTTAGGCCCTCCTCATAGGGAAGAACCACGAGAAACTGTCGTACGAACCCGGATAAGGCCAGGAAAGGACTAATAAGTGGGTATACCAAGGCTTCCGTAAACAGAGCTCGGATCAACTCACAGTAATGATGAAACCCTTGTAATGAGGATGGAGCAGGAGGACCGGCTGGACCAGCCAACGTACAATCTGAAATAAGGAGATGATCGTAAGTTGGACCAAGCAACATTGGATCAAAACCCGGACAGATACAATACGCGAAAGGTATGGGGAACGTGACACCAGACTGGGGTACCACTGAATGGGAAAAAATCCCATGGGAACCGCATAATGAGAAAGTAGTACGTGTGTGTGGTTCTGTGAGAGGGTTGACTGAAATGCCAGACCCCCTCCAACGCAAGAGGATTAGCCAAAATACTGGGCCCCTATGTCGAGGGAAAAACCAAATTCCCAGAACGGATATTCTGGGCGGGAATTATCAGATCGTTCCTTTCCGCATAACACCACAAATTATTTTATTTACCTAAAACTTTATTATTAGTGTAGTGGATACTAGGGAGTAGAAAAATGAGATGATTGGAATGGTGACACTGCCATCACCATTATTTATAGAATTCCCTATAAGTACACAACAATATTTTCACCGCATGCCTTCAAAATGCCCTAATGAAAAAATTATCCCTTAGGGCAGCAAGAGACCAGTGATCCACGAACGGACGCAGGACTGTTTTCCCAGAGATCCCGCTTATCATTTCTTAGGAAGAGCATCAACTGTTCCCCCTCTAACGGAGTCAGGGGATCGAGAGATATTTTCCCTTTGAGGGAATCACCCATACTATTCACGTGATCGGGGAGATTTTTATAACCTTTCTTCAACCCAGCATTGATCAGCATCGTACAGGCTGTCACGCCCGCATAACCTCTCCCCGAGGGATAGTCATCTACGGTAACCCAAACAACCCCATAACGCTGATAATTCTCCCCAACACTCTCACGATCCCTGGAGAAACGAATACCCCGTTCGACACGGCTTTTAGCATGTATGAGACCCATATCTACCTCGGCACTCGTTTCCGTCAGAAGAATCGCCGACATATGGGATAGATTCAGGGTTCCCAAACCAGCAGGCCCGGGAGGGGGATGCCCTTTCTCATCACGTTTACCCCCTAGAATGGAAAAATGGACACGCCGCTTTTCACTCACCTAACTCACCCCCCTAATGGTTAAAATATTGCCCGCCACCCTTCATTGTACCTCACTCTCGTAGGACGCCCAAGCAAAAGCCGCATTCGCCAAACCCCTTGGGAAAGTAGCTTGCGTCACGGCTGGCAAAGGTTCCATATGCCGTTTCGTAAGAGGGAGGTGGATTGTAAACGTGGTCCCTACACCCATCCGACTCGTCACGTGAATCTGCCCACCATGATCCTGTACAATACGCTGACACACTGCCAAGCCCATTCCCGTCCCCTCGCGCTTTGTTGTGAAGAAGGGATCAAAAATCCTCGTCAGATTCACTTGATCAATCCCATTTCCATCATCACCAATTTGAATCACTGCCTGGTCGTGTTGCTTACTCCAACGAATCTCCACCTTCCCCTTTCGTTGGAAAGCCTCCAATGCATTTTGAATGAGATTGATCAATACCTGCTTGATACGCTCCGCATCAGCAACAAGTTCAACCAAATAACCCGGCGAAAGAGCCTCTAGTTCGTGACCCATCAAAAACGCCTTGGGACGCAATAGACTCAATACATCATGCATAAGCTGATCCAACAGAAAACGATGGAAACGTACAGGTTTGGTTTCACTCAGCTTGAGAAACTGCCGAAGCAAATCATTGATACGATCCATCTCACCTAACATAATGGACTCCCATTTTTTTAGTGAAACCGATTCCGCAGCAGCAATCTGTAAAAAACCACGGATGGAGGTCAATGGATTACGAATCTCATGTGCCAAACCAGCAGCCAACTGACCCACAGACGAGAGTTTTTCCAACTGCCGTTGCCGCTCTACCTCACGCCTCCACTGGTAGCGCCGTTGTGTATCCAAACGCTTCCGTGCCAGCTGTACCAAGTCAAGTGACGCCCTCCCCTCCCTAGGATAGGAAGCTGCACCGATACAGGCAGGCAAACGAAGAAAATCACCTTGATATCCGTGATGGCGGTGGCAATAATGGAGACGATGAATCAGCGTCTCACGACAGAGTTTCAACTGCTGCCCAGTCCCCAGAAACCCTATCACAATGCGATCATCACCATCGGGGGCCACCAGGGCTTGTTTGGGTAAACATTGTTGCCACGGCGTAGGACCACCACCATGGCCACTCTTCCCCCCCTCCGGAGCCAAACACAAATCCCAACGACGAACCAACAAACGCCATGAATATTGATCAAGGCAAAGGATGTGATAAGGCGAGGATGACTCCTGTTGCAAAATTGCATCTACTGCGACTAGGAAAGAACGACTGTTGTGGCCATCCTCCATCCACGTCCACTGGTGGGATTGCATTGGAACCTGACGCCGGATCATAACCCCCCGATGGAGAAATTGTACGCGTTCCGCCATCCGATGTAGATGATCAACAAGGGACTTCATAGATGATATCAATTTGAATTGAAAAGTCTGAATTTTTTGTAACAAGAAGAGTAAACAGCCCATGAGGCCACCAACCAGGATGGTCTCCACCACATGCCATGATGCACTGATTTCCCACTCCCGTATCCAGGTTGGAAAAATATACAAACATGTCATCCCCATTACCAACCACCCTGGATAACGCCAGGGGGGAGTCCGCATCAATAGATAGGCTACGACCACCCAATGGATGAATAACATGGGCAAACGTTGAGGAATGCAATGAAGGAATAACAAAATGATACCTATGACAATCGTATAACCCAACCTCGAGAACCGCACCACAGCTACTTCCTGCGACATAAGTAAACAAAACAAACCGCTCAGGAAACCCGAAATCAATATCCACTCCACAACGTCTGAATCCACAGTTGAAAGCCATCCCCTATCCCCAAAAAGAACTGCCATTCTATTCATTATCCACCCAGGGATAAGTAGCAACCTCCCCATAGTCCATAAAACCCCCCTCTCCCCTTCCCTCCCCGTAAGAACGTATGATCTCTGAAAACATCACACCGAGAATTATAACCAAAATAGGAAATTAAGATCAATCCATGAGATACCCACCGGTAGGGGGAGCTGTTTTACCCGACCCTATCCCGTGCCCATCCCTTCGTCAAGGGATAGAGATGCATCTGAGCTGGTCCCTTGAGCTGGCCCTATGGTTCCTTTGCTCCACTCCCATTACAAAGCCCACAGCCAGTACAATCCAGTCCGCCCCCGTTGTGCAAAACCAGCCTCCCCCCTATATCCCTTGGATGGTGTACAGCCCAATGGTGATGAGTCACTAGGCATGTCTATATGACAGGTTCCCCAGTTGCACAGAAAAACCTATGTTGAGTCCATTTTCTGTCCTATAACACCGTATGCATGTCGTCACAGAACCGTAGATAGGTCCTCCCATAACCTCCCTCGGGATAGGGAAATCCGTATCCACCATCCGGTTTCGATATGAACTGCTCCCCTCGGTGCGTCGCCGGCCAGTTTGCTCACGCCAGTCCCCCCAATACTTACCCCTCATCTGACAAAGGATCACGCCCCCCCTTCTCCCCAGTCACTTACAACCTATAACTCCTACCATTAGCCACGCTAGGGCAGTTTGGGACCCACTCACCTATAGATCGATCCCGAAGAACCTACCTCCATATTTTCTGAACCCAGCCTAGCATACGATTCCCACTGGATGAAGTCCCTGTAGGAATGCCCCCTTGCCCCTTGGGAAGGGAAATGCCCCAACCCTTCCGTAAGAAAAGAACAGGGGAAGCCCTCGTTCCCCGTGCCCCCCTCTGTGAGAATTTCCTCTAAACCCCTGGCACCCCTTCCATGGACCAAAGGACAGGTAAAAATCCCCGAGTCGGATGTGTTTCCAGGGGTATAACAAACCCCCCTGGGGTATGCTAGGGGGACTATACGACCTCCCGCACCATCTGTTTTTCCGAGGGCAAACCCTGCTATAAATGCCCCTTCTTGAAAGGGGTGCGTTGATACCCCGATTCCCTAGCAACCATGATAATATAATTCGTCCCTGACCCCTACGTACCTTCCCCCCCAGTGAGTTTCAGAATCGTCCACACACCTTTTACCAATCACCAAATCACCCAGAAAAAACGGGTATCATATGATAATAGAAATAGGACAAACCAGCCCTTACTGTACTGAGATGATCATAATAACGCAGGAAATAGGGATATGTTTTACATAGGTCCCAAAAACTGGAATGAATAGGATGATTTGTTGACAATAATTATTTTTTATTAACATATAATGCGAAAATATGAATAGGTTCCCGAGGATTTAGAAACCCTGTGCTAGAAACTTTTGATCCAACACCCATAGAGAGAAACCCCATACACTCAGCTCCATGGAAACCAGGGAAAGAACAAAAGATTGGAAAAAAATGGTGAACATATGCCTGCGATCTTCAGAAACAGGAGAACTATAGGGGGAAATCAAAAGGACCCAAACAACCCACCGCTGAGGTGGATTGATCGGATCCTCCCGTTATGCGCTCTACATATTATTACCTGCCTGTACATGACCCATCAATGAGTACCAACCAACAATAAAAGTCCATCCCCCCCGGAATCCCTAGGGAGGAAACAAGGAGGAAAAACCATAAATCACCGTAACGACCCAACAAACCCATTCATTCCTTCTGGGTTCCATAGTAAGAGAATAGCGAAGAGAAAAAATTTTCTGATCTATACCTCAATCCCTATCTCCCCCACAAACCCAAACGGAATCCATACACCTTGCCCAGGAATCCCACCACAGGGGGAGGAAACATGGGAACACAGGGAAAGGGGAGTCACCTTGACCTTTTCCACCTAATGAACAGGGAATATCATTTCGTTCACTTCCTGGAAACCCTATGAAAACATACAAAGAAAGAGAACCTCCCCTCCAACCGCGGGAACATTATAAAAGAATGGGACGAACACGGGAATTGCCTGCAATCCCCTGATTCCCAGGGACATCACACCCCGGATCTGTAGCGGTGCCTATAGGGGCTGTTTCAATCGGCTGACTGGGCGGCTTGTCCCAGGTCTGATACGGGGAATCTTCACCCCGAATGGTATCGGAGTTGGGCACCGAATTGGGAACCATATGTTGCTGTGGTGTGGATGCTTCCTCAGCAGCATAACCAGGGGGGGTACCATAAGCCATACTCTGCCCCGTACGTGGATCCACACTGTAAACGGGTGATGGCAAACTAGGCGCTGACAAACTTCGCTGTGGTTGCACCTGCGGTTGTGGATAGGAGGAATTGAGCTTATTGTCACTCAGGAGAGTATGTACCACTGTTTCCCGCAGAATGGTCTTAATTTCCTCACTGCGATAACCACTCTCCAATTCCTTCACCCATTTATAGACAAGACCATCTTCCGGAGTAAAGGTAACATTCCGCTGGGTGGGTACATACTCAGAGCGCATATCCATCTGGGCTTTTAAACACTGGGGCTCACAAATGGTATGGAGAGGGAAAAACTTCTTACGAAGTAAATAGGACTGCATACAATACTTCACCAACATCGGAAACTGCCCTTTGGGGAGAATCTCATACCAATAACGTACAATACGGTCCTTTTTACCTAAATATACACCCACTGTGATCGAGGACATAGTCCAACACCTCCGAACTGCTTATAAAAAATTTTCCACCTATTGGATTTATATAGATGGTAACAGTTTTAAAACATCTACGTCAACAGAAAAGTTTGTCGAATTTTGGGATGATTTGCGTACTGCTATAAAGAGAGACCATTCCGACAATCCATCATCCCTTTGTCGTTGACCTATATCTATCGATAAACCCTGTTTTCATCCCCACTCTGACCATATCGGATAGGGATAAATTTCCGTAAATATACTATCCACACCAAGCACTTCATACACCCCAGATACGATGCCCCCTTTTTCATATCATCTCTAAAAATTTTATAAAAAAAATATGAAACAATTACTTGCAATTAATGATCATATTATATAAAAATTTATTATCATAAAATAATACACTATGTCTATGCGACACAAACCAAACACGTTCCAACGATTCAAGGGATCTCACTAATTTGCAGGGGTATGCAAAATACGACGGTGATTCCTCATAATCAGTCGATACGTCTGCCGTGTAGATAGCAAACGAAAAATATTGAATCGGGGTCTCGTATTCACCTCAAGAATCCACATTCTACCTATATCATTCATCACGACATCCAGGCCTAGTTCACGCAAACCACGGTACGTCCTAGTCAGAGTATTGGCAACCTCCACTCCTAATCGGGACAAGGATCCCTGTAACCAGTGAACACCCTCCGCCCCTCCCCCCACCACACTATCCAAGGGGAGGGGGCGACCACCCCTACGGAGGTTGGTAACCACCTCACCCTTAGCAGCTATCCGTGCACACATTCCTGTAACCTCCCATGAATCCTTGATTCGCTGTAAGAGGACACGAAAATCAAGGGGACGACCCGTATGGAAAATCGGACAAATATTTTGTTGAATGATGTGGGCACGATTCCTGGCCTCCCCAGTCAACCACTGATATCCCTCCGATATCGGAATTTGTCGATTCCCCCCGTTCTGATGAAACCATAGCGACGTTTCTGAGGGATCCAAGCGAATTTGAACGATTCCAGCCCCGCCATCACCCCGATCCGGCTTGAAAAAAGCCGCCCCGTGACGGTACAACAGGTACTCCAATGCCTGGAGGGTAAAGGGCCTCATCTCGGGGATGTGGTAATGTAGAGAGGGACTGTTTAGCAGTGCCTGATGTTTTTTCCATTTGCTTGCTATCTGCTGATAACGGCGTCTCATCAACTTCATCCCCCTTCTTTTCATTGCTTGTTACCCCAAGGTATGCTGAAAGGAAGGGAAGGCTACTACAAAATAGAGAGGCGTTTACCCTATACAGACAATATCCCATTATGACAAATCCACTACAATGGAACGGAAATCATAATCCATCCAATCCCCTTATGTCCCAGATAACATGGGACCCATGGCGCCCCCTTATTACATCCTCCTATCTGGGGGGAATCGAAAACCCTACAAGGAACTCCCGTGGAATACAGAGAACCGAGGGGGTTTCCCCTATACAACCATCCCCCATAAGCGGGAAAACACAACCCAAAACGGGAAGGTTAGGGGAAAAACGGCGCTTACCACTCTCGCCCCTATCCCACAACCCAAGGGAGGGAGAATTTTTTTCCGCACTATAACGTTCCAACCGATGATAGCAAAAGAAATGCCACCCCGGTGGTAACCCTCCAGGGCACGAATCCTAATCGATAGGGGGAAATCATCCACCCATCAGCGATGAGTTTCTTGGTTCCCTACCGCCTAACCAACAACGATTGACAACTATCCCCACTACCCATGGAACACAAGAACCACGGAAGAAGAGAAACCCCCAAGGCACGAATCATCCTAATCGACATGGGAGAGTACTCCATCAACAACAGGTCCCCTGGTTCTTTATCGCCTGACCAATGATTGACTAGTGATCCCCGCTACCCATGTGGACATAATGAACCACAAGGGGAAACCCCCCAAGAATTACTGCATCATCCATAGGACCCACCATTTTCTCCACTACAAATCCAACCAAGTTGGAATGAACCAATCCCTTCACCCCCACTACAAAAATTTTGTAGACTACTACACAGATCAGAGCAACCCTGTGCACAAAACATCGTTGATCCCCCAGCTTTTTTACACCCGAAAACCAACCCAAATGCCTACACAACAGATTCCAAAAATTACGCAGAGGATCCGTGTGTCGTGTCGTGCTCTATGAGGGATGGGGGAGGGGCCCCCCGAAACCGGCAAGTGGTAAGCAGGTTTCAAACCACCCAGTGTTGCTGTTGTAAAGAGCAATGGTGGTGAGCGTTCTAGGAAAAGGCAGGACGAGAGAATCCTGTCAGGTGTGAATCAGGGAAATTAGTAAAGCGAACCATCGGAGGAAAGCATCGAAAGGCGCAGTTGATGTCGAAACAAGGGTATCGGATCCTATCCTTGGAACGAAGCCATGGAGGGCGAACCACCTACTGTCCTGACGGCATCCGGTACACAGATGGAATGAACCTGATGTAGGCCCTCATAGGGAACCACGAGAGACTGTCGCACGGGCACCTCTGGCCTTAGCCAGGCGTAAAGGGCTAAGGGTATACCGAGGCTTCCGTGAACAGAGTCGGATCAACTCATAGTAGTGAAGAAACCCTTGTAATGAGGGTGGAGCGAAGGGGTTGAATGGTCTGCCTGACCAGCCAACGTACAATCCGAAGCAAGGAGATGGTCGTGGGTTAGGCCCGGTGGGTCTAACCGGACGCACAATCTGCGATAAGGAGATGATCGCAAGTTGGATCAGGCAACATGGGATCGAAACCCGTATAGAACACAGCAGAGGAAGGTACAAAGAACGTGACACCAGACTGGTGTTTGAAATGGGGAAAATCCTATGGGATCATAAGAGCCGCATAATGCGAGAGTAGTACGTGTGGTTCTGTGAGAGGGTTGGCTGAGATGCCAGCCCTCCTCGACTAAACCGATGCCGCCCCCTACACCACATCCACCCGGACACAATAGATAAATAAATCATCCCCTGCGATTCCCAATCCAGGGAGGAAACCCACCATGCTCCTCTGAATTCTGACATGAACTGTTCTTTTCACTACCAACATACTCAAATACCGGCAAGAGCACTAGGTAATTTGAAAACCACCCGCCCCCAATGGACCCGCTCCTCATCCCCCCTGCACCTGGTTTTGACTTGCTTTTCCTTCGCCCCCCATGAGGTAACTAAACCTATAGACGATTCACCCCCAAATTCTAGAGGATCCCCTGCAATGGTCACAAAATTGAGTTTTGTTAAAAAACGGTTCTTCGAGCAATAAAGGATGTCAGCAGTGGGACCTGAAAATGCAATCATAATGTAACCCTATTATGCGATGAGTTCTTATCCATGGAATATCAAAGGGGGCATTGAAAGGAAACAAGGACGGCCTATCATCAAACAAAGAGGACGCAACAGTACCAGCACAACCATTTCAGGCAATCAGATATAATAACGCTATAGAAGCCAGGGATGTAACACCTGCGAACTGGCTTATCGAATCACGGGGGAAAAACGCCCCATCCCCCCATAGAAGACATATCTGTGGTTACTTCCCCCTACCTAACCCAACCAGGCAAGCACCTCTACAATCCATTCCCGTCCCATAAAAAGGAATGGACTGCAGAATTTCATCCCTTCAACATAATGAATCCACCCTATGGAAATCATTCCCATTGCTAGTCCCCACTACTACCCTCATAAGAACCATGAACATGCGGTATAGGTAATGTACGCCTACAATTACCAGACTATGAGTGATGTTATGAAAAAACCAGGAAAAAACCAATCGCTTACCAACCTAACATCCCCACCTGTATCTAGACATCCATCCTCCCCGTTCACTACCCCTACAAGGACACACATTAGCAAAATACCGCGAGAGCTGCATGAACACAGTTGTAAGGATAACACCCCTACCCGGGCATCTATCTCACATCCGTTCACAAAAAACGATCTGCAACATGAGAGAAGCAAGATGCAATTCCTGGGGGACAAATAACTCCTTCCCCCAGTTCCAACTCTTCCCTTTATCCATACGATGGCGTGGGAGAAAGAATTACAATACCAGGGGAGAAAACATCCACCCAAACAAAACGGGAAGGGGGGCAACGTAAGTTAGAACAAAAATGGGGGTGAAAATGATAAGTTATGTAGTTATTTTTTTTATAAAAATAAAAATATAGATAAAATCATTTCGCATTCCATACACGACGGGAGGAAAAACAATGACCCCCACCGGGGGTATTATATAGGAATTACTAAAAGTGTTTAGTCAATCCTTGTATGATAAAATAACTATAAAATATATTGTAAAAACGGTGATATTAATAATTTTCAACTCATTGAAAATTATTAATGAGGAAAATCGAAGGGTTACACTGTAAGAAATAAAGAAAGAATATCTTTTCTTGGATCGAGTGATTGTGTCGACAAGCAAATCAGAATGATAAGGGCATTTCCCAGGAGAATAGAAGTAACAGTAGTAGCAACAACGGATGAAAAGATATCGCTGATATGAGCCATAGGACCCACGAATTTAGACGAAATTAGGGTTTCTAAGCCTTTATTGATACCCGGGAATCCACCTCGGGACACGAGGCCCTAGTAGCAGAAAATGCCTACGACGTACAGGACCCGTTCGAATTGTGTAAGCAGCAACACAATTTGGGGTTGCTGTCTAGATGCAACAAGTGGGGGACTAAAACACCCAACTCCCTCGCCAGTCCCTCCGTAAGAAAATAATTTTTATATAATATAAAAAAGAAATAATTAAGAAACTAATGAAAAAATGTTCACCAGGACGCACTGTTTTGTAATTCTGAGGCATACAATGGGTCTAGAAGGAATAGGGACTCTATAGATATCTAGAATACGCTTTCTGTAACCATTCCTTATCAATTCCTGTATCATCCCCCTATCGCCCCTCAGGTAGCCCTTCCACCATAGCTAGCTGACCATATCCAATCCCGTACATAATATTGTAAACAATACAGTGGATCGTTCTCGATGGCCATTCATTATCTTCGAAAAAAAGTTCGAGGAGGATATGAATGAAAACAATAATTCATAATTAAATATATAAAAAATTATTTCAATAGAAGGCTAGAAGTCGAATTTGTGGTGGTTTAGGGGTCCTGGTGTAAAAATTATATAAATTTTTACATGATTATATAGTAAAATATATAATTTTCTTTATAAAACATTTAATCCACAGGAAACATTCGGGTTAATTTTATTTTTCTTTCTGCAGCAGCACCGTGTGTCAAAAAGTCGTCCAAAGGGACTCGGCTGAAATGCTGGGTGGGTCTACTCGACACTGAATCAAAACCGCCAGGGGGCCCTTGCACAAGTCCAGGTTGCATAGTCTTTTAATATGAGGAAATGAAACTGTTCGCACAAAATTTCCCTGCGGAATATGGGAGAACGAGTCTAGGTGAGGATGAAATAGTTTTCCAAAAAACTATACAGGAACTGCCCATTCAACAAACCATCTCAAAATATCCAATGGATAGAATTCTGGATTTAGAAAGATTCCCTCCAATGGTCCCAGTCCAGTTCCAAGCCAAGATTCCTGGAATGCATAATGAGGATAAGGAAAAAGGAAAATCATGAAATAAGAACCCGAGTTCTGTAGAAAACAAACGACAAATACAAAGATCATTGGAAATTTAAGCCCATCGTCTGTTACAATGTGTTTCAGTAACCAGTGGAGGCTATACCCTGATTACGACCCCAAAACGGGGGAATTTTTCTATACCAACACAAACACAAGGAGGAATTTGGGGTAACCATGGGCTTTTACACGAATCAGTCCCCCCGCAACAATCATCGACCACGGTTGATCCTCTACCTACTCATTTCCTCCCTCTCCGGTTCCCTTGTCACACTGATCTTATGGAATGGGATAACAGGAAGCAGCAAGGACCGAGTGCTATCCACCGTGGACTCAACTACCCCCTCACCGGTATCAGGAAAGACAGCCACCGGTGGGTCTATACCTCAGGCAATTCAAAAAGCCAAACCCTATGTAGTGGGAATTGTAAGAGATGGCCTTTCCATTGAACGGCTCCACCCCTTTAGCTCGATAGAGGGCGCCAAAAGATCAAAAAGCATTGGATCGGGTATCATCGTTCGACTGAAGGAAAATGGCGAAGCCATAATACTCACAAATCATCATGTGGTGGATGAAGCTCAGCATATTGCTGTATTCACCCTCAGCGGAAAAGGAGGAAGCATCAAAATACCCGCTAGCTTGGTGGGATCTGATGAAGACACGGATCTCGCTGTTATCAAAGTAAAATTCCCTAACATTGAGGGCCTAGGGTCGGCTACCTTCACTGACTCCGATTCCCTAGTAGAAGGAGAATCCGTAGTAGCTATCGGCATCCCCCTAGGGATCGGACAAGCATATTCCGCCGGAATCATCAGCCGTCTCCCCAGAGGAAGCAATGCCACCTCACTCCCCATTACTACGAACCTACAGGGCCAGGATTCACTCATCGACGACCTCATTCAAACAGATGCAGCCATCAATTCGGGGAACAGTGGGGGGCCACTGATCGATTCCAAAGGACAGGTCGTAGGAATCAATTCAATCAAATTATCATCCAATGGATCCATGGGAAGCATCGCAATAGAAGGAATCGGTTTTGCTATTCCCTCCAAATTAGTAAAAAAAGTCGCAGAGGATTTGATGCAATACGGTCGCTTTCGTAGGGGCCATTTGGGAGTTACGCTAGGATCTATTCCGGATATAAATTCCACCTATAATGTCCCCGACGGGATCCACCGGGGTTGTATCCTCACCGGGGTGTCCCCCGGACAAGCGGCTGAAAAACATGGTATGCATGAAGGAGACATAATAACCCATGTCCAAAAAGGGGAAGCCTCCAGAAAAGTCGACTTCCCACAGGATCTCAGGTCCTTTTTGAACCATCACGGTAGGGCAGGAGAGGAGATTACCATTCGGTACTACCCACAGGGAAAAACTGAATTGAAAAGCAAGAAAATCGTCCTGGGTGATGTCCCCCCACAAGAACCCAAAAAAATAAGGAGAGAACCATGGTAAAATACCCGGGGCGAATCCCTGTATGAGTCAACTTCTCTCCCACAAAAATACCACGGGGGATTGGGGAGTTCCAGATTCCATTTCCACACCATGTATGGAAACCTGCCCTTGCAAAGGGGCAGGTTTTGGCGTTGTGAAAAACACCCCCCTATGAGGGGGAAAATGAGGCCCCATACGACTAGGGAACTCAAAAATCCACAACGTAAAAAATACAAATACAATCATGTGTATATAAAAATATAAAATTAAAATAAATTATCCCTTATGGAATTCGATTTCTCCATTTTGGAGAACTGAACAGGGGAATAACCCCGGTCCTCCTGATGATTTGAACGGGATACAATCAATTAGAACAATGAATTTAACATTTTATGATAATAATTATATAAAATTGCATAGTGTATCTTCCGGAAGAAACCAAAAACGCAGGCACAAGGGTGCATCATCCTATCCTAAGGACGAAAATCCATAAAAAACCGGGTAAAATGATATACCTCGGATGACACGTATCCGTGCTATACCATACCCACACCAACCATTCAGAGGGGGAATGAGCCCATGCATATCCGCGTTCGATTTGCGCCCAGCCCCACGGGTCATCTACACATAGGGGGAGCACGTACCGCACTGTTCAATTACCTATTTGCCCGACAAAATCGGGGAACCATGATCCTACGTATAGAGGACACTGATACGGTACGCAACCAAGCAAAGGCACAGGAAACCCTTCTGTCTGGACTGCGATGGCTTGGCATAGAATGGGATGAGGGACCTGACGCAGGTGGTAACTACGGCCCCTACATATCCTCCCAACGATCCCACATACATCAAGAACAACTGCAAAGACTCCTACGTCAAAAAAATGCCTATCCCTGCTTCTGTAGCCCTAAACGGTTGGACGACCTCCGCGAACAGGCCAAGCAAGAGAACAAACCCTTTCAATACCCTGGAACTTGCCGTCTACTGACCAAACAGGAAATTGCGGATCGATTGGCCTCCGGTGAGAAACCTGCCTATCGATTCAGGGTCCCACACGGCGAAACCGTTGAAATCGTAGATTCCGTACGCGGTACGGTTTCCTTTTCTACCGATGACCTTGGTGATTTCTTGATTTACAAAGCCAACCAACAACCCCTCTTCAACTTTGCAGTCACTGTCGATGATATACTCATGAAAATCACACACGTCATTCGTGGTGAAGAACACCTACCCAACACTCCCTCGCAAATTCTCCTGTTCCACGCCCTAGGTCACACACCCCCCAAGTTTGCCCACCTGCCCCTGATCCTCAATATGGAGGGGAAAAAATTATCCAAGAGGGATGCCTCCATTGATCAGTTCATAGATTGTTATCAGGAACGGGGTTACCTACCTGAGGCCATCATTAACTTTATCTCCCTTCTCGGGTGGTCACCCGCCCCGGGAATTGAAGAGGAATTGTTTAGCCTCCCCGAATTGATCAAACAATTCTCCCTACAACGTGTCCATAAAGCAGGCGCCATTTTCGATCCGGGAAAATTACAATGGATGAATGGCCAATACATTCGTCGTTTATCAAGAAAACAACTCACAAAACTTGCCTTACCCTATCTACAAAAAGTCGGCTACATAGATGGGACAAAGGACAGGGGGAAATTGTCAGACATCATCTCCCTCTTTCAAACCTCCCTGCAGGAAATTGGTGAGATTGCTACGCACACAAAATTCATCTTTCAGCCAGAACAGGAAATAGACCCCGATGCAAAAACCATACTCACCGAACCTGAATCCCAAAGAGTAACAGAAGCCTTCCTTGAAAAAATACAATTCATAAATCCCATGTTCTCCGTGGAAGATATGCGTTCCCTACTCAAAGAGGTGCAAAAGTCAACGAACCTCCGCGGCAAAAAACTCTTCCTACCCGTCCGCGCCTGCTGCACAGGAAAAACACAAGGACCCGATTTGCCACATCTACTGCATTGCCTCGGACGAGAGGAGATTTTGTACCGTTCACGCCTCTACCTCAAGCAAGTCGGAATCCCACACTCCTTATAAACCAATCCCCCATCCATACCCAATCCCTCCCAAGAGATGGGCAGCTACGCAGTCAGAAGGAAAATAACGCGCTTCCGGAATCATACTAAGTAGTTTGCTTCTCAAAGGGGATGAGACGATATGTGCGGTATAGTAGGCTGGATTGATTTCCAACGTTCCCTCCTGGAACCAACATCCATAAATTTGCTGAAGGAAATGAATGAAACACAAATACACCGCGGTCCCGATGGGGAAGGATTTTTCTCCTCCGAACACCTCCTCCTAGGCCACCGTCGACTTACCATCATTGATCCGATAGGGGGCCAACAACCCCTCACACGCAGCTGGAAGGGAAGGGAATATACCCTTGTCTACAACGGAGAAATTTACAATACCCCCACACTACGAAGGCAGTTGGGGGCAGAGGGGTACCCCATCACTAGCCATTCTGATACGGAGATCGTTCTTTGGACCTATATCCATTCACCAGGAAACTTCTTGTCCCTATTGGAAGGAATGTTCGCCCTCGCCATCTGGGACCCCTCGGTACCAAGGCTTCTCTTAGCACGGGATCCATTGGGTATCAAACCCCTCTTCTGGGCACGCATCGGTACGGGATGGGGATTCGCCTCTGAAGTCAAAACCCTACTACAACATCCCCGTATCAAACCCTCTCTTGACTCTGTCCACCTCAACGAACTCTGGACCATGTGTCCTGGGCACACACCCGGCTGTGCTCCTTTTTCTACCCTCAAAGAGGTGAAACCCGGTCACAAGTTGTCCATTACACCCCATCAAACCACTGAAGAGCCATATTTTTTTTGGAGGGGCAACCCTCCCCACCCCGATGATATGGAGACAACGATACAATATGTAAACGATTGTCTCCATAAAATCGTCACAGAACAAATGGCGGCCGATGTACCTATAGGGGCCATGTTATCAGGAGGTATTGACTCCAGTTTTCTCTGTTCCATAGCTCACCCCTGGTATCAAAAAAATCAGGGAAGAGCTCTCCCTACCTATTCCATTGATGATGGTAAGTATGAAGTTCATTTCCAAGCAAGTCGCACCCAACCCGATACGGATACCCGATGGGTGGAAATTATGTCCCACTATCTAGGCACCCACCACCGTCGTATAAGCCCCTCTGCAGAAGAAATAATAGATAACCTATCCACCGCTGCCTATGCCCGGGACATGCCGGGAATGGCTGATATCGACACCTCCTTACTTCTTTTTTCCCGTGCAATGGGTCGGGAGGTAAGCGTGGTCCTCTCCGGGGAAGGGGCTGATGAAATCTTCGGCGGCTATCCATGGTTCCGGGAATCACAGGAGGCGTTATCCAGGGAAACAACGCCACACGTATTCCCCTGGATGCGTAACGCCTCAAAACGCATCTCCTTCCTACGACCTTCTTGGCATACCCGTCTTGATCCACTCTCCTATCTCCATGAACGCTACCATGAAGCCTGCGCAGAGGTACAATCCCCTGAAGGGGAATCCTCCCGCGAGAACCGATTACGAATCATTACGTACCTGACCTTAACCCGTTGGTTACCCGTTCTCCTGGAACGTAAGGACCGTATGACCATGGCTGCCAGCCTAGAGGCGCGTGTACCTTTCTGCGATGCCAAGCTAGTCTCCTACCTCTGGAATGTCCCCTGGTCCATGAAAAATTACAATGGCCTAACCAAAGGCCTATTGCGCCATATTTGCCGGGGACTCTTACCAGACTCCATCCGTTTACGCCCTAAAAATCCCTATCCACGTACCCATAATCCTGTTTATTTCCAAGCCATGCAGAAAAAAATAGCAAGCCTACTGAATGACACCACGAGCCCCTTACATGAATTCCTGGATCCTACCACAGTCCAACCCCTGCTACAACCCGGGGCATCCCCCCAATTCGCATGGTTTGGACAAATCATGCAGGCACCCTCTTTGCTGGCACATTGGTTGCAGTTGGATACCTGGTGGAAAAGATATGGTGTTACGATACAGTAGTTTCCCAAGGACCCATTACAAGCAAGAACATGGAGATCTTGGCCCTGCATGAACCGGGGACTTGGGTTATTGTAAAAGAATCCCCACCCAATCTAGAGTCCACTTTTCAAAAAGCTGCCATCCCCTGCATAACTCATTCGACATCCCAACAACACGTCGAACTAGGGGGAAAACCACCTTCCACTTGCCGTCCCCTAGAAGACCCGCACCTCCATTGGTATGTTGTTTTAAAAAATTCATTTTTTATTTACAAACCAAACCAGGGGTGGTAAAATGAGCGAATGTTCCGTCTGGCATATGGAACTCCTACACCATCCTGAAATCCCCGCGTATGGAAAACCCCCTTTCCTACGGGTGAGAGCAAGTCGGTCCCCGATCCATTGAACATAAATCAACAAAAATTTTCTGTTTAATTATAATAAAATATCACATGAAGTTCCCAATCCTTTTTCCTTGGGGGACATCTTTCTCCGGAATGTTAGGATGAATGGATACGATCCAGGAGGATGGCGCATTATGACCACCGGTCGACGTATGAAAATACAATCCATTGGCGCATTTGCTTGTTCATTGTTGATGGTGACGGCCATGTTGGGCATAGGACAACAAACAACCGTGGGGGAAACTACAGATGTGACCAAGCGAAACGAAGAGGCCACGGAGGAAACAATCCCGGGACAGTCCAAGCGTAATAGGGATGGATTTACCCGATAGATTGGGAACAAGGGCGATAGGATTGTACAAGGGGATGGATACACCGGAATGATTGTAAAGCAATGGATACGGTTCCCAGGAGCCCATGCTCACACGGATCTCTAGGGGACGTTTGGGATCATATAAACCCCCTGATCCTGGCCCCCGGGGGCAGATTTGGGATTCGGTGACGTGAGGACAATCTTGATGTATAAACCCGGTGGATCCAGTATGTATCATTGGAGAATCGTCCCCCCACCTCTACCCTAAACAGCAAAAAATCCCCCAGGGACCATTTTTATTGGGCTCCCCATGTGAATTGTGGCTAGGTCACCCACCCCCTGTGCTTTTCGTTGTCCTTAAGAACACCCTATTTCAAACTCAAAACCCCAGGATAGGATATCTGCAACATACCCACAAATCCTAGAAGGGGGTCGTAATCCCATTGATTAGCCATAGGATGCTGACAGATGTAAAACAGCATACGTGTAGAGAATGGCGGTCCCTCAGGGAGGATTTGCCATATCTCCTTCAATGGAACGTATGGCCCGGTATCCTACTCCGTATATGTACTATTTTTCTAGGATGCCTGGCCATATCCATTGCTGTCAATTTTTTTGTTGTTCCCGCTAGGCTAGCCGACGGTGGTTTTACAGGGATTGCCCTGATTATCAATTACATGTACGGCATAGATCTGAATGACATGGTAGTTTGGTTGAATATACCCCTGGTACTTATGGGTATTCCCCTCTTGGGGTATCGGCTCATTATCAATACGATACTGGGTGTTAGCATGCTTCCCCCCGCACTGGTCCTTACCAACCCTTTGCAACAAATTGCCAAGGATTGGCACATTCAGACTGATCCCTGGATCTCCGTTCTGGTGGGTGGTATCCTGATGGGTCTGGGTTTAGGCTTGGTTCTGCGCGTGAATGCCAACACAGGTGGATCCGATCTGGTGGCCCTGATTGTGAAGCATTGTGCAGGCATCCCATTGAATTACACTCTTCTATTTTTTGATATCTCCGTTCTTCTCTGTGCCTGGCCCGCTGTAGGTAGCATTGGCGTTATGTATACTTTACCCTATATGTTCGCTTACACCTCTGTAGTCAAGATAATATTAGAGAATTTTGGACCAGCATACACTATAATGATCATTTCACCCCGAATCCCATTGATTATACATAAAATTCAAGATAGAAACCTCAACATTGATTATACTGTATTGAAAGGAAAAAATTCCCAAGACAATAGGGAATGTGATGTCATCTACACTGTAGTTTCTGCCAAGGAATTAGGGACTCTTCGAAACCTCGTTGAGGAAATTGACCCTTTCGCCCTTATAACCGTCCAACGCTGTAAGAAATATATACAAAGTTTTCGAAGTAAAATATCCCATCACATAGGGAACCATTGGAGAGTTTCCTAGTAAGATCCATATTTGTATGATCCTGTAGCCAAAACTATCTTCACGATCCCTAGGTTTAGATACAGGAAGGGGTCGGGGCAGGGCCCCCGGAGGGACCCTTTTTTGTCCCCCTTGCGGAAAAAAGTATCAAACTTATTTATAGTGTTTTTGTAAACTGAATTATATGTTGGGATGTTTATATTGATAATAATTATAAAATAAGCATTCTTGAGTATTTCCTGCGTAAGTACTTTGGGGTTGAAAAGTACCCCTTCTTGAAAGGGTGCATCTGAAAATTTAGTGCGGTTGGTTATTCTTTGTTGAATCCCAGAAATCGCTGAAGGGTTGTAGGAGCTGGTTCCTATCCCGTACCTTTTATGCACACCAAAGAAACCAACATAAAGTAAAATTCTTTTTTATTGAAATTGTATTTTATATTATGTAGTTATAGGTGGTCTTATTCTCCTATTCCTGATCTCCTTTTGAAGATAGCAGACGACTTGGGATCAATGATAAGCCGATCCTTTTGCCATCATGGCCCCGTGTGCCACCCCCATCGTACCGCGCACCTTCATCTTGGCGGCCTAAAAACAATTTTTGCAGGAGATAAATCATCCCTCACGGTTCATCCCGACGGGTACCCACCTCGGTTTTGACATGGTCTAGGCCTTTCGATGCGTCTTGGAACGGTTTTCTTTCGCTGATCTCCCCGATTCCCCACCGGACAGAGTTATGCCCTGCCTTTTCCTAGAGCGCTCACAACCGGGACATTTTACCCCAGCAGCACAAGGCAGTTTGTAACCTGCTACCTATTCAGCCGGTTACGAAGGGCGGGTCTCCGCACTTTAATGGTTACGGAACCAGAGGAGGACCTAGGGCCGGTCCTATTTTTTTTATGGTTCATAATAAAAAAGACAACGGAAAGAATTGAATCAGCATACCCATACCGCAATGATTTTGCTCAGTATAAATGAATTTAAAATTGAATATGTTCTATTCCGAATATGGATCTGGAGGCAGGGGTCTCCGCTGTTCATAGCGGGTGGATGAATAGAGGCTTTAGGGTATGAAATTATTGCATGAATCAGGCAGGCAATATTATGGAGTAGCATATGGAGCAGCATTTGACATGGTCTAGGCCTTTCGATGCGTCTTGGAACGGTTTTCTTTCGCTGATCTCCCCGATTCCCCACCGGACAGAGTTATGCCCTGCCTTTTCCTAGAGCGCTCACAACCGGGACATTTTACCCTAGCAGCACGAGGCAGTTTGTAACCTGCTACCTATTCAGCCGGTTACGAAGGGCCGAAAACAACCTCCATTTCCTAAACGACTTCTTGACACACATACCACACGCGCTGATTTCAGGAGGCTCCTCCCCCATAGAGCATGACACGACGCAAAGATCCCCTCCCGAATTCCCGTCACAAAAAATAATCCCACACACGGTGGGGTGTTCCCGGGAATACAAAGACGTTATTACATGATTAATTTATATTTTTTTATATTTTTACTAACGCTCGGATTAGATTGACAGGGAAGGCATTCCCGCAAAAAATGCACGGTCTCAATAATCACCATCCGTAATTCCTATCCAAGACAAATAAGAGTATAGAGACGATGAGTACCACCCAAAGAATGCATTTCCATAATGAAAATTTATAATCTACATATATTTTACCAAAACTACCATAAACATCAGACCATAAGAACTTTGAAACATCCCTATAATAGGGGGAACGTTGTCCTAAACAAATATGAAACCATGAAGGAAGAATGGTGGATGAATACAAAATCGTAAGAATAACAAAAGATAAGGTTTGAAGTCGATCGGACCACCTATCGCCAAAAAGATAGGATATATACAAAGGAATCATATACAGTAAGAAGAACTGTAGTGTTTTTATCGATACAAATTTCCTATTTACGGAATCAGACCTAGCACGCAGATTGATCTCCCTGGAAACCTGCCACTGCAGCAATACACACCAAACCACAATTCCCAAAGTCGATATCCCTATGGACCAAGGTGATTTCCCCATCCACAAAAACAGAGAAATTGATACCAACATCCATAAAGGACCTAGAAAGAGAGGGAGATACCAAAGAAACCTAGGAAAACCTCGCATTTCATATAGAGAAGCGCACCCTCTATGATAAGAATAGACCCTCGTAAATTTATTATATACGTCGTCAAAATAATCCCAGAAGCCACCTTCCTCATAATTGTATATCTGTAGTACATGGAACAAATAGTAGGAAAAACCAAAAGCAAACCCTAGTGTAAAATCCGATCCATAAAAATAAAAATGGGCGTGATAGAGCATGGTCACATGAAAAAGAAGTCCTATTACATAGAATGTGATAATATTTATATTTTTTTTGTTCGTCAACCGTGAACGAGTAGAGGTTTTCATGGAAATAAATCCCCCTATGTATCTGTGGACTATTCCGTCCTATCCCGGTCATGAGGGGCCAAGATATATAATTCTGCCATTCGAAATCAACCGAACTTACCCCTACTAATCATCATCCTAGATGGGTCTATGGCTTACTACGCACAGATTGGGAAGAATCGATCTGAAATCCTATTATATCAATACGGTCGATTGAAATCCAAAATGTTCCTTGCATTAGGAAATTTCGGATCTTGTCCCTATATCGGACCTGGGGGTTTTCAATCCCGGGAGTGGGGGTTGAAACATTGTTCGATAAGAGGAATCGGGTTTTAGAGGATTCAGGATCCCGGGATGAACCTACACGTACTGGTCATGGATGATGATTCATCCGTAAGGGGCAGAGGTATTTCTCTACCCCATCTTTTGCCCATCAACCGCTTCCCTCTACGTACCGACATTTCTACTACACACCCAGTACACCAAATACAATAAAAAACCTAACAACATGATGATCAAAATAGAGTCCATGGACCGACCCACCATAAATATTTTTTTCCTTTCGGAGGGAGAGATAGCAGAGTAAGGGGATGATTGATCAGACCTCCCATCTCCCTCTGTTTCCCGTAACGGATTCCTAAGAACATCTCTCTTTCCACGCTGTCCCAGGCAGAGAAACAGCCAGAGAGAGGAAAAACACGATTGGGTGATAGGGAAAACCACAGTGGAAATCGTCTGTAGAAATTCTGGCCAGCTGTCTTCATAGGTGTGTGGGACATACCAAACGATCGCATACCAGATAAATATTATTATTATTATTTTATTAATAAATTTTATATGAATAGGCCCCGCTTCATAACACCATCGACATTCTCGTCTCACTTGTAGTTTAAAGAAAATACACCATCCCAAAAGTCCCATCACTACTATCCAGAAAGAGATCTCCTGTGAGTTCATGGAAAAAGATATGAATAAAGATGCCACCATCCATAAGGGACCAATCCAATAGAGGACATACCATCGGAATTTTGAGAAACCCTGCATTTGATATAAATAGAGACATTTCTTCCTGTACATATGCACCGACAAAAGCTCATTGAAAAGAATAAAGCACTGATCTTTCCTTTTTCTAGCAGAAGGAAGAGAAAAAATCCAAAAATAAATAATAGAATTAATCATTATAAAGAAAATTAGACCAGTAGACAATTTATGACTATAAATGGTCAATATCATCATAAAATTGAACAAAATACCAGTAATAACAAAAAAGAGGAAAATAATCCATCTTGGCCTGGTGATTTTGATACTTTCCAACGATCTATTCATGATTTTCCAAGTTAACCTCCAATAGATAATAACTATAAATATCTAGACCATTCATTGCATAACTAGAAATTTTTATCCTTCATTAATTATCATTACAAGCCTGGGCCCGTGTGTCGTGTCGTGCTCTATGAGGGATGGGGGAGGGCCCCCGAAATCGGCAGGTGATAGGTGTCCTAGGAAAAGGCAGGACGAAAGATTCCTGTCCGGTATGAATCAGGGAGATTAGTAAAGCGAACCAGGGCAGGAAAGTATCGAAAGACTCGGTCGATGTTGAAACAAGGGTCCTATCCTTGGAACAAGGCTATGGAGGGCGAACTACCTACTGTCCTGGCGACATCCGATACACAGATGGAATGAACCTGATTTAGTTAGGCCCCCATAAAGGGGGGAACCACGAGAGACTGTCCGCCCCTTACACCAGCCCTAAGCCAGGTGTAAGGGGCTAAGAGGCTCCCGTGAACAGAGTCGGATCAACTCATAGTAGTGAAGAAACCCTGGTAATGAGGGTGGAGCGAAGGGGTTGAATGGTTCGCCTGGACTTAGCCGACATACAATCCAAAGCAAAGAAATGATCGTGGGTTAAACCCGACAATGGGTCTAACGGGACGCACAATCTAAGATAACGATAAACTTAACGTAATTTAATGAGAATATGACCAGAAGTAAAAAAATATATATATTATCAGTAAAGATTACTCTAGAAGGAATCACACATCTCCATGCAAACTCAGCAAACCCATTTTCCTATTTTATTACCTACTATGCCGAGCACTGCACCACAACCCCCAACACCCATCATTCTCATCACTTTATGGGGCACCCTGGTTACGGGATGTAAGTCGCATATAAGAGCGCCTATCACGGCACCCGACCCTGCAAAGGCATCATCACAATCCATATCCCAAAAACGTTTCGATCGTACCGTGATCCCCTTTTCAGCATGGGAAGACATGGCGTAGAGGCCATCCATACCATTTTTATCGCTGTGTTTGATAACAGCTGTAGGAGGAATTGATTCGTCAGCTAAGGAAATCAAAACACCTGTTTTCTGTCCACTTTCTTTATCAACAATAATATGACCTATAAAATAGGCAGATAAGGGGAAGTCCCTCAAAAAATTCCTTACTTCTTCCCTTACCCCCTCCCTTACTTCTATGGGGGAATCCGTTGTTGAAACAAGTTTCATCAACCGAGCACCTTTGATATGAACCTCCATACCTTTATTGCGTAATCTCTCCGATAATTTTTCCTCTAGTTTAAGGGGTTGTCTCATATGTTCCCTTATGGAGTCGGATAAATCCCGAGGAAGCTCCTGATTCGTTATTTCCTTTATTTCTAATCCCAAATCAGACAAGTTTAAGTTGTAGATTTGGTTTTCCGATGACGATGCAAGGCAATCCTTCCCCGAGGATACTTGATTCGATTTGGCTATTGAGGTCATAGGAATGCTAAATAAAGGGGCAACTAAAAACAAAACAATAGCACGCTTTTTCATAGGGTAAGTTTTCAAAGAAAACATCTCCAATATATTTTATAGTTACCAATCATTCAAATATATTCCCCATTAGCCGATTTAATCCTCGGTTTTTGGTCCACCATAATCCAATATTTCAACATTTGCCCTGTGGGGGAATGGAGCAGGATCAATCCCTATTTTTTATATAGTAACCCCCACATTCATGATTCAGTGAACTGAATAAACAAACCAATTATGGAGGGAAAGTAGGCATCACCTATCCTTACAATTCAGAGCAGAAAAAAAACGCCCAAGGACACTTTGGATCCGAAGCTTAGCCAAGAGCCAAGAGCCAAGACACACAGCGGAATTTTTTCCATTGAACGATAAAACATCATCCCCATTTGCAATCCCCACCGAATTTTTCCGTTACCACGGTTGCATCTGAGATAAACTCAACCCAATGTGCACCTTATCATATACCCATTAGCTATAAACACTAATGTGATCCCCCTCTTGACCCTATATTCTTAATAATTATTTTGAGTAATGAACCCCACAGGCAGAACTGGAACATACTGGTATTAATATTTCGAATAATTAAAATTTTACAACAATATTTTTTTAAAGAAATTCTTTCAAATTCGGAAACCTGGGGGGATTCAGTCCCGGGAGTAGGGGTTGAACCATTGCTCGATAAATCGAATGTATCGCGACAGGATTCTATGTGTCGTGTTGTGCCCTATGAGGGATGGGGGCCCCGAAATTGGCAGGGTGATATGCAGATTTCAAAACCGCCCAGTACTGCTGTTGTAAAAAGCAATGGACGACTATTGAGTACGGTGCTGTGAGTGGGTTGGCTGAAATACCGGCCCTGCTCGACATAAATCCATATTGCATACACAAATAAACAATAAATACATATAAAATATAGTTATGTAATAAAATATTATATAAACTTTATTTAAATAAAAATGTATAACCCTCCCGTCGTTGAACGCCCCCCAATATCAGATCAGTCCTGACTGGGGGAAAATCCTACGGGACCATAAGAGTCACATAATACGAGAGTGGTACATGTGGTTCTATGGGAGGGTTGGCTGAGATGCCAGGCCCCACTTGACATGATAGATCCAGAAAATGCCGGTCCTTAGGAAGTCCTACTCGACTACAAGCAACAACCAGTCTGGCGGAGAGGGTGGGATTCGAACCCACGGTACGGGGAAAACCCGCACAACGGTTTTCGAGACCGTCACCTTCAACCACTCGGACACCTCTCCACGGAAGTTCATTGTATGTAAAATACCAATCACTTGTCAAGATGGAATCCATCTGCCCGCTGCAGGAAAACTCCCTCATCCCCGTCCATTCCAACTACATCCCCAGATTCCATGTGGACACAAACAACAGCCAACGATCCCAATCACATCATTTTTATCCTCTGATATCCCAAATAGACATGGATCAGAGGGAAGAGGGAACCATCGCAAAACACCTATTGGGATTTGATCCTACCACAAAAAAATCCCTTTCCATCCTTCCCCCTACCCCTGTATAATAGCACCAAATGGGCATTCTACAATTACTCCGTCGCAAAATTACCGTCCCACACTGGACCATCCTTTACAGGGGCCTCTGCTGCCTGGGGGGTATCCTCTCCCTGTGGGTGATTTTTTCCACCCCCACATCCACTCCCCCCCCTGTCCCAATTCTCCCGTCCAAGGGTCTTTCCTCCTGCATCCGAAGAGACATCGTTTTACTGCATGGGTTAGCCAACCAGCATCCCTTTGGGGAGTTTTTTTTGCAAAGTTTACAAAAATACCTATGCAAACAGAACCGACTCATCCTCGTTCGACTAGATGGATCGCTTCCCCGCGAAATACACCCTCTCCCCGATAGGGAAACCATAAACCAGCGAATTGAAATAGGAAATTACTTCTCCTGGAATGCCGGTACCCAATCCATTGCAAGACAAACGAACATCTTGCAAAAAAATCTAGCCGATCTCCATCAGACAGGGCAATTGCTTTATCCCTACCATCTGATCACCCATAGCCTGGGGGGCATCGTAGCTCTATCCCATATCCAGCAACAACCCAATGTTGTTGAAAAATTCATATCCATTGGCGCACCTTATCGGGGTAGTGCCCTCTTCAGGCCCTTCGCCTGGGCCGCCTCTATGGTGGGGGGGAAAGAAGTTACGGACGAGGTAGCCGAGTTTTTTGAAAAGGGCGGTCGACTTTCCATCCCTACGAAAAACTTTGCCCCTGGGGGCGGTGCCTATACACTTGCTGGTGACATCTTCACCCTACCCCACGGACGGTATGGCGAACTCCTTTCTGGATGGTTCTACCTAACCATGCTCCACGGTCGCCCCAGTGATGGGGTTTTATTCCCGGAGGAAACACAGATAGAAGGTGCTAAGCATCTAGGAACCCTTCCCTTCACAGATCATTATTCCCTCATCCAGGATCCCCTGGTGGCTTACATCATAGCTACCACACTACTGCAGAATTAGGAAAAAACCGCCCAAGGATATTCCGGGTCCGAAGTTTGGCCAAGATCCCAAAAGTATACGTTTTATATTTAATATGATAAATGTATTTTATATAGTAATCCATAGAGGAAGCACCCCGAATGGGAGAAAATCCCCCTAAAACCCTGTTCAGAAATTCAGGGTCTCCGGATTTCAATGGGTAGGGGGGGGCTAATCTTTAAATATTTTTTTATGTAATTTTTGTTATTTGATACGCATATATAACATAGCCTAACGGTTGCCTTCCCCATTGTGAAATACATTCTGTATTTCATTTTTAAATATATTTATTCTAAACTAAGATGTGATATCTCAAGCAAATCCCCTACAAAAACATGGGACTAAACCCTTATTTTACAAATATATTCATAAAAAAATTTTATATATGACATAAACACGCACCAAGGGAAGTTTATGAAGAAAATTTATTTAGTAAAATATTTTATTGTTTTTCCTCCACCGTTGCGGTTCCAGTTTTGACTCCTGAATCCATGAGTCGCATTTGGGGTGAAGAAAGGTTCGGAAGCTACCAAAACCTATTTTGACGAACTTTTGCCCTTTTTCTAGGGATTTTTTACAGGAACACTGGGTTTCGGGTGAGGGTTTTTCGACCACTGATCTGAGTACAGATCGGATGGTTCTCATATCCTCATATTCGGATTCTATTTCCTCTAGGCTTATCAGTTCCACTTCATTGGCTAGAGGGGGGCGCGGTACATTAGGATCCATCTTCTTATCTTCTTTGGTGATCACGGGTGCCCCTCCTACAGAAACATTTAGCATATCCATAGTAGGGGTATTCTCATAAAAATTTCAACGTGGTGTCTACACACTATTCATTTTTCCCGAAAAGTACAACGAAAACTCCAGATCCATATTCAGAATGGAACATATCCAATTTTAAATTCATTTATACTGAGCAAAACATTGCAGTATGGGTATGCTGATTCAATTCTTTCCATTGTCTTTTTTATTATGAACCATAAAAAAATAGGACCATCCTAGGTCCTCCTGGTTCCGTAACCATTAAAGTACGGAGACCCTATGACAGCTACCTATCCTGTAAATCGGGGGATGTAGTGAATGCAGTTCAAACGGTTCTAGATCAATATAATGTAAATGGATCGAGCAATATGATACCAAATCTCTGAAGAGGGGGGTAAGGATCCTGAACACCACGGATGAGTCCTATTCAATGGCGAAACATACAGAACAAATTGGGACACCCGGAGTACTAAAGAAAAGAGGAATCATCGTACGGCTGTGGAGGGCGGTTGTTTTTCTATAAAAAATTATTTCCAGATCGCCAAGATGAAAATACATGGTAAGACAAGGGTGACACGGACCATGATGGCAAAAGGGTAAGCTTATCATTGATCCCAGGTCGTCCGTTATCCTCTACTGGAATAAGGACCCCCTTTGTACGATTCAGAGGGGGCCTATTGTACTTCCCATTTCCTTACGATTCCACCCCGTCGATCCCTAGATCTGATGCTACTGGACTCACCGCAATCATTTTTCTAACTTTCTTAGAAATTGTATACTAACGTACCAAGCGGCAATTCAGCTCTCCCATCCCACGCTACGAGGGTTTCTACTGCGAAAAGGTAAGTAGTAGACCCAGAACCCTACGACTGAGCCCCTTTCAGGACCGCACACCATACAATAGTGCTCTATACAGGACCCAAAATCATCCCCCTCCATTAGAGGGTTCAGTGAACGAACAATCCTGGGGGTGGGTAGGCTTTGGTGAACATAACAAAAATATGGACCTACAACTAACTTCCATTTAATATCTTGGTCCTATTCCCCTATCCAGACAATCAACCGTCCCTAAGTTATGCTGGAGATCGGTACCCTAGGGTCCTTATCCAGGATCGGATTTTGTTCACCATGATGATCATAAGTGATGGTTGTTCTTTAGAATACCCAGTAGTATAGAATCCAGATCTGGTAGATACGGATCCGTATACTGATCTCCCCTGTCTTCGCAGGGGTCATGGCACCTATGGATGAATTGGAATGCAAGAGTAGGAAACTAAGAAAGCGTCACAGGGCCGGGGAAATAATGTACCGCCCAGGGGCAGGGCTAGATGTGAAGTATTTCATCGTGATAAACCCGAAACAAAAGGATTCGATCCGCCCCCAAATTCCCCCATTTATACTAATGGTGCATCCATATCGGCAATACCACCATCCCCTAAACGAATCTGCGCTACCGTAGCCACGCTCTCGTCCGCCTTAAGATTGATAAGCTTAACCCCCTGCGCATAGCGTCCAAGGATAGACACATCGGAACAATCCAAACGTATCACCGTACCCGAATGGGTGACAATCATAAATTCCTCATCCTTAGACACTACCTTATAACCCACCACATCCCCCTTCTTCTCTGTAATACTGAGGGTCTTGATCCCCTTTCCACCCCTAGACTGCAAACGATAATCCACTAAGGGAGTACGCTTTCCATAACCATGTTTGGTCACAATCAACACGTGCTTATCGGCGGATACTAAATCCATATCAATGATTACGTCATCCTCCGACAAATTGATCCCCTTCACGCCTGTAGCGGAGCGTCCCATCGAGCGTACCTCTTGCTCGTGGAAACGAATAGACATACCAAGACGGGTACCTAAAATAATCTCTTGTTCCCCATCCGTACGCCGTACGCCTACGAGCTCATCACCGGAACGGAGATTGATGGCAAACAAGCCATTACGACGGATATTTTCAAACTCCGATAGCGGCGTTTTTTTAACAAGACCATACCGGGTAGCGAAAAACAAGTATTCCTGACTTGATGTATCGCCTACGGGAATGACCGCATGTACCCGCTCCTCCTGATCGATATGCACCAAATTACTCATGGCCACGCCACGTGCTGCTCTTCCTAGGCCAGGAACCTCATAGGCTTTCATGCGATACACCTTGCCTTTGTTGGTAAACACAAGCAAGTAGTGATGGGAATGGGTAACGAAGAGGTCCTGCACGAAATCATCGTCACGGGTACCAATCCCAGCAATACCCTTCCCACCGCGCTTCTGTGCCCGGTATGTAGAAAGTGGAACCCGCTTGATATAACCGCGATGGGACAGAGATATAACTACATTTTCCTCCGGTACGAGATCGGACTCAATGATCTCATCCTCCTCATTCACAATCAACGTACGCCGTTCATCACCATATTGATCCTTGATAGCGGTCAACTCATCCCGCACAACCGCACGTACCTTGGCCTCATCGGCGAGAAGAGACTCTAGATAGGAAATAGTTTTCAATAATTCCTCGTATTCAAGCTCAATTTTTTCACGTTCCAATCCAGTCAAACGCTGCAAGCGGAGATCAAGAATCGCTTGTGCCTGTCGCTCAGACAAGGAAAAACGCTCCATCAAACCGGTTCGCGCCTCAGCCGTTGTACGGGAAGCACGAATGAGTTTGATCACCTCATCGATGTTATCCAGGGCAACACGAAAACCCTCTAGAATATGCGCTCGTTCCTTAGCCTTACGGAGATCAAAAACCGTCCTACGCCTAATAACCTCCACTTGATGATCCAGATAATGCTGTAACATCAAACGTAAGTCAAGTACATGGGGCTCGCGTTCCACAAGTGCCAGCATATTAACACCAAAATTGGTCTGCATCGCTGTGAACTTAAATAACTGATTCAAAACAAGACGGGGTTTGGCCTCACGACGCAATTCAATGACAACACGCATTCCATTTCGATCCGACTCGTCTCGCAAATCGGAAATACCTTCAATCTTACGACTACGAACTAAATCCGCAATCTTTTCTACCAAACGAGCCTTATTTACCTGGTATGGCAATTCCTCCACAACAATCCTGGATCTACCACTCCCAGTTTCCTCAATGAGCGTCTTGGCACGAACCTTGATACTACCGCGACCCGTCCGGAAAGCATTGGCAATCCCCCCCTTACCAAGAATAATCCCACCAGTAGGAAAATCAGGTCCGCGTACTACCTTCATTAAGTCCTCCATGGTAAGATCAGAATCCTCCAGCAACATCAACGCACCCTCAATGATCTCTGTGAGATTATGCGGTGGGATATTGGTTGCCATTCCCACAGCAATACCAGAAGCACCATTGACTAGAAGATTAGGAAAACGCGCTGGCAAAACCATCGGTTCCAACTGTTGTCCATCATAGTTGGGTGTAAAATCCACCGTCTCCTTTTGTATATCACGTAGGAGCTCCGTTGCAATGGGTGCCATCCGTGCTTCCGTATAACGCATCGCCGCCGGTTCATCGCCATCGATAGATCCGAAGTTTCCATGACCATCTACTAATGGATAACGATAAGAAAAATCTTGCGCCATTCGGACCATGGCATCGTACACAGCACTCTCACCATGCGGATGGTACTGACCAGTTACATTGGCAACGGACCGGGCCGCCTTTCGATACGGCTTATCGGGCAATAAACCCATACCATGCAGAGTAAACAAAATACGGCGATGAACCGGCTTCAAGCCATCTCTCACATCGGGTAGAGCACGGCTCACAATAACACTCATTGCATAATCAAGAAAGGCTGTTTTCATTTCATGTCTGATATCGATCTCCTGCGTCCGGTTGGTATCCCCCACATTGATCACCCCAAAATCCTCAAGCCATACTTGTACATGCCCTTAAATATCCAAATTAGCCTCCTTGGCATGGGCACGAATGAAATCCCGCCTCGGCTCCACTCGGTCCCCCATCAACGTTTCGAAGATATCATCTACTTTCATGGCGTCCTCCAAGGAAACGCGGAGAAGAGACCTACTCTCAGGGTCCATTGTCGTCTCCCATAACTGTGTTGCATTCATTTCCCCCAAACCCTTGTACCGCTGAATCTCCACCTTATTCTTATCGGGAAACTCCTTTATGATCGAATCCTTCATCCGATCACTGTAGGCATAACGAACCGCACCACGATGGGAAATTTTGTATAAGGGGGGCTGAGCAATACAAATATGGCCTTTCTCGAGTAAGGGGCGCATGTAACGATAAAAGAAGGTGAGCAACAAGGTTCGAATGTGCGAACCATCCACATCCGCATCTGTCATAATAATCACCTTATGATAACGAACTTTTTCGATCTGCAAATCATCCGCAATCCCTGTTCCAAGAGCAGTAATTACGGTACGGATCTCCTCATTGGAGAGAGCCTTATCCAAACGGGCCTTCTCTACATTTATGATTTTCCCTTTCAGGGGCAAAATGGCCTGAAACATTCGATCACGCCCCTGCTTCGCCGTACCACCCGCGGAAGTACCCTCGACTATGAACAACTCACTATCCGACGCACTTCTGGATGTGCAATCCGCCAACTTTCCCGGTAGAGAACTCACCTCCAACGCATTTTTACGCCTTGTCAGCTCACGTACCTTACGAGCTGCTTCCCGTGCCCGTGCTGCCAACACGGACTTCTGAATAATTTTTTTGGCAATGGAGGGATGTTCTTCCAACTGAATCTGGAATTGCTCTGCAAAAATCTGCTCCACTGCGGAGCGAACCTCACTGTTTCCCAACTTCGTCTTTGTTTGCCCCTCGAACTGTGGGTCGGTGATTCGGACGCTAACAATAGCCGTCAATCCCTCACGCACATCATCCCCTACTAGATTACTATCATTCTCTTTCAACAAGTTATTCCTACGGGCATAGTCATTGATCACCCTTGTGAGCGCGGACTTGAACCCCGCCTCATGGGTTCCCCCCTCATGGGTGTGAATGTTATTTGCGTAAGAATATATATTAGAAGTATATGAATCATTATACTGAATGGATATATCCACAAATATACCATCCTTCTCCCCTACAGTTCGAATCGGCGGATCATGAAGTGCTTCGCGATTACGATTCAAATAGGTGACAAAGGACTGCAATCCGCCCGCAAAGGAATAAACGACGGAGAAGGGCTTGCCATCCTCTATTTCCCGTTCATTGGTGAGGGTAACAGAAATACCGGGATTAAGAAAGGCGAGCTCCCTCAAACGATTTTGCAAAACATCACGATCGAAATCAGTGACCTCGGTAAATATCACTGGATCCGGCTTGAAGGTAACTTTTGTCCCAGTTGTATCAGACTCACCCACCTCGAGAAGATCCCCCTGAGGCATGCCCTGTTTGTAATCTTGACGATAACATTTCCCCTCGCGCTGTATTTCCACAACCAATGTTTCTGACAAAGCATTGACTACGGAAACACCCACACCGTGGAGTCCACCCGAATAACGGTAACCCTCACCATCAAATTTCCCCCCAGCGTGTAGAACGGTCATAACCACCTCGACCGCAGGTCGTCCGATTTTGGGATGAATACCTACTGGAATCCCGCGACCGTTGTCCGTTACGGTTATACTGCCATCAACATGCATGATGACAACAATTTGGTCACAATGGCCCGCTAGGGCCTCATCCATACTGTTATCAACAACCTCCCAAACCAGATGGTGTAAACCACGACTGGACGTGGAGCCAATGTACATACCCGGGCGTCGCCGAACTGCTTCCAAACCCTCTAAAACCTGAATTTGTGACTCATCGTATTTCTTACCCTTTGATTCTGGTGACAAATTTTCATCCCTCACTTCCGACAGTACGACGCTGTACATTGCCCGCCAAGACCTCAAATACACAGGCATTCGATCCCATATGATGATCGATCTTCAACGGTGAGGCGGATGTAACAAATGTCTGTACACGTCCACGAACCCACTCCATCAAGTATTCTTTCCGGAAAGTGTCCAGTTCAGAAAAACAGTCGTCCAACAACAGAAGGGGAGAATGCCCAGCCACCTCACCTAAACAAGCCAACTCCGCAAGTTTGACAGCCAACACAACCGTTCTCTTTTGTCCTTGGGAGCCAAATTTACAGAGCTCCCTTCCATCAACAAAAAAAGCCATCTCGTCACGATGGGGTCCCCATAATGTCAAACCAAGACGCCGTTCCCTCATTTGCAAGGAACGGGAAACCCGGCTTCTATCAAGGGGCAACCAGGTTGCTTGCGATAGTATATCCCCCGAATTCTGAAAAGGGAAGGAAGGAAAATATTGAATTGACAACCGTTCAGCGGCTCCTGTGAGTGAACTATGAATTTCCAATGCATGTGCAACTAAACGACGCACCCACTGCCAACGATAGCGCCAAACCTTTTCTGCACTCAGCCACAAATGCTCATCAAAGGTCTCCAGAACCCTGGCATCCGTTCCCGCCACTCTGCATCCCTTTTCCCTTATATGCTTAAGACATTGATTGCGGTGCAGCAGAAGTCGTTGGTATTCGCGCAAAGATTGCAAGTAGGGAGGAAGAACCTGACTAACAGCATGATCCAAAAAACGTCGCCTCATCGCAGGGGATCCTTCGATCAAAGCAAGATCAGCCGGGGAAAAAACAACAACCGGAGCGACACCGATATAATCACTAAGACTCTTCCGGGTCACACCATCCCGCATGAGAATCCTCCGACCGCGGGAGAGCCTAATCTCCAAGCAAATGCGGCGGCCACTTTGGAGCCGAATGAAGGATCGCAGAAAGGCCTCTGATTTCCCAAAACAAATCAAATCACGATATGAATGCGTCCGGAAAGCACGGCCCATAGAAAGTATATACAAAGATTCCAAAAGATTTGTCTTTCCCTGGGCATTCATACCATAGAATAAAGAAAACATTCCAAAACCGGATAGTGCCGTTGATCCGAGATTCCGGTACTGCCGCAGCTCTAAACCCTCTACCCGCACCCTACTGCCGCCCTCCACCTGTCTCCACAACAGGAGCCTTCCTTTTTCCTACCCATCCTAATCTTTCCCATTCATCTTCTAAACTTCGGTCCTCACGGGAACCACCAATTGCATTGCGGTCTGTATACCTGGTACTTGGATACGGCAAGGCCTTTGCGGACCTGGTAACAACATCTCCACTTCATCCGCCCCGCTGAACGCCTCAAGGGAATCTACCAGATAAGTTGCATTGAATGCAAGTGTCATTGGTTCACCCTCCACCGTTGCTGGTAGGGACTCTGCAACACTTCCCACGCCCGCAGCAATCGCGGCCACGGAGATCCGATCATTCTCCACTACCAACTGAATCAAACGATCGGGGTGATCACGGCTAATGAGCGAAGCTCTCCCCACCGCACCAAGAAAATTAGCAAGCGGTAGACGAACACGAACAGGTGCCTCTTGTGGAATTACCTTACTGATATCGGGATAAGCCCCCCCCAACAGACGCGTGGCAAACCACCATTCCCCTGTGGACACAACCCAATGGCCTTCCACTACCTGACAGGAAACCTCATCCGCATCATCCATAATTTTTAACAATTCATGAACGCTATGCCCGGGAATGACTATATCCTCGGGATGAACATTTTTTGGATTAGAAATCGGGGTTTGCCACTTTGATAACCGAAAAGTATCAGTAGCTATGGCTGTGAGCAGATCAGCATGGCAACCAAGGCAAACCCCAGTCAACACACCTCGCGCCTCCGTGATAGAAGCTGCAAATACAGTATTCTTTAACATGGATTTCAGATCGGAAGCCTGCATAGAGAAACCTGTACTTGCAGCCGAGATAGCCAACCGGGGATATTCAAGGGGATCAAAACCGTGCAATTGAAAATGAGATGATCCTATCCGAAAATCCACTTCAAAATTACCCATAACCTCGATGGAAACTTCCCCTTCGGGAATCTTACGCATGATATCACTCAAAATCCGTCCCGGCAACACCGCTTGACCCTCTTGTTCCACAACAACTTGGCGGAGATTCTTTATGCTTTCAGGACTGTCCTGCATGGAACAGGCGGTACGAATTCTCACATCGGCATTGCTTCCAGTGAAATGAACCTGATCCTCAACAGCTTCTACCCAAATCCCCCCTAAGACGGGTAAAGGGGAGCGGGGCGTAATAGCTCGTGATACCAATTGAATAACCCGACGCAAAACTGCGCGGCCCATACGAATTTTCACATTACAGGCCCCCCTGGGAAGATCATACCAGTTGATCACCAAAATTCTTATTTCACCGATTATTGTAACGTTAACCCGCGATACATACCAGTCTACACGAAACCAACGCGAAAAACATCCTACGCATCCCATTTACAATTCCATCCCTTTTGGAGAATGGAACCCCGGTTCTTTTTCGTCTACGTGGAACATAAAGTGTCAGTTGAATCAGGATGAGCGTCCCCTCCGCACAGCAATATGCTTTATTGTAGCGGGTACGGGCTCGCTTGCATAGTCAGGATAACAGAAAAGATTTGCTGGGAATAGCTTTGCATTTTGAACATTCACTTCAGGATTCGGACTTGTCCCCGCGCGCGCGCGCGATTTTTTTAGTTCTTACTTCTTTATTTATTTACCGTCGTAGTAGTAGTAGGGGGGCAATAAAATTGTTGATAACTCGGGAATACCCTGTATTACAAGGGTTTTGTAGTAATAAATCGTGTGGATAACTTGTGGATAACCTGTTAATAATCTGTGGATAACTTGTGGATAACTGAAGGGGTAGGGTTGGCGTTGCCGCCCCTTTGTGGATAAGTCTGTGGATAACTTGTGGATAACTGAAGGGGTAGGGTTGGCGTTGCCGCCCCTTTGTGGATAAGTCTGTGGATAACTTGTGGATAACTGAAGGGATAGGGTTGGCGCCGCTGCCCCCCTGTGGATAAGTCTGTGGATAACTTGTGGATAACTGAAGGGATAGGGTTGGCGCCGCTGCCCCCCTGTGGATAAGTCTGTGGATAACTTGTGGATAACTGAAGGGATAGGGTTGGCGCCGCTGCCCCCTTGTGGATAAGTCTGTGGATAACTTGTGGATAACTGAAGGGATAGGGTTGGCGCCGCTGCCCCCTTGTGGATAAGTCTGTGGATAACTTGTGGATAACTGAAGGGATAGGGTTGGCGCCGCTGCCCCCTTGTGGATGAGTCTGTGGATAACTTGTGGATAACTGAAGGGATAGGGTTGGCGCTGCCGCCCCCTTGTGGATAAGTCTGTGGATAACTTGTGGATAACTGAAGGGGTAGGGCTGGCGCCGCTGCCCCCCTGTGGATAAGTCTGTGGATAACTTGTGGATAACTGAAGGGGTAAGGTTGGCGTTGCCGCCCCCCTGTGGATAAGTCTGTGGATAACTTGTGGATAACTGAAGGGATAGGGTTGGCGCTGCCGCCCTCCTGTGGATAACTTGTGGATAACTGAAGGGGTAGGGTTGGCGTTGCCGCCCTCTTGTGGATAAGTCTGTGGATAACTTGTGGATAACTGAAGGGGTAGGGTTGGCGCTGCCGCCCCCTTGTGGATAAGTCTGTGGATAACTTGTGGATAACTGAAGGGGTAGGGTTGGCGCTGCCGCCCCCTTGTGGATAAGTCTGTGGATAACTTGTGGATAACTGAAGGGATAGGGTTGGCGCTGCCGCCCTCCTGTGGATAAGTCTGTGGATAACTTGTGGATAACTGAAGGGGTAGGGCTGGCGCTGCCGCCCTCCTGTGGATGAGTCTGTGGATAACTTGTGGATAACTGAAGGGGTAGGGTTGGCGCTGCCGCCCCCTTGTGGATAAGTCTGTGGATAACTTGTGGATAACTGAAGGGGTAGGGTTGGCGCCGCTGCCCCCCTGTGGATAAGTCTGTGGATAACTGAAGGGATAGGGTTGGCGCCGCTGCCCCCTTGTGGATGAGTCTGTGGATAACTTGTGGATAACTGAAGGGATAGGGTTGGCGCCGCTGCCCCCCTGTGGATAAGTCTGTGGATAACTTGTGGATAACTGAAGGGATAGGGTTGGCGCCGCTGCCCCCCTGTGGATGAGTCTGTGGATAACTGAAGGGATAGGGTTGGCGCCGCTGCCCCCCTGTGGATGAGTCTGTGGATAACTTGTGGATAACTGAAGGGATAGGGTTGGCGCCGCTGCCCCCTTGTGGATAAGTCTGTGGATAACTTGTGGATAACTGAAGGGATAGGGTTGGCGCTGCCGCCCACCTGTGGATAACTTGTGGATAACTGAAGGGGTAGGGTTGGCGCCGCTGCCCCCCTGTGAATAAGTCTGTGGATAACTTGTGGATAACTGAAGGGGTAGGGTTGGCGCCGCTGCCCCCCTGTGAATAAGTCTGTGGATAACTTGTGGATAACTGAAGGGGTAGGGTTGGCCGCTGCTGCCCCCTTTCGAATGAGTCTGTGGATAAGTAGGTTGGTAACCCATGGGCAAGTTGTTCCTTGTATCGTGCTCGGGGTTAGTTTTCACATTGCATATTTCCTGTGCTGAGGACAAAAAAAAAATACCCGCCGTGGGGTATCTAGTTGTTGTGTTGTGTGATTTTCTGCGAAAAACTTTGTATGATGCGTTGGAGCTGGCTATCCCCTTGGAGCATTTTGGAAATTTTTTCATGAGCGTGGACAACAGTGGCGTGGTTTCTGCCACCGAAGGCATGGCCAATTTGTAGCAAGGAATGGTCAGTCAGCTCCCTTGCCAGGTACATGGCGATTTGACGGGGAACGCTGATGGGCTTAGCACGTGATTTCCCGGTGAGATCGTTTATGTTGAGGCTGTAGTAGTTACAGACTGTTTTCTGGATTGTCGATAAGCTCAGGGATGATCTTGAGGGTTCGTTGTAGCATTTGCTCAAATGTTTATTTACTGACTGGATTGTCACGGGTGTTCCTTCAAGATGGGATCGGGCTACGACGCTGATCCAAACCCCTTCTAGTTCACGGATGTTGTTGTCAACTCGCTCGGCAATGTATTCAAGAATGTTATCTTCCACTGAGACCTTTTCTATCTCTGCCTTACGGCGGAGGATGGCCAATCGTGTTTCGTAATCGGGGGGTTCGATATCTACCAGCAAACCAGAGGCAAAACGCGAGCGGAGCCTGGCTTCCAGGGCGGAAATGGCATGGGGACGCCGGTCCGTAGAGAGAACAATTTGTTTGTTGGCACTGTGGAGGGCATTGAAGGTATGGAAGAATTCCTCCTGTGTTTGTTCCTTCCGTCCTAGAAACTGGACATCATCAACCAGTAGGATATCAACATTGCGATAACGGTCCCGAAACTCGCTAGTACGTTCCTTTTGCATTAGGGTGGAAATGAAATGATTGGTGAAGTCCTCTGACGATATGTAAACTATTCTATACTGTGCTTCCTCTTTACTCAGTATGTGTTGCGCCAAGGCGTGCATGAGATGGGTTTTACCCAGACCCACACCACCACAGAGTACTAGAGGATTATAACCACCTGCAGGCGACTCAGCTACTTTACAGGTGGCAGCATAGGCAAGTTCGTTTGTTTTTCCTACGATAAAGGTGGAGAAGTTGTAATTGGGATTGAATTGGAATGACTGGTCTTTCCCTAGAAAATTTCCTCCCCTGTTTCCCGGTATGTTTTTCTGGCCACTCGTACTTGGGGGGGGTTGTTCCGAAATCCCCTCCCTTCTCCTAACAGTTGGATCTTCTTTTCGGGGTAAAGGGGTATTTTTGTTTTCCCCTGTCCAGTCTGTTCCGGCTCTCTCCAGGTAGGTAGGCGCAATTCCCCCGGCAGAAAAGTCGTCCAATAGCTGAGTTTTTGTTACCCCCTCCTTTGGTAAGGGGTGGATTAGGGTACCCTGCAGAGTCTTCCCCGTCGAACCCGCTACGGGAGGAAATTCAACGAGTATCTTGCAATGACTAGAGGTAACGAACTGGAAGGTTTTTTCTGCTATGGCAATCCCTTCTTCGATTTGTCGTTTGTCATAATGGAGGGATTCCTGGGGCATTTTCATTAAGATTGTATCATTGTGCCGCCCGGTGATATTGGATTTTTGAAAAAGAATCCAAATTGTATCAGGAATGTGTTTTTTCACCCGTTTCAGTGTACGGTTCCACAGTTCCTGAAGATCCCAGTCCTTATACCTATTGGGGAGCACTTTACACCCTCCTTATACGAACTTGGGAAATGAATATTTTAATAAAAATTGATTATAATAATCTTGCACATTATCATCCTATCCATGATTCCCCCATTCCTTGTTGGATGGGGAAGGAATTCAGACTATCTTTCTGCAGAACCGGGCTATCTCACGGGATTAGTGGGGGTTTCGCCGTATTTGTGTTTTTTCCCGATCGTCCATTCCGCACAAACCTCCATTGGAAAGGGACGACCTGTCGCTTTTGCAAGAATAGCGTATCAAAAAGTTTCTCCAGACTCAATTCACCCCCCGAGGGAACAAAAAAGATGGAAAACTACAATGTTCCATCCTAGGATGTGTATACAAGGGTGTTGCAAATGGTAGTGGTTCGGCTCCTGGTGGAAATCCATTGGGAATGATCCAGCAAATTTTGTCGGTATATCCCAGATTGGCTTTTCCACAGGGCTACGGATTATGAAGCCCATGCGAGGGAGTTGGTATTCCCGTAGTTTTCCGTTTTTCTACTGTGGTAACTATTGTGGAGAAAATGGTTTTCTGTGATTTATTTTGGTGGTTGTTGCGGATGACAGGCGAGCAATGGATGATAACGATCACAGTTCCCTTTGTAGAAGGAGCTTAGGGATATTGGCCTTATGGTAGTGGGGTTTTGGTAATGATTACCTTTCTGCCATCGTCCCTCGATCAACCAGGTATGCGGCAGTAGAGGGGATTTTCTACGTTCCAGGTACGCCTTTGGTGGAAATCCCCCTCTATTGGACTAAAGTCGTTTGGCAAGGATCTCGGATAGGGCATTGTGGAGTTTGGGAAAACGAAAACGGTAATTGCGGTTCTGGAGTACTTTAGGGAGAATGGTTCCCCCTTTTAGGAGTACCCCGGCCATTTCACCCAATACTAATTGCATAGCTATAGCAGGCGTAGGCACAACGGACGGTCGTTGCATGATTTTTGCTAGTTTTTCAGCAAAAACAAGTTGTGGGCAACTATCGGGAGATACGATATTTACGGGTCCCTGGATATCTTTGTGTCGAATGAGGAACTCCACAATATCGGGGATCTCTGATAGGGACCACCAATTTATGATTTGTTTTCCAGTTCCCATGCGTCCCCCCAAACCGCAACGGAAGAGAGGAAGCATTCTCCGTAAGGCACCACCCTTTGTACTTAAAATGACGCCAAATCGTAACCAGACCGTGCGTATTCCCGCTTCCATAGCTGGCTTCGTGGCCGTCTCCCAGTCCCTTACCACCCGGGAGAGAAAATCATCATTGTCCCCGGCGGGAGGTGGGGAGGATTCGGTATAGATGTCCGTGTTTTTCCCCGTGCCGTAATATCCAATAGCGGAAGCGGACAACCATACGGAGGGCGGTCGTTGTAGTTTGCATAATGTATTGGCTAATAGGTTTGTTCCTTTCCAACGGCTCCGATGGATTTTTTCTTTCTGAGCTGTTGTCCAGCGGTGTGCTCCGATGTTTTCCCCTGCCAAATGAATCAGTACGTCGCATCCTTCCAAATCCTCCGGATTTAGCTGCTCTTTTTCGGGATCCCAGGGAATCCCATATTCCCTTCCCTTTGAACAGCGTACGATGGGAATCATCGTATGACCATGGTTTTTGCCGTGGGACATCAATTCAGTACCTACCAGGCCTGTAGATCCGGTGATTGCGATTCGTAAGGGTTTCTGTGAATCCTTCCCCCTATTTATAATCATCCATTTCTTCCTCCCTCCGCTTGTTTTCCCTAGTTGCAGAAATTGAATTGTTTCTGTAAGCGTATGATACGCAGATTTTCTTGTGGGTTGCTTTCAGTGTATCATGGTGTTATGGGTTGGACGTGGGTGGATTCGGACTGAGTACAGGGGTTATTTTGTAGTTCTGTGGTTCTATGGATCTATATTGTTTTATGAGTGATTTTGTATCCATTGACTTTTCGTCCTAGAGTCGCTATAATACCGTGTGCCTTTGGTTTGTGGATCGGCCGTTGTAAGTGAAGTGTCCCTTCTTTTCCCTATGTGTTGGGGTCCGTGATTTTTTATTGAGGTTTTGATTAGGAATTTAGGAAGGGGGTGACGTAGCAGTGAAACGGACGTATCAGCCCTCGCGGATTAAGCGAAGTAGAAAACATGGTTTTCGCGCCCGCATGGCTACTGTTGGTGGGCGTTGTGTGTTGCAGGCGCGTCGTCGCAAGGGGAGGAAAACACTTACAGTTCGTAAGACTGGGTAGATTTTTTCGTTCTTCGCGTTTTCCCCTGTTGTGTGATTGCGGCGGGAGGATATGCCCTTTGGGGAGTTTGATTATCGAATGAGGCGAGAAAATCGTTTGCGTAAGGGTCGCGAATTTAGAAGGGTGTTCCGATTGGGTTCGTCGATGGTCGGGCGCGCTTTCGTGGTCGTGGTTCACAGGCGCCACGATCCAAATGTTGTGGTACCGCGTATAGGTGTTTCTATCAAGCGCAAGATTGGTAAGGCTGTGGTACGAAATCGTATAAAGAGGTTGGTTAGGGAGGCGGTACGTGCGCAGTTGCCGGACCTGAGGGATCGTTTGGATGTAGTGATTATAGCGCGTAGTGCTGCGACCTCTCTCTCCTATGCCGAGGTTTGTGGGCACTTACAGAATTTATTTCGGCGGGGTCGTTGTTTCAGAGGGTCTGTTGCTTCCAAGCCATGGATTTCTTTGTCTACCCCTACTCCATCGCGACAGCGCCGGCGGTTGGTGGTGGATAAAAATTGTCATTGATGGGATGTTGGTGCATTGATGACGACGTGGGGGATGGGAATGCGGGCGATTTTGTTGAGCTTGTTGTGGGTGTATCAGTACGGTATCTCCCCTTTGTTTCCTCCCCGGTGTCGTTTTTTCCCCACCTGTTCGGCTTATGCTAGGGAGGCAATCATTCGCTATGGTGCCTGGTGGGGAATGTGGTTGGCGGTTAGACGGCTGTTGCGGTGTCACCCTCTTTGCCAGGGTGGTGTGGACGAGGTCCCCTAATACGTGTGCGGCGTGTGTGTTTTTTGAGAAGTCGTAGGAGGGAAAAGAGGAGGGTTTGTTTGGTCCTTCGAAATCGGTTGGTAGATAAGCGGGTTTTGGATGAGCTAGCGTTGCTGAACTAAGGATTGGCTAGGAGAAGAAGTGGGTCTTGCCCTTGTTAGGTTCGGGGATCGGCAAGGGCGAATTGCTGCATTGGTGTCGGTTATGCATGATCGTGAGGGTAACTTGGGGGATGCTTTGCCCATGCGAGGGGGTAATGTTGCTTGATCCGTTCTCAAGTGCCCGAGAGCCTTTGAGATGGGATGATGGGGAATGTTGTCGAAGGGGCCTATTCTATAATCGGGGTGAGGGTGGCTGGCGGCGGCGGGATATATTTTTAGTCTAAATAAATAGAGTTTATAAAATATTTTATACATAATGATAATTTTTGTTCATGCTGGTTGTTTCTGTATCCATGGTAAGGATGTTACTCCTTCCGGTTTTGTGGTTGGGGTAAGAAGATATTGAAGATTTTATTATGGGGCATTGTAGCAGAAGAAGGGTTAATGTCCTAATTTTTTTTCTTAATAACTATCAAACTGGGGGACTATGATCCTCAATTTTACAGTCATCGGATAGGTGCTCCCCAACAAGCATCTTATTCGTTTTCTAATACGTCATCGCCCACCCGATTTCTATAAAAAAATCCATGCTAAAGAGTTACCGTTCATCTACCTGCTATGAACAGCGGAGACCCGTTTTCCCAACGGTGCTACTGTAGGGGTACTATCCAAATTTTTATAATATTTATATAAAAATACATATTATAAAAATATTTTTATTATGAAATGGGTATACAAACAGTCTATGCAAGTGTTTCGGTCATAAGCAAGTTTATGGATAAAAATTACCACTTTCCCCAAAAGCACATGTGGAATTTCATTGCTATCGGTCCTTTTTATTGGGCACTCCATCGAGGTGGGATCATGGTAGTTAATTCCTGATTTCGCTTCTTTTTGCGTATGCCCAATGAACCAACATGTAATGATCTTTAGGGGTTCACTGTAGACCTTGTCCACTGCATTGGCACTATATATCAGCAAATATTGTATCAAATCAATTCATTATTTCATTTTTTTATGATTTATGTATGAAAAATAATGTTATATAGGCAACATTTCTGGGGCGGGGATGATACTGATCAAGGTTCGCCTTTCACTTCCCTGTTCCTTTGTGGGTTCGTTGCTTCCCTGGGGAAAACAATCTACAATATCTTGCAAGGGGATTGTTTTTTCCCTTTGGGTGAACGTCACAGGAAGAATTTGGAGTAAACGGGCTTCATGTAATGGAGTGGGGTGCGAGGACGCGGAGTTTTGTTGTTCATGCGCCAGCGGAGTTTTGTTGTTTACGCACCAATGGATGATTTTCACTTTGATTCCGTTGTGGAATGTATGGGTAAGAGGGAACCCAGGCAGTGATCATTATAAACATAGTACTCCTAGTGGGTTTTTCGTACTATATCTAGTAACTGTGGTATGCCGGTGTGCGTTCGGGGGAGAGATGGTGAATAGGAGATGAAGGTCATCTACCGCCGGGAAGGTATTTTGTTTGTTCTCTCCGGTCCGTCCGGAGTGGGTAAGGGTACCGTACGGGCTGCGATGCGTGATGTGCTTCCTGATTTGATTTATTCTATCTCGGTAACCACACGTAAGCCGCGGGCAAATGAGCGGGATGGGGTGGAGTATTTCTTCACCACACGTGAAGCTTTTCAGGTTATGGTAAGGGAAGATGATTTGATCGAATGGGTGGAGTATGCTGATAATCTTTACGGTACACCCCGTGGCTTTGTGGAAAAAACGCTAAAATCGGGACAAGATGTTTTACTTGAAATTGACGTGCAAGGGGCAGATCGAGTTCGGCGCTCTTTCGACGGGGGGGTTTTTATTTTTCTTGTTCCCCCGGATTGGAGGACGTTGCAGGAGCGTATGATGAAGCGGGGCACGGAGACGGAAATGTCCATGATGCTACGGTTGGGTGTTTCCTACGATGAGTGTAAGCACCTAGAAGCGTATGATTATGTTGTGGTCAATGACCAGGTATCGAAAGCTTGTGAGTGCATTTGTGCCATTTGCATGGCGGAGAGGTGCCGACGCAATCGGGTGATCATGTTGGAGGAATAAGGAGTAGCAGCCATGTTGTATCCATCCATTGATTTACTTATGCATAGAGTAGAGAGCAAGTATCTATTGGTTATTTTGGTATCGAGACGTGCTCGTGAGTTGTTGAATGGAAAAAAATCCAAACTCCCCTTTCAGGGGAACAAGTATGTAGGTTTGTCTCTGGAAGAGGTAGCGGCTGGTTTGTTGACAGCATCGCCCTCCTCGCATCCTGTAGTGGATCCGCTTGCGAACGTAACCAATACGCATAGGGAACCGGTTGAAGGGGGGGGGAATGAGGCTGCATCGGGGGCTCCCAGGGCGAAAACAGGACCCCCGGTGGATGGTTCCCAACGGGAGGAAGGCAGGTCCTCAGCCGATTTTGGGATAGAGATAGCGGGTAGGGATGTCAAGAAAGCAGTGGTTGAGGAAGATACAGAAGAAACAGGGTTGAAGGATGCCAGTTCCAGGGTTAAGAATGGGGTCCAATCAAAATCTAAGAGGGGGGTGGTGGTAGGCGAAAAAGGGGTTGGAACGGAACCATTAGATGACACCGTAGGGGAGGCTCCTGGGAGAGGATCCAGTGGGGAAGAGAATGAGGAAATCATAGCAGATAAGAAGTCCAGATCTACAAAAAAAACGAAAAAGGAAACCAAGGCAACGGGGAATCAGCCTATGCAGAACAAGGGAGCAGAGGTCAAGGCTGTTGGGAAGGAGACGATGGTGGAGGGGATAACAGGAACAAAGCGCGTCAAGGAGGTAGTTGAAGAGGAAAGGGAAGAGGACCCCCGTGAAGGTGAACCATAGGGAAACAGGGGGGTAAGGCAGGGATAGCGTTACTGGGATGGTTGGGATTTTCCGCTTTCCTTTTGTTGATAGGGCAGGTGGCGTGTGTGGGTTATGGGTTTCATTTTTGTTTTACACACAACCGGTTTTCTACTACGGGTAATCCAGTTGTTCCCTAGTACGCATGGTATTTGGAGGAAGCAGCTTTCCCGTCTTCCGTTTTTTTCTCTGGGTGTTCCATGGATCGGTAGCGCAAGTCCAGGGATGGTAGAATTTTTATAACATTGAATGGTACCCTATCCTAATTTTGGAACTTCCTGGGGACAGGGGGGGTCCTATCTGGGTTGTGAATTGGGTGGTTTCAGTGGGATACACGGGGATGATGAATGCAACAGATTTCGTGTATACCCGGTGTGGATCATGGTAGCGGTAGTCATCATCGTTTGGATTATGTCATGGTTTTCTATTCAATATTCACTTAAGAGGCTGCTTTTAAGAAATGAAATACCTTATTTAGATAGACAGGGATCGGGGGGGTTGTTTCCTCGCCAGCATTGTGTCCAGAATTTTGGGGTCCTGTCGGATCCAGTTTTTTTCCCCGTGCGAGGTCTTTCTTTTCCCAGATTCATTCCATAAGTACTTGGCATTTGATCTTATGAGTTCGGGATGCGTCCAATGAAGAGGGTGAGATCATGAGGGAAGGGGATGGGACGATTGGTGGGTTCTGATGGAAATGGGTGCATACTGAAGTGGGGTGGGACCCGTGTTTTCCCGTGGGATCCACTATGCCCTTTATTTCGATGGGATTAGTGTGGGCGTTTCCGATTTTTATAAGTGATGATGGATTACATAATATTTTTTGAATCTATTCGCTTTCGACTATGTTTTTATCCCAGTATGTTTTTAATCCAAGCTCGGGATACACTAGGGGGTGTGAAATCAGGATGCCACACATAATATTAGGAATCAGCGGCGGGATTGCTGCCTACAAAGCAGCGTCCGTGGCGAGTCAATTGACGCAGCAGGGTTGTAAAGTTTCAACGATTCTTACAGCGGCAGCTAGTAAATTCATCACACCCTTGACCCTACAGGCCCTAACAGGGCAGCCCGTAGCTACGGATTTGTTTTCTGAGCCTGATCCCTCTGTCATCCGGCATATTGCTTTGGCAGAGAGTGCTGATTTGGTGTTGGTGGCCCCTGCAACTGCCAACCAGATAGCCTCTCTGGCACAGGGTTTGGCTGGAGATTTACTTTCCACTTTGCTTTTAGCGACTCGTGCTCCCGTTGTTTTTGCGCCGGCTATGAATCCCAGAATGTATGATCACCCTGCCGTGCGGGTGAATCGGGAAATTTTACAGTCCAGGGGTGTTTCCTTTGTGCCCCCTGGTACGGGTAGGATGGCCTGTGGTTCTGAGGGAGAGGGGAGATTGGCAGAACCAGAGGTCATTGTTCAACATGTAAAAGGAAAATTGTCCCAATCCCAGGGTAATCGCAGCGTTTGGCAACAACGCACGGTGCTTATTACAGCGGGCCCGACGATTGAACCCATAGATCCCATGCGATATTTGACCAATCGTTCCTCTGGTAAGATGGGTTATGCTCTGGCAGGGGCAGCCCAGAGGGCGGGTGCGAAGGTACTTTTGATCAGTGGTCCCGTTTCCCTATCACCACCGTTGGGTGTACAGGTTATTCCTGCAGAGACAGCAGCTGATATGTTGGCGAAGGTTCAAAAGTATCTATCTCAGGTTGATGTTGCTTTCTTTGTAGCGGCCGTATGTGATTTTCGTCCGCAGCAATTTGAAACAGAGAAAAAACCCAAACCCGTTGGGGAATTTTTTTTGCCTTGCGTCCTAACGGCTGATATAGCTGCTTGGGCAGGGAAGCAGCGACGTCCTGGACAATTCCTACTGGGATTTGCTGCTGAAACAGGGAACCCGATGAGTACGTCGGTACAGGCAAGGGCGGAGGAGAAGCGGAGGAATAAAAAACTCGATGCCATTGTGATCAACCAAGTGGGTAAGCCAATGGAGGGAGCGGGGAGTGATACCAACCGATTCACTATTTGCTATTCTGGTGGAAAGGTGATCCATTGGTCTTTGGCTACCAAATACCAATTGGCAGACCAACTGGTAGCCTGGGTGGGAGGGCGTCTGGATTATGATGGTAGAACGGATCGCTGATGTAGTCGTGGATGAACCCTCACGATTGTTGGATCAGATTTTTTCCTACCGTATTCCAGTCCCATTGGTAGAAAAAGTTAAGCAAGGGAGTCGGGTCTGTGTCCCCTTCGGCAAACAGATTCATCACGGTTTTGTCTACGAGCTCCGTTCTCTGTCCACGGTACCGGATTCGTATCGTTTCCTAGAGGCAGTTCTCGATCCCCTTCCTCTTCTGACTCCTGAACTTTTGAAAATTGCTGACTATATGGCCACACGCTATTTTTGTACCTTGGGTCACGCCTTAGCAACCATGGTTCCCGTGGCTGTGCGTGGTACCATAGGTCGGAGGCTGAGGCAGGGCGACGTAGATGCTGACCGTTTTTTGTCGAGTTTAGCAGCGCAGCCTATTTTCACCCACTGGCGCCAGAAGGGGAAACGTAGTTCATCCGTGAAGGAATTGTTGTCCTTATCGGGGGTGGATGCAGATCTCTTGCGATCCTTAATCGAGGAGGGTTTATTGGTTTATGAAGATCATCAGAAGGGTGGACAGGCATCGAAGGTGCTCTGGGTGGAGTGGCAACCGCCAAAAAAGTTAGCAGAGGGACTGGCTCATCTATCTGTGCGTGCTGTTCGTCAGCGGATGGTATTGCAGTATGGAATGGATCATCCGGGGAGAATCCGCTTGCGGGATCTATTGGGGATAACGGGGATATCACGGTCGGCGGTCCGGCGATTGGTGGAGTTGGGGTACCTTAAGATCATGGAGGGTGGGACGTTACTGGAATGGGGGGGGGGAAATCATGATGGGATACAGGAACAACCGATGCCGTTGGTGCCGGGTCAGGCACGGGCATGGGAGTCATTGTGTTCCATCATACGACGGGATGTTTACGCACCTGTACTTTTGCAGGGAGTAACGGGGAGTGGTAAAACGGAATTGTATCTGCGGGCCATATCCGAGGTACTGTCCCGTGGTAAGGGTGCCCTCGTTCTGGTGCCGGAGATTGCATTGGCACCACAGACAGTTGCCCGTTTGCAGTCCCGTTTTGGGGACAACGTGGTGGTATGGCATAGTGGTCTAGTGGATAGCGACCGATATGCGGTTTGGCAAAGGATTCGGCAGGGTAAGGTGGATATTGTCGTGGGGGCCCGTTCGGCTGTCTTTGCTCCCCTTTATCGGTTGGGTATCATTGTCATTGATGAAGAGCACGAATCTACTTATGCACAAGATGGGAATCCAGCATATCATGCTGTAGCCATTGCACACCAGCGAGCCCGTTATCATGGATGTGTACTTTTGTTAGGATCGGCTACTCCTTCCCTTCCCACGTATTGCTTGGCCCGTCGTAACTACTATCAACATCTTGTATTGTCAGAACGGGTTTGCAAACGCCCTTTGCCACCGGTGAGTATTGTGGACATGCGACGGGAAACACTCGATGGCTCCCGGCATATGTTCAGCCAATCCCTTTATCAGGCGTTGGAGTCCTGCTATCGGTCGGGGGAACAGGCCATGCTTTTTCTCAATCGGCGTGGTTTTTCAAGTTGTCTGCTTTGTCGTCATTGTGGGGAGGCCATTCGTTGTGAACATTGTGATGTAACCCTTACCTATCACAAACAGGTACACCAGCTTTTATGTCATTACTGCGATTATCATATTCCCCCTGTTACCCATTGTCCCAATTGCGATAGCGATCGTCTGTACCCCATGGGTATGGGAACACAACGGGTAGAGATGGCCTTGCAACAGCTTTTTCCCACCCTACGGGTATTGCGGATGGATGTGGATACTACCCAGAAGCGGGGAGCCCATGAGCGTATGCTGGCTTCTTTCGCGGCGGGTGAGGCGGATCTTCTGTTGGGTACGCAGATGATTGCCAAGGGTCTTGATTTTACCCGTTTGACCTTGGTGGGTGTGGTTGTTGCGGATACCCTTCTCCACTGGCCCCATTATCGGGCGGCCGAGCGAACCTTCCAGCTGCTGGTTCAGGTCAGCGGGCGGGCAGGGAGGCATAATCCGGGTCGAGTGATCATCCAAACCTATCATCCTGAGCATTACAGCATTGCGTTGGCGGCGCAACAGAATAGTGATATTTTTTATCAGCGTGAATTACAAATGCGTCGTGCACATCATTATCCACCTTTTTGTATGTTGGGTACAGTATTGATGAGTCATCCCGATCGTGAAATCGTCTGGCAGAGGGCGAACGTTTGGGTGGAACGTTGCAGGCGGGAATTATCCGAGGTGGCTTCGGAGATATGGGGACCTGTGGTGGCTCCCATTCCGCGGCTGGCGGATCGCCATCGTATGCAAATTGTGATGAAATTGCCGATAGATCCGACGGCCTACCGACGGGTTTTATCATCCTTACGTACCTGGGTATTGGAGGAACAAAAGAGGGAAAAAATGCGAATCCGTGTTACCTTAGAGGGTGCGGATGTAATGGTAGCAAAGGGGGTTTGAAGTAAAGATGGCAATCCGCACTATAGTTCAGCATCCGGCAAGCATTTTGCGCCATTCAACCTATCCCGTGGTTTTCTTTGGTCCTCGTCTCCATCGTCTTCTAGACGATATGGTAGAGACAATGCAGAATGCTTCCGGGGTGGGGTTGGCAGCTCCGCAAGTGGGAGTTCAAAAGAGAGTATTGGTGGCTTATGATCCCGATGATGCGGAGGGACGTGTGCACGAACTGATCAATCCAGAGATTTTGGAAGCGACGGGCGAGCAAACAGAACCCCTAGAGGGTTGTTTATCGATTCCTGATTTACTAGGAAATGTGGTTCGTTTTCATTACCTGAGGGTAAAGGGGAAAAATAGGAATGGGGGGGATATTCAGTTGGAAGCGGAGGGTTTTTTGGCCCGTGTGTTGCAACATGAGATGGACCATTTGGATGGTATATTGTTCATTGATCGGGCAAAGGAGGTGTTCCCCCGTTCCCAGTATGAGAACCGGGATGAAGGACAATCAGTCGACGATGTTTCTGGTTCCTCCCGTACATTTCCGTCCTCAGGAGGAACACTGTAATGAGAGTTGTTTTTATGGGTACACCACAGTTTGCTATCCCTAGTTTGAGGGCATTATTGGGTTCGGATGATTGTCAAGTGGTGGGTGTCGTGACACAGCCCGATCGTTCGGTAGGGCGCAAACAGGTTTGTACCCCTACCCCCGTGAAGCAGGTGGCGCTCCAACATGGGATTCCTGTGCTACAGCCTATACGGTTACGCGCACCGGAGGCAGTGGACGCGGTTCACCGGTTGAAACCGGATCTCATTGTGACCGCTGCATATGGACAGTTGATTCCTGATGATATCCTAACGTTGCCTCGTTATCGTTGTCTCAATGTTCACGCCTCTCTCCTGCCCCGTTACCGTGGTGGGGCGCCTATTCATTGGGCGCTCATCCGGGGGGAGAGGGAGACTGGTGTGACCATCATGATTATGGTAAAGGAATTGGATGCAGGGGATATGGTAGCACAGGTGGCAATTCCGATTGAACCAAGTGACGATGTGGGTACGCTACATGATCGTCTCAGTCAGGTAGGTGCGGAATTGCTGTTATTCATTGTACCGGCTTGGTCATCAGGCGATCTGTCCCCAGTACCACAGGACCCGGAAAAGGTTACCTATGCCCCTAATGTGAAGCGTTTGGATGAGAGATTGGATTTTTTTCAGCAAACGGCACAAGAATTGAGCTATCGTGTCCGTGGCTTGTCCCCCTGGCCGGGTGCTTTTTTACAGCGCGCCAATAGGGAAATTTGGAAGGTGTGGGAGGTGTGTTGGCGTCCTGCAACAACGACATTGGGATCCGGATATGTTACATCTATAGATCGGGATCAAGGTGTTTTGTGGTTGGGGGCCAAGCAGGATGAGTTAGGTCTCCTTACGATCCAGCCGGCTGGGAAGCGGAGGTTGCCCATGCGAGATTGGCTGAGGGGACATTCAGTGGATGTAGGGGATCGTTGGATTCTTCCAGGGGTGGTTGGTTGATGTCCGCGCGTGAGGTGGCTCTCTCATTGTTAGGAAAGGTAGAGGATCAGGGGGCCTATTCTAATCTATTGTTGCAACGCGATTTACCGTCTATGTTGTCGGATCAGGATCGTCGTCTGGTGGTACAGCTTTTCTATGGTTATTTTCAGTATCGTGGTGCCCTAGATGCCATTCTCCACCCTCTCCTCCCCAAGGGTTTACTATCCCTACCGTTATGGATTCAGCGAATTCTCCGGTTGGCCCTGTATCAAATCCTCTACCTAGATAAAATTCCTGCCTATGCGGCCGTAAATGAGGCTGTACAGTCAACCCGTACCCATGGTTTTCCCAAACTAGCTGGGTTGGTCAATGGGGTATTGCGGTCGGCGATTCGTCAGCGGGAACGAGAGGAAAAATCGGCTCCTCCTCCCCCCACCACATTGCCGGAACGGTCGTCCTATGTTTCTGTACCCGCCTGGATGTTGCGGAGGTTGGAGAATCAGTATGGACGGAATCGGGCCTTGGATATTGCTGTATCTTGGCTTCGTTTACCGTCGTTGCATGTGCGGGTGAATCCCTTACGTACAACCCCTGTGAAACTCTGTGAGTTGGGTGGGGGAGAGGTGGTACCCTCTGAATTTTTGCCGGAGAGTTTACATGGAGGGGGACCGAGGGCGGCTACCCTCATTTTTGAATGGATGAAAAAAGGTTGGTGTACGTTACAGGATGAGAGCTCCATGTTGGTTACCTATGCCTTAGATCCACGGCCGGGGGAATACATTTTGGATGCTTGTGCGGCCCCGGGTGGTAAAACGGGTCATATAGCAGAGCGGATGGGGGATCAAGGAACGATAGTAGCTTGTGATTGTAAACCTCATCGTGTTCTCTTGCTGAAAGGGATGCAGGAACGGCTCGGATTGGTTTCCATTGACGTTCGTTTGCAAAATTTACTCAATTTTGAACCTAAAGGTTTTTTTGATGCTGTTTTACTTGATGCGCCTTGTTCAGGTTTGGGTGTATTGCGACGCAAACCGGAGTTGAAATGGCGTTTTACAGAGGATCAGATTGTTTCCCTGGCGATCCTGCAACGCAAGTTATTGTGTGCCGCTGCGCGTTGCCTGCGTCCGAAGGGTCGATTGGTTTATGCTGTTTGTACCTGGACAGAGGAGGAAACAATTCATCGTGTGGATGAATTTCAATCAGATTTTCCCGATTTTCTACCAGATGTTGAATTACTGCGTCGTTTTCCTCAGAATGTGCGGGATCGAGTTGTGTTAGGGTCCTCTCCCCATTGGTTGCAGATCCTGCCAAAGGATCATTGGGTACCGGATGCCTTCTTCCTGGCGGCCTGGCGAAAGCCGTGATCCCAAAATTTTTACTATATTTTGGTAAGGAATGTTGTTTATTTGAAAAGGAATAGTCCGATGAGTGTTGGGGAATGGCGCAAGCGAATGGCGCAAGCGAATGGCGCAAGCGAACTGAACGAGGGCGCATCGAAATGGACCTTTTATGTCGAAATCGGAGGGTAAGGATCCCTACCCTTGGATCGAGGCTAGGGGGGAAGACCTATGCCCTAGCGGCATGCGGTGTACGGGCGGGATGTGTGTCAAGAAGTCGTTCAAGAGATGAAGGTTGCTCGGCCCTTCGTAACCGGCTGATAGGTAGCAGGTTACAAACCGCCTAGTGCTGCTGGTGTGGAAACACCCCGGTGGTGAGCGATCTAGGAAAAGGCAGGGCATGACCCTGTCAGGTGGGAATCGGGGAGATCAGCGAAAGCGAACCAGCCGAAGACGCATCGAAAGGTATAGTCCATGTCAAAACCGATGTGGGTCCCGAACGTCGGGATGAACCGTGGGGGATGACCTATCTACTGCCCCGGTGGCATGCGGTGTTCAGGCGGGATGAACCCGATTTAGGCTCTTGATCGGAACTTGAGAGATCGTCGTACGGCGTCTGGCTGTCGCCAGATGTATAAAGACCGAGGACAAACCGAGGTTCCGTGCACGAAGTCGGATCAGCTCATAGTAGTGAGGAAGCTTCTGTAATGGAAGTGGAGCGAAGGGGCTGACTCATCCTGCGGAGGACAGTTAGATGAGAACTTTAGCGGGAGATCCGCTGGAGGAGATCAAACGACAACTTTAGTGGAGATCCACTATAGGAGGTCACTGGAACCTCGGAGCAACATCCCCATAATCGAAGTAGGACCTAAAGGGTCTGAAGATTGGGATGGGATGAGAAGAGCCGGATGATGCGAGAGTATCATGTCCGGATCTGTGAGGGACTCGGCTGAAATGCCGGGTCTACTCGACGAACTCAATCCAGGCTTTTTCCGTGCAACCGCTTGGGAAACCTGTCGTGTAGACGCCTAGCAGATGATCGTCGCCAGGCTGTAAAAGCCAGGGGATATCGAGGGGTCTTGCCATATTAGGATCGTACAGGTTTGTAGGTAGCTAGGGAGCTCCGCAATGGAAGTGGGGCAAAGGGGCCAGCTTTGTCGGACTGGTTCCCGGAAAGATCAAGTGGAGAACGGGAAATCATACCAGTCCTGCCCGTTTACACAACCATCATAATGGACACACGTTGTGCACCGTTGATTTATGTGGAGATGGGAAGAGCCAGATATAACGCTGTTGAGTCCAGTTCTATGGGGGGCTTGGTATGAATACCACCAGGTCTATTCGACGTCGTATGGTGCCCGTCGTTTGTCGACAGAGGTAAACAAAGACCGAGAATAAACTGGAGTTTCCATGCACACAGTTGGATCAATTCATAGTGGTGACGAAGTCCCTGTAGTGGGGATGGGATGAAGGGGATTGAATGGTTTTCTGATTTTACGGTTTAAGTCCCCGTGAGGTCAGAAGTCATCGGACAGGGGTTGGATCAGTGGATTTCACACTGGCCGTAAGCCAAGAATCTAAAAGCCAAGATGGCTTGGCTTGGCATGTTAGGGAGCTCTGGTTATCCAAGGCGGAGTTGGTATGGATTTGGATGAAATAGCGGGCCTACTCCGTCCTCAACTCGTGGGGTGGATTGGATGGTAAGGTGTCTTCTGTCTTTCATCCGTGATAGGTTCCCTATGGGACTCAACCAGAGTTTGGATAGATGGGGCATCCTTCTCTCATTTTCGTCTATGAGTACTGCTATCTAAAACTTTGTTCATTGATGTTGAGTAATAATATTTATATAAGTAAAATATACATAATGAAATTTCCGGTATGCGCTTTTTATTTGAGAAAAAATGTGTCCCTCAGGTATAGTTTTGCGAGAGGGTTGGCTGAAGTGTCATTCCTACTGAACATAACCGAATTTTTTGAAATTGGTAGCGGGGTTCTTTGGCATAGGGTTCTATAAACCCTATTGCAAGGACGATGCCTTTTCCTTGTTGTTATCTGCTTCTAGTGGGTAGAGACACTAAAGGGAGAGCAGGCTTATAGCGCTCTGCTCTCCCTTTGGGGTTATAAAGGTTACGGTTGGGGCGATAGTGTGTTTACACACTTTAGGCGAATCGTTGGTAAACGTTTTCTGGTACAAAGTAAATGGAATTATTTATGTTTAGTTTATAGTGGTATTCTACTCTTTGGGTGTGGATGTTGAAGATGGAGACACGGTTTTGCCATTGAACGGGGAAGTTATTCACGTAATAGCTGACCTGCGTTGGTTGGTAGATAACCGGGTAGGGGAGTTGTTGGTAGCTACTGACACAATAGCTGTAGGGGGAGTAATCACAGTTAGAATAGGCTGTTGCTGTTATTCTGGATGCTGATGCGGGGGAGGAGGGGGAGAAGGCAGCGGCTGCTATCGTACCTAGGGCCATTGTGGAAGCGATGACTTTGTATGGGATCCTCATTTGGAATGCCCCTTTCACTAATTTAATTTTTATTTTTTTATGAGCATGGATTCTATACTCACTTTTGAATGATTGCAGTTGATTCCTATTGGGAACGAGTCATATAAGTTGTCGGGGGGATGATGGGTTTCTTTCTAAATTCTATTGACAATCATTCCTTATGTCCCATGGTACTTCTTTTGCAGTTGTAATGGTATAGACTGGGGATTAAAAATGGCTTACACTTTGATTTCTCTTCCCTTTCATATGTGTAAGTTTTCAATGAATACAGGGGACGGTGTGGTTTCGATTGCGTTTACATGTGTTTGGGAAGTTCTACAAAGGATGGTGGTTGTCCGGTTTTTCGGGGTAGGTCAATTTGAGAACGAGTCATATAGGTTGCCGGGAGGATGATGGGTTCCTTTCTAGATTCTATTGACAATCATTCCTTATGTCCCATGGTACTTCTTTTGCAGTTGTAATGGTATAGACTGGGGATTAAAAATGGCTTACACTTTGATTTCTCTTCCCTTTCATATGTGTAAGTTTTCAATGAATACAGGGGACGGTGTGGTTTCGATTGTGTGTACATATGTTTGGGAAGTTCTACAGAGGATGGTGGTTGTCCGGTTTTTCGGGGTAGGTCAATTTGAGAACGAGTCATATAGGTTGCCGGGAGGATGATGGGTTCCTTTCTAGATTCTATTGACAATCATTCCTTATGTCCCATGGTACTTCTTTTGCAGTTGTAATGGTATAGACTGGGGATTAAAAATGGCTTACACTTTGATTTCTCTTCCCTTTCATATGTGTAAGTTTTCAATGAATACAGGGGATGGTGTGGTTTCGTGTGTCGTGTCGAGCTCTATGAGGGATGGGGGAGGGGACCCCCGAAACCGGCAGGTGGTAAGCAGGTTTAAGGTCCGAAGGGTGGAAATCCCGAAGCCAGACGGTGGGAAGAGACCCCTCAGAATACCAACAATAGGGGATAGGATCGCCCAAACGGTGGTTAAGAACCGACTCGAACCCCTCCTAGAGCCACGCTTTGTTCCTGATTCCTATGGATGTTGCCCGGGGAAATCTGCCCTGGATGCAGTAGATAGGAATAGGAGTCGTTGCTGGAAGTATGCCTGGGGGATTGATCTTGACATAAAGGGATTCTTTGACAATATACCGCATGATTTGCTTATCATAGCATTGAAACATTGCGGCATTGACAAAAGGATGCTCCGTTATTGTGAGAGATGGCTCAAAGCCTCGGTACAACTACCCGATGGAACGATCGAAGAAAGGACCAAGGGCACACCACAAGGGGGTGTCGTGTCATAAGCCCCCCTACTGGCCAATTTGTTTTTGCACTATGCCCTAGATCGATGGTTGCAGGAACATCATCCAGATATTGAGTTCGAAAGATATGTGGATGACGTGATCCTTCATTGTGAAAATCAAGCCCAAGCCGAAAATCTTCTAGGGGAACTGCAACAGAGAATGGCTCAGTGTGGTCTGGAACTACATCCGACAAAAACCAAAATCTTTTATTGCAAGGATGGCTGGAAGACAGGGAAGTACAAAGGAATATCCTTTGACTTCCTAGGGTTTACGTTTTGCCCGCGTCAGGCTGTAACCCGTGTAGGGAGAAGAAGGTTTTTAGGATTCAATCCAGCTGTCAGCCGGAAATCGAAGAAGAAGATAGCTAAGCGGGGGAAGGAAATAAGAAAACACATGGAGCCAGGTATGGAACTGCATGAGGTGGCGGAAAGGTCCAATCCCATATTGAGGGGCTGGGTGAATTACTATGGGGTCTTTGATCCCTCACATCTGAGGAAATCCCTACTACGGAGTTTCGATGACAATGTTTTGGCCTGGTGGGCCGTGTGTCAAGAAGTCGTTCAAGAGATGAAGGTTGCTCGGCCCTTCGTAACCGGCTGATAGGTAGCAGGTTACAAACTGCCTAGTGCTGCTGGGGTAAAAAAGTGCCCTGGTTGTGAGCGATCTAGGAAAAGGCAGGGCATGACCCTGTCAGGTGGGAATCGGGGGGATCAGCGAAAGCGAACCGTTCGAAGACGCATCGAAAAGGCTAGTTCATGTCAAAACCGATGTGGGGTCCTAACGTCGGGATGAGCCGTGGGGGATGACCTATCTACTGCCCTGGTGGCATGCGGTGTATAGGCGGGATGAACCCGATGTAGGCTCTTGATCGGAACTTGAGAGATCGTCGTACGGCGGCGTCTGGCTGCCGCCAGATGGAAAAGACCGAGGACAACTGAGGTTCCGTGCACGAAGTCGGATTAGCTCATAGTAGTGAGGAAGCTTCTGTAATGGAAGTGGAGCGAAGGGGCTGACTCATCCTGAGGAGGACAGTAAAATGAAACTCTAGTGGGAGATCCGCTAGAGGAGATCACTGGAACCTCGGAGCAACATTCCTATAATCGAAGTAGGACCTAAAGGGTCTGAAGATTGGGATGGGATGAGAAGAGCTGGATGATGCGAGAGTATCACGTCCAGTTCTGTGAGGGACTCGGCTGAAATGCCGGGTCTACTCGACAGAAAGAAGTATAAGAAGCTCGGTAGCATGCGAAAGGCTCGTAGGTGGATCCAGTATATACGAGGAAAGTACGGGGACCTGTTTGCGCACTGGGACACATTAGACGCTAAGATGGGGCAATAAGAGCCACATAATGCGAGAGTATTACGTGTGGTTCTGTGAGAGGGTTGGCTGAGATGCCAGCCCTACTCGACGATTGCGTGTACATGTGTTTGGGAGGTTCTACAGAGGATGGTGGTTGTCCGGTTTTTCGGGGTAGGGTCAATAGGTGTTTCAAACTGTCTAGTGTTGCTAGGGTAAAGGGACCCTGATGATGAGCGGCTAGGAAAGGGCAGGGCTTGATTCTGTTGGATAGGAATCGAGGAGATCAGCACGAGCGGACCGTTGATGATGCATTGGGAATCATAGTAGGCTATGTCAAAACCGATGTCTACACACAATACAATTGCATTCCCAATTTGGTATTGGGGCTCTGGAGGGTCTCTTTTTTGTCCCCCCTGTGCCATTTGCGGACCCGTCTCTGGATCTATTTTTTTAATTATTTAATTATAATATAAAATATAATAGGGTAATGGATGAACGTTTTAGAAAACAAAACCGGGGTGATCGGCAGCGGGGGCAACAGCATTTACAACAGTTGGCATGGCAGTGGGGACTTACACCTCAAGAGCAGGAGAAGATAGATAATAATTCGGATTGGGGGGGTGTTCAAAAGCGCGGACAGGTACGTCGTCCGTGGTTGCCCCTTTTTGATGAATATGAGTACGGACACGGGGTTTCGTGTCCTATGAGGGATGGGGAGAGTCTTTTGAAACGGCAGGTGGTAGCAGGTTTCAAACCGCTTGGAGCTGTTGTTGTAAAGAGTAATGGTGGGGAGCGTCTCTGGGGAAAAGCAGGACGAAAGATGCAGTCGATGTTGAAACAAGGGGGATATCGGAACCTGCTTTTGGATTAAAGCCATGGGGGGCAACCACCCTCATGGCCACCAACCACGTAGGTCCCCTTTGTCGGACCTGTCTCGGTTCCCCCCAGTTGAAAGTCGCCTTGGGGGATTTATTCCCTGAATCCTTGTCCATCATTTAGGGTAAGACGGATTCCTCTCTGAACCTCTCCGAGCCCCTTGTTCCCGTCTTCTCTATAAAACTCTAGCGAGCTTGCCCTTTGAAAAGGACTTCCGACCTCTCTCTCCACCTTTACTGATGTCGTGTTTTTTCCAAACTAGTGGTGGTTTCAAGATTCCCCTCCCCCCTATTTTTTTATTGTGCGATTTCCGAAATATTATGGACAAACTTCCTGATCCCGTTCACTGGACAAGTGAAGTTGATGTACACTCTTTTTTACTATATCAATTGAAATACCTACAAAAAATGGGGGGTTCGTTCAAGTAGGCTATTTGCATTGAGAGTGGGGATGTTCCCAAGATCCCCACATTGGTTTGCATTCTTTTCCCAAGGTTCCGGGGTAGCTCGTTCATCATGGGTATGACCCTTATCGGCAGTAGAAGCTTCAGAAGGGGAATCCCAAGGGTTCGATGATTCGCGTGGAAACCACTAGTTATAGGAGAAGAACCCTGTAGATAGGTTGTGGTTCCCCTACGATTCTCTTTCCTAAGGTACGGAAGGGAGGATCCGTTTTTGTGAAACGTGATCATAGGTATATGCATGGTGGGTGGGAGAAGGGGTGTCCCCTCCGCGTTGATGGTGTGCCCCTGTAGGATTTTTTGAAACGATCCCCCGTTGTTATGCCATAGTGGTATCCCCCGTTTTTCTCCTTTCTGTGGGTTGGGGCGCTATTAGAATTCTAATCTAAAGTGTGGGGAATCGACGTTCCCTACATTCTGTAGTTTCCTTTAGGGGGGATACTATCTACACATAGGTTTGTGGTCTGGGGCTCGTGTCCGTATCCATCATCGTAGAATTCAGAAACTGGAAGGGTATTCGCATTCAGGACATTTTGTACTATGGAATCGGTCAGCCAGAATGCGTCCCGATCTGGCGAAGTTTTTTTCCTTCGTTCACGCGGTTTACATACAATACCCTTGATGTCCACGGATGCCCTATTAGGTCCCCTGGTATCATAGACCCTCCCTTCAATTTCCGGGGGGAGGTTGATGATTTAGTGGAGGGCGGCGAACACGGCGAACAGCCCCCTCCTACTTACGTCGCGTTCAGGCGGCTATCCCATCGGAACTAATGGAGTTGGGAAAGGGGAGAAATCTTTATGCTGAGTATCCCCCTTTTATCTTTCATTTCTCTACCCAATTGGCAAATTCATCCTTAATTATATAGCATTTATATAGAGAACATATTGTATGTCCGCTGGAACCCTTTTTTTGTACTATCCCTGTTTTTTTCCTGGAGGATTCCCTTTTATCTTGTTACTTCTTCATCCAACCTCAAACGATCCTAGGATTGAGTCTATGTTTACGAGCAACCTTAGACGCATGATCACCATGAAGATCCCCCCCACATTATTTTCCCCCTTAGTTTCATAGTCATAGTGGTTTTTCTCCATTCTTCCTCCCTTTCCCCAGTCGACTGATTTCCAATTCCCTATCACTCAGGGGATTTTTCAAATCATCAACCTCTTTTTACAGGAACCGAAGGGATGGAGAATTCATCGGATGACACCTCAACTGAGGGGGAATGTATGGGCCGATATGTCCTCTTTGTTTTCCTCCTTTATCCAACGGTTCATCGTGTGTTGATTGTAATGTCATATTGTCTAGGTACCTGAGCAACATGTTGTCCTCCACCCCTGATCTATTCAAATGCCCTTTTTTTGAATTCCAACGAGAATTTCCTCCGTGCCATTTTCGTGTTCATACCTCACAGGGGACCCGTTCTCCTTGCATTCCATTGAACTTATTATACCGAGGGTCCTAGTAGTCATCACCTTGCGGGTATCGCCATTTCAACATAAACTTCCTTTTTCGACCCTATAAGCTTAACTTTTGGGTTTGTTCAGGTTATAATAGGCCAACAGGGGGAAAAATTAGTGAGTGGTCCATTTGCGCCCGTAGCTCAGGTGGATAGAGCAGCAGTTTCCTAAACTGCGTGTCGGAGGTTCGAATCCTTCCGGGCGCGTTTGGGTAGGATCTTTCCTACCCCGTTCTTTCTTTGTTGATCAAATTACACCAGGGAGGCAACAGAATCATCTCATGCGAAAGAAGAGATACGAGAGGGTTAGCGTCATATTTCGGGCCGCCATCAGAATATTTTCGGTACATGGGTTTCACGAGGCTAAGATGGATGAAATTGCAAGATTAGCCGGGATAGCTAAAGGAACAATCTACTATCATTTCAAAAGCAAAGAAGAGCTATTTATGTGTTTGATCGACGAAGGCATGGATCGGCTGCTCAATTGCATCATAAACAGTCTCCGCAACAAAAAAACATCACATGAGCGTCTGCGGACCCTGTTGGAAACACAATTGGAGTTTTACAACAACAACCACGAGTTGACGAAACTCCTACTAACCGAGTCCCTCGGTTCTGAACAACGCCAGTATCATCTCCGCAATAAGATTCGTTCCTATTTGGATCTCATTGACGGGGTGTTGCGTGAGGGGTCGCGCCAGGGGGATTTTTCTTTCATCCATCCGCGGGAGACCGCAACCGCAATCTTCGGGGCGTTGAGTATTTTATCGTTGGATCGATTTTATAACCTAGAATCGTCCGTAGACGAATGTAAGGAGGAAAAACTGGCTATTCTGTACGCTACGGCTCATCAGCTACTTCTTCCCTGAACCCGTTCCGATTAGACTCCTTTTGTTTTGTTTAAATATATCTAAAAATTTTGATTTTTTAAGAAAAATTAAAGAGCGAGTGAAAACAGAAAAAATAGAATGACCCTGAAATTACTGAAATTATTTAGTAATTATTAGGGTCATTTTTTTCTAAATATTTCATTCATACAGAACATTTAGATGAAATGATTGGCTCTTGATCCAATTTTGGGATCGGAATATCATCGGATAGCTTTTATCTGATTTTGGATCTTGAGGTTGAATCAGGGGATCTTGACTGAACTTCAGGCTGGGAATATCATCAGGTAGCTTTTTCCGGATTCTGTATTTCAAGGATGGATTAGATGGGTGTCTATCCTTTTCCATACATCCCAATATTTTCCTCCTATCGTGATTGCAAGGGCACTTTTTTCTAAAGATCCCCCTTTATCCTATACTGTTTCACCCCACTCTAGACGGTTCCGGGGACGAGTTCATGGTTACGAATAACTTCGGACACATATCTTTATGCAGAGCCCCCTTCACTACTTTTTTCTTTGGTTCTATGATGTAGCGATTTTTTTCATTTCCCTGTTCCTTTGACATATAATATTTTTTATAATTTTATTATAAAATTTTAAAAAGAGTATTGCAGAGCAGAGTACTTCTTCTGAAAAAAATATCAAAAGATTATTATAATATTTTTATAGTAATTTAATAATATATTATAAAAATATTTGTGTTATTACTTAATTTATAGAAAGAGGTAAGGGTAGTTGGTTCTTATTTTGTTCCTTCTGTGCATGCTGGATAGACTGGATCCTGACGGAATCCCATGCTCAGAATATCGTTGGGTGGTTTTTGATTCATTCCGTATTTTTCAGGATGGATTGGGTATAGGTTTACCTTTCTCCCATAATGAACTGGTATGCATCCGTCCATTATATACATGTCCATGCTATTTGGTATACAATAGAGGAGTCGAGTCTGGGAAAATGTGAATATGGGGCTCCACAACGAAATATCCAATTTTACCGAACAATGGTCCCAAAATTGTTCCCAGTATTGCCCCCCAGGCTTGATATTCGTCCGGGTTTCAAGATAGACCCACATATCCGAAGGGCGTGTTACATAAATCTGAAGGATGCATAGTTTTTGTTGTGTAGAATAACAAGCAGGAATCTCATTATAGAATGGAGAAAACCCAATCTAGACTAGAGGGGAATACCCCCTTAAAAGCTGTGCAGGAGTAACCGACATAACGAGGGGTTCAAACATCCTCCTCTCCTTTACATTTGTAAGTACTATGATTTCAAACTTTGGTTTATTGATCCTAACAATCCGAAACAAGTAATATAAATAAAAATATAATTATAAAATTTATTTAAAAATATTTATATCTCTGTTGTGAGCCACTTTCATAATAAATGCGGGGGAAAAGTTATAGGAACAACGTTCACCCATCGATTCCCTCGGTTATCAGGAGTTGTGAATTTGGATCTTGAAAGGACAAGGCGATAGAAAACATACGATGGGGATTATTTAGTATCCTGGAGTCGCACTAGAATCGCTGATTTGTTAGAATGAGCGATATATATTTTTGGGGGGATGTTGAAACCGTTGGCACGCAATTTTGCACATGGTGCCACCTTCTTGTTCATCACCATGTTGTTGACAAAAATACTGGGATTTTTATTCTGGTTTCCTTTCCGAATTATTGCCGATGAATCCGTAGTTGGCCTGTACAATCTAACCTATCCCACTTATAGTATCGTACTTACTATCGCCACTGCAGGCATTCCAACTACCGTTTCTAAACTCGTTTCTGAGAGACTCGCTTGTGCGGATTCCTGGGGGGCTCGTCGTATTTTCCGTGCAGCCGTTTTTGTATTGACGTTTACTAGTGTTCCAGCGAGTATCTTTCTCTGGGTTGGGTCTCCTTGGATTGCTCGTATCATTTCAAAACAGGAAACATATGACTCCATGGAAATAGAGCCCTCCCTACGCGTTTTGTCCATTGCTGTTCTCCTCGTTCCCCTTATGGGGGCTTTACGGGGATACTTCCAGGGTCAGAGACGAATGGCACCCACCGGTGTTTCCCAATTCCTGGAACAATTGGTACGAGTAGTTGTTATGATCGTTTTGGTTTATTGGTTTACAGCCGCTGGTTATAGTAAATCCATGGTTAGCGCAGGAGCTATGTCGGGGGCTCTAGCAGGGGGTATAGTCGCACTTCTCTTTATGGTTTTTCTTTACGGGAGGGAATACCGAAAGCAGCTTATTCAGGAGGAGAAAATAGGGTTTGAAAATGTACCCATCTCCCGTTATCGCAGTCGAGCGCGGGAACATGGTTCTATTCTTGTGCTGGCGAGGCAAATCATGCGATATGCCCTTCCTATATCCCTGGCTTCTCTCTCCCTTCCCCTTTTTCAGGGGGTTGATTCCCTTACGTTTCTCCGTCTCCCCGAGTCCGTTCATATTTTCGATAACAAAGTTGCAATGGGCATTTATAGTCGGGGTGAGCCCTATGTCAACATCATTACTATTCTCTCTGTTGTGCTCGCAATGAATATTATTCCCACTCTTTCCCGCTATCTAAAAAGGGGGGAAATCAATAAAATCAGGTCAAGGATTAGGAGATTGTGGCTCATAACAGTTGCCATCAGCCTGCCCGCTACTACCCTGATGGGTATGCTTGCTCCCTCCCTCACCATACTCATGGCCGGGGATAGTCGGGGATCTATGGTGTTGACTCTCTTAGCAGTTTCCGCCATTTTTGGCAATTTATCCTTGGTAAGCTCAAGTATTTTGCAGGGTTTGGGGTACGATAAGGTTCCCATCCGCCATCTCTTTGTGGTTATTATTTTAAAACTGTTGGGTAACTTAACCCTCGTTCCCCTCTTGGGGAGTATCGAGGGTGTGGCATGGGCTACGATTGTTGCTTATGCCGTTGCCTGTGGCTTGAATACAGGATACCTACTACGAGAGGTAAATTTGACTGTCGATTTCCGTCATATAGTATTAAAACCCTTGTTTTGTACTGCGATTATGGCGACCCTTCTCCTCCCACCCATGATTTGGTTAGAAAATCATCTTACCTCTACCTCACGTTTTTTGCATCTAGGGACTATTATCATTATAGGAACGATGGGGGTAGCTATTTATACTGCCCTTGCTTTTTCTTTTCGTTTGATCACGTCTCAGGATATTGCAACACTCCCCTTTGGCAGGAGGGCACTGATTTGGTGGAGAGGAAAATAATTCCTATAAAGGGAATCGTGCCCACTCCTATTGTCCATGGAAATGGGCATAACAATCTGAGGGGGGCCAAAACAAATGGGCCTCCTTGGGGTTGTTATGCCTATTTCCATTTGCCTGGGAACTATCCTATAATTAATTTTCCGAATGTATTTATTTTATAAAATGTTAAAAATAAAAAAATTTTCCGAATAATATTCCATACCCCTATCGACCCCCTAACAGATTTCCCCTAATCAATAGGCAACGAATGGATGGGAAAAGGGAAAACTAAATCATAGGAAATCATCTCATCCACGGGTCACCATCCCCGCCGGGGAAGGGGGATAGAAACTTTGGCACGCAGTCTTGTTCATGGCACCGTTTTTCTCCTTATAGCAACATTGATCACCAGGGTTCTGGGAGTAGTTTTCCAAATCGCCCTGCGTCACATGACGGATGATGCAGTCATAGGTATGTATACAGATGCTGTTTACATATACAATATTGTCCATATTATTGCTACCGCGGGTATACCTGTCACGATTTCCAAGTTCATTGCAGAGCAACTGGAACGGAAGGATCTCTATAGTGTGAATCGCACCTTCCGGGCTGCTATGTCCATTCTTTTCCTTACAGCCGGTTTTGCTGCTATCCTCTTTTGGTTTGGTGCGCCCTATCTACCAGCATTGAATGGGCTTGATGATTCCGTACATATTCTGTCCCTAACCATACTCCTTGTACCCCCACTTTCTGTACTCCGTGGCTATTTTCAGGCCCATCAGCGTATGGAACCCACGGCCGTCTCCCAAATTGTTGAACAAATCGTGAGGATTATATTTATGATCGTGGTAGTGAACCAATTGAAACAAATGGGTTCGAGCAGGGAAATACTCAGTGCAGGATCCATGTCAGGAGCACTAGGAGGGGCGTTCGTGGCCTTTCTATTGCTCGTTGTCTGGTATCGGAAGGAACGTCAACCCATAACCTACACGCCAATATCTGTTCGATCTGTTCCCAGTTACCTCTATCGGAGTAGAAGCCGGGAACGAGCTCCCCTCATGACTATAGCCTATAAGTTGATTAAACACACATGGCCCATCACATTGGTTGCAGTGGCCCAACCCCTCCTACAAACCATAGACACTTTTTCTTTTGAGTATCTCCTTCCCGAAACAGGAATCCCAAAAACGGAATTTCATATAAAAACACAAGCAGGGATTTACCGACGGGGTGATCCCTATGTAAATGCTATGAACATTCTTGCAACGGCATTGGCTATCAACCTTATTCCTACCCTGGCTCGGCATTCCGCCAAAAACAGACAGAATCTCATTCGTCGTACTATTGAACAAACTTGGTCCACAATCACAATGAGTAGCCTGCCCATGGCAACGATGATAGCCTTATTGGCCCCTCATTTGGTTACTATCATAGCCAAGGATCCACGTGGTTCCTTTTTTTTGGCTATTTTGGTTACCGCCGGAATTTTTGGCAACGTTTCTTTGGTTAGCTCAAGTATACTGCAGGGGCTGGGGTACAATCGCATACCCATTCGGCATCTTCTATTTGCCATTGCTCTTAAACTATCGGGTAACTTCGCCCTCATTCCCTACCTTGGTGGTGTAGAGGGGGCGGCATGGGCCACACTAATAGCCTATGCCATTCAATGTGGCCTTAATGTTGGTTACATCATTCGTGAAAAGAAACTATCCCCCAATTTGCGGAATATCATCGTCAAACCCATCCTATGTACCACGGTAATGTCCCTGATCCTATTCGTTCCGTTGCTATTCCTTGAAAACAGTTTACCTTTCCCCCATAAAAAAATGTACGATTGTATTATCGTACTTAGCATAGGTTGTTTGGGATTGTTTATCTATATGGGAATGATTTTCCGTTTGAAAATGATCACAAAGGAAAACATCCTATCCTTCCCTCTTGGTAAAAAAATAATTTCTAAATGGGATAAATTATGGGGATAAGAATCATGGCACATCCAGACAGGTGTATGCATTGTCCCAAAGGGGGTGTTGATTCTGATCCTGGATCTCTGGGGGCGGTCCCATTCTTGATTTAGTCCATAAATGTTATACAACAGCCTCATAAGGGGTAAATACAAAAATGATACGAAAGAAATTTTTGTTAGAATTCAAGCAAAGGGAAGTTGAATAGGTTAGCAGGGGTGGACAAGCAAGTTGTTAATGTACCTAGACAGATAGTACTGTTCGTACGATCAATTGTTGGGGGAAGGAGGTATTGGTTAGCTTATTTTCCCTTCGTAGGGGTATCGTTGGATGGATTCTTCCCATTCTTTGGGCCTTTCGTATAGGGTGGTTTCTAAATCTTAGTGGCTAGAGAACTGGGGGGATCCTATGATGTATCCTAAATACATAGGAAAATCGGCTCCTGATTTCCATGCCCCCCCCTAATCGAGGAAATCAGACCTGTATTTTCGTGGGGGCATCTTTTGGGGAATGTCCCTCGTTTATAGTAGATACAAGCGTGTACAACAATAAAATGCACAATAGGTATGGCGAACGCGAATCCGTGTAATAACAATGACCCATTCTAAAAAATACATGAAAAAAATATTTATTGAAGATTGGATCCCCTATTCCTTACCCTTTGGAATAGGGGGATACCCTATGTACTCATGATTTCGGGTGGTTATCAATCCATTGGTAACTACGCGGGGCCGTTGAATTCGCCCGTGAGTGGATTCCAAAAATGGGGTGGGTGTACGGAAGGGTGAGACAACCTTTTGAACGTTCGTCTCCCCTATATTTTAAAACAGGTGATCTCATTAGTATTGTAGTTTGTCTATATCTCGGCGGAGGTCATAGCACTGGTTTATGAATCGGGATGCAGAAGGTCTGAGGTATGATCACAGTTCCAGGGGACGAGTTATGAATTATGAATGTAGGGGTACTATACAAGAAATGAGGATTGATCCTGTTTCGTATTGCCACAGGGGAGGTAGGGGAGCATTGGACTGTGGAGGATTAGGAATAGGGGACCCCCAATTCTTATTGGTAGAATGTATGCATCTGTTTGGGTATTGCCATATTGCTATCGATTATATTTCGCCCTTCATTTCCGATGACAATTTCTTGTTTGGATTACCTTCAAGAAAAATCCGCTGGTTCAACGAACGCGGGACATAAATTAGCGAGGATAAGTTCCCAGGGATCATGGCATGGATAAGATCATCATAACAAGTAGCATTAAGATCAGTAGTTATGGAGAGGGATACTGGAAAATAGTTTACAGATTCAATGATGATTATGGGCAGGGATTGGCTGGGGACTTGGTTTATTCCGCACAGAACGAATGTTGGGGGTTATTTTGTTATGGCAGGATGAAAATGGGGAGAGGGTGACCTACGAAAGGGAATTACATGTTCATTTCCTTGGCATGTGGTACACACCCTTTGCATAAAATTGCGGGAGCGTCCCCCTAGGCACAATGGAGAGAGGCGGATGTAATGTTTCACGTGAAACATTGGTAATCCCCCCATGATTTGGGCCAATGCTTCAATACTATGTTTCACGTGAAACAAATGGAGGTTGGGTTCGATCGTGTGCGTATATTCTCCAGGGGTTTCTTCAGGTATTTTTGAATGGTTTATCCTACCCAAAGGGGATTTCCTTTAAACCCTAATTATAAAAACTTATTTATTTTTTTATAAATATAAAATATGAAAATTGATTTATTCCCCTTCAACCGGGTGTCATAACACATCCTACATGCGGGCAGCAAGTATTTTTTCACAGGAGGTGTCCTATTATTTACCCATAGATTGCCTCGGTGATCCGAGATCTTACCACTGGAGGGTTCTCTGACCCCCGCATGATCCTAAATTACTTTGACTTCCATTGTTTCTCCCTTATTTTCTGTTTTCATTGCTGGTATCCCTCTCCCTATTGGGGTTAGCTTGGTTTTGCTAATTTTTATTGGCTTACTGCCTATATTTTTCCGGGGTTCCTCTGCTCCCTATATTCTGTGCTGTGTATTACTAGGGCATAATTCCGGGACCTGTTCGATTACGAGCTAGGTTTAAGGTCTGTGGGGGAACAACAAAAATATATGCTATGGAATCCAATCCTCTGATGACAGAGATTCCATTGGTGCCATCCTATTACCCCTGGGGTACTCGCCTCGTTCGTTATGCTACTACACTTCTACACCATACCCCGGATTGTAGTATCTGTTGTCCTTATTCCGCTTTTTCCCTCTGTTTTCGGTCTCCTTATACAAATCAATAGGATCCTATGCGATAGGGAATCCCCATTTGGATACGATTGGATCTTTTGAGTGGCTTGCTTACTTTCCCCATGGAACCTCTCCCATCGTTTAGTAGAATGATGCGGTAGTTGGGATCATGTCGGAGGTGATCTATGCTATCCTGTAATCTCCCTCACAAAACTGCTATGACTTTTGCGCTTATCGGTTGGTATTCATCACAAATTTGCATACCAACCTGGAGTGCTATTTCCAGATCGAGGGCTGCTATAACTTATTCCCTCAGCTCTCTTAGCAGATTCCCTCTTTCGTCTGATGGGATCGATTTTTTCATAACAGCATCGCAAATGTTCTTTAAAATATGGGTTATGAATTGTTACCAGTTTATGTTAGAGCAATTCACATGAACAGCCCTCCTAGGACCGAGGTGCGAGTCGCTAGTGATGTGAGGAACATAGGCTAGACCCCATGGACGGATATTTTGAGGGACGTGATTTCAAGTCTTAAGGAATTCGGTGGTATCGTACCCAACCCACAGGGTCTTCCCGACATTGAGGGGATCGTATCAATAGTAGGGTTTCTTAAGGATGGATTGGGAAGAGACCTTCCGGGGTTCGGGAATAGAGAAGATAATAGGTTCCCGATGGATTTGAATTGTTCGAGTCCTGACACCATCCCTCCGAATCATGAGATGGATGATTCTCCAATAACATGTTTCACGTGAAACATATAGACCCCTTTTTTATGAAGAGAGGGGTAATAGTCATATAGAATCATGTAGGGGGGTTCATAACAATGAATGCAATGTATCATATATGAAATCAACAAATTTTACATTTTACCCTTCCGAACATTGAAAAGCAACCCCATTCAATGTGATCTTGGGGGGTGAAGAAAAATAGAGGGAGAACTGAAGAGTAATGGGTTTTTGGATCTAAATGGCTACAGGATTATGGTTATTTAGAGGGATATGTTTCCATCCTCCTATCGGATCTATGGAATTCACAAATAATGAATTCCGGTTTGTTATCTTCTTCCATCATAGGCTTGTATCACGGTTTCAGCATATCTATTCCGAAATATTGGAACTGTTTTCACTATATATTTTGATTTATAGGAAAAATGGAGGGAAAACAGCAATCCTATCGAAGACATCGGGAGTGCTTAGAAACAAAAATTTCGGATTATTTTTCTATGGATCATAATGGAGGTTTCTTTTTCCGGGATGTTTAGGGGCTGTTATTTTTCGTTTGTAGTTTTTATGGATAGGCAGGGGAACAGTTTTCATTTCACTAATGGGGTGGAATTTTTCTTTCTTCTTATAGGGTTCGAACATTTTTGTGGTTGGCAACAATGTCCTCTTCCCTCCCGATTTGCATGCAAATTTTTGATAGCCATGGATATCAAATCATTAGGAATGCGTTGCACAATCTTGGGATAGAATTACAGGGGTATCCCGATGGATACAATTGAGGGGCAAACGACGTATTTCACGTAAAATAAGTGAGGGCATAAACTATATTCCAACACATATATAAAATATACAAAAATAACCAAATACAGAAGCGGAAAGTTACTTATATTTCTATATGATAAGATTCATGAATATGTTTCACAACGACTGATCTCTCAAATGCTATGTTTCACGTGAAACATATGAGATATCCCTGTGAAGAGAAGGGTTACTATCCATTGTGGAATCGATGGATTTTATATTTTCGCTTATCGGGATGTTGAGAGGAAATCTCATTCAATGCAATCCCTAGGGTCGGGTGAACGGGAGGGGGTTCGAATCATATTACCTTTTCGTATCCTGGAACCCATGAACAATGAATTGTGAATCGTTATTTGTTCCTATTATAGGATTGTTCTCCATTTTCAACATATCTACTTTGAATTGTTTGAACCATTGTTACTACATCTCCTGATTTATAGGACGGATGGTTGAAGGGAAAACAATAACCCTATTTAGGACATCGGTAATTTATATAAATAAAAATGGTGGAGCATTTTGAAATCGACCATGCTGCATGTTTCTTCACCAGATCTGTTTAGAATTTGTCATTTTTCGTTGTAGTTTTTATAGTCAGGTGGGGAGGAATGGTTTTTATTTTTCCGATGGATCGTAGTGGTCCTTTCTTCTTACAGAGACGGCATATTTTTTAGATTGGCAATAATGCCTTCTACCTCCTCAGTTTGCATGCAAGTTTTTGATAACAATGGATATCAAATGATTCGGAATGTTATGTACAACTTTAGGGTAGAACTGCGGCATCATTTCAGTGGGCACAATGGTATTGGGTAGATGTAATATTTCATGTGAAACAAATGTGGTCATAAATCATATCCTAATACATACATAAAATATAGAAAAAATAACCAAATAGGAGATCGGAGAATTACTTTTTTACATATAAAATCAGAGAATATGTCCTGTAATGGATATTTTTTCAAATCTTATGTTTCACGTGAAACATATACAATTTTGGATAGGAAAATAATAATCGTATGGAATCACATATGCAGGTTCATAAAAATAAATATAATGGATCGTATGTGAAATCAATAAATTTTATATTAATTCATCAGAATATTGAAAAATATTATTTGGTTTTATTTTTGTGAGAGGGGGAATAGGGGAGGAGAATAATGAGTCTTTAGACTTTAATGGTTACAAGATCAAGGGTGTTTAGGGGAATGGATTCCCATCGTTTCAATGAATCCATGAAATCTATGAATAATGAATTACAAACCATTCGATTGAAAGTCATTTCAGTGGCTATATGAGGAAATCAGGGAATAGGTCCTGCAATGTATGACTTTTCTAATACCATGTTTCACGTGAAACATATCCATCCGCTTCGGGAGAGAGGGGTCTCCGGATTTCAATAGGTAAGGGGTAGGAGGTTCCTAATCTATAAATATTTCATGCAATTTTTTTTATAGTTTGGATCGCATATCCCATATGGTTTGACGTGTACCTTCCATTGAAGATGTGTTTCGCACCTCATAGTTGAATATATTTATTCTATAATAAGGGATGATATCTTCCGTGGGGACCCACCAAGAACATGGTGCTAACTACCTTCATTTTACAAAAATATTCATAAAAAATAATTTTTGTATAGATTAAAACATGTGCAAAGGGAATTTTCAGATCCTCATGGGGGTTGTCTAGAGGGATCGATTCCCACCGCCCCAACGGATCTATGGAACTCATGAATAATGAATTGTGAATCGTTACCCGTTCGTATAATGGGCTTGTCCCCTCATTTTCAATATATCTACCTAGAGTCGTTTGAATCGTTTGTACTACATCCCTTGTTTTATAGGACAAGTTATTATCAGTGAAAATAATAACCCTATCAAAGATATTGGGGGTGTTTGGAAATAAAAATGGGGGATCATTTGTAATTTGCTCATGCCGGATTTCTATTCCCTAGGGATGGTGGTTAGAAAATTATTTCCCGTTCGTGCCCCCGAGGGTGTGTGGGGAGAAACGGATTCTATTGAATTTGGACTGAATTATCGGACCTGGGTTTTTAGACCCGGGAACGAGGGTTGAATCATTGTTCAGTAGGTCGAATGGTTCATGATAGGGTCCTGTATTCCCATCCTCTCAGATTTGCGGTTGTAAGGAACAATGGGGAGAGCGTCTGGAAAAAGACAGGTCGAGAGATTCTTGTCCGGTGTGAATCAGGGAAATTAGCAGGGCGAACTATCTACTGTCCTGGCGACATTCAGTGCGCGGATGGAGGGACGATGATTTAAGCCCCCATAGGGTGAGAACTATGGCACGGACCCCGGGCTAAGGCTGGGGGTAAAAGGGCTAAGGATATACTAAGGCCTTCATGAACAGCAACTTATGATAGGGATAAAATCTTTGTAATGAGAGCAGGACGAGGGGGTTGAATGGCTTGGCTTGGGCCAGCTAATACACAATCCGGGATAAGGGGATGATCGTAAGTTTGGATCAGATAGCATTGAATCGGAATCAGGACAAAACACAGCAGGAAGGGATATGGAAAATGTAATACCAGATGGGTACTGAATGGACAAAATCCTATGGGACCATAAGAGATGCATAATGAGAGAGTAGTACGTATGGTGCTGTGAGAGGGTTGGCTGAGATGCCATCCTTCTACTCGACGTATACAGAAACAAGTAATATGAATAAGGGTAGAATGATATATAAAATATTATATAATTTATAAATAAAAACACATTCCCCTGTCGTTAGCCACACCCGTATTCCTTGGGCCCTCTCTATTTGGTGTTTGTGGGGTATAGGTAGGAGATGGTATTTCCAGAGTTTCACGTGAAACAATAGCTATTGGCGTTCAATAGAAGTAAACTAGTGTGGGGGTATATTTCCCCGCTATCATTCGTAATGAGCAGTTGGGTGTTTCCATGGAGTTGCTTTGGGAACTCTCAAGGGTTCATTGGGCTGAATAATTTCTAGGAATGGAGGGGGGAGATCCAAATGCCCAATACTAAGGTTATAGCCATTGCTAATCAAAAGGGGGGTGTGGGCGTGCGCCCGTGAGGTGCAGTGATTAGCCCCTAGAGGGGCCTAGGATTGGGGAGAAATTCTAGCAACCGACGGCTTACCGATGACGGAAACGTCCTACGGGAAAAAAGCATGCCGAAAAAACAATTGCCCAGTGAACTGATTTCTGCAATTGTTATGGTTGTAGATGGTAGGGTTAAGATAATATGTTCTGAAGTCGAGCTTCTTAGGCCCGGATCCCCCGGGGTATGTTCTGTAAGTAGGCATACGGATACCCCTGCAAGGCTCCTTGTCCACGGGCCCTTGCACTCCTCGTGGTGTCCCATCGCGTGCCTATAGGTACGTTGATAAAGGAGTGAATGACGACCTAATCCATCGTGAGATCATTGCATACAGAACGGGGACAACCTACGATGGATCCAGGAATCTCTTGGATTTATTAAGGTTGCGGACTTCCTATAGTAGTCAGAGCTAGGGAAAACCTAGTACGGGGCGAAGGGGAAGAGGGGGGATTGGTGGATGGATATAGACCGATCACTGCGTAGAGGCGGTGGCCTGAGGGTATATTTTTCATCAATTCTCCTGGAGAGCCGTATACGCTGAAAGGGTGCGACACGTTTCTGGGGAAGTCCTATTATGGGCGAATACAGACCATCCTGTAATCGGGGAAATGATACGTAGTTTTTGAAGCAGGGTGAGAACTGAACCGGTGAGTGGGACGGGGAAATGATCTTCCTGGACCCCCCTAATACTCCTGCATGCATAGGGATAACATGTGGTGAAATTATCTCGTGTATGAAGCCAGGTGAAGGCGGCTGAAAACGACCATGGCTGGTCTTTCTGTGGTAGTGGTTGTTGATAGGCCGGGGGGCCGATAGGATACCTAAGATGAGTATGTTGCTTGGTAAGCAACTGACAAAGAAATGAAGAAAAGGATCCAGAACATAATCAATCCGAAAGGATTGGGCTTAGATTATCTATTCTGAGAGGGGTTACTGCCGAGTACTTATCCTTTCGGGGAAAGGTGGGGGCACGGGGAATTCCGTGTTAGGACCAATGGATTCAGAATTTCCATCTAAGGGTATAAAGGAAGGCTAGCTGGTTCGGAACGTGGAAAGCAGGGAACCTTTCGGGCCCCTTATGAGGGGATCCCAACGTTCACCAGCGGAAAGGGTACTTGGTGACAAGTTTTATCACCTGTGAAAGCGGGGTCATAGTACCATTAGGATCATAGAGATCGAGGGATGGACCCCAGTCCAGATAGGAGTTGGTTCTGGAGGGAACGCCGTATGAAGAGAAATTTTCATGTACGGTGTGGGGCGGGGGAAAAGATGGAGGGAACGCCGAAATCTTACCTATCGCCATCGTATGTACGGTTCGGAGTGGGGGCTACGGTTTTATGAGATGGCCTACCCTACAAGACCACGACATCTGTTAATCTTGCGGCTGGTTTGGCACTTCTTGGCTGTAAGGTTCTCCTCGTTGATATTGATCCACAGGGGAATACAACGAGTGGATTGGGATGTGATAAGTCCTCAATTCAGCGTTGTATCTATAATGTACTGATTCATGAGGCCCCTTTGGAAACGGTGGTGTTCAAAACACATGTGGATAATCTTTTTCTGTTGCCAGCTACTCTGCAGTTGGCAGGTGTGGAAATTGAATTGGCCCAGGCCATTTCCCGTGAATTGCGTCTACAGAGAGCCTTGCAGGTATTGGACCCATCATTTGAATTTGTTATTATCGACTGTCCTCCCTCCCTTGGGATTATTACACTGAATGCCCTCACGGCTTCCCATTCTGTTCTAATACCCATTCAGTGTGAGTTTTATGCCCTGGAGGGTTTAGGACAGTTGTTGCATACAGTTCGTATTGTACAGCAACATCTAAATAAGTTTCTCGCCATTGAGGGTGTTCTGCTGACGATGTTTGATGCCCGTACGAATCTATCCACACAGGTGGCTGGTGAGGTTCGGAATCACTTTGTTGATAAGGTATATACAACAGTAATTCCTCGCAATATTCGTCTTTCGGAAGCACCTAGTCATGGTCAATCTGTTTTGCAATATGATGCGAAATCACGTGGCGCAGAGTGCTATCGTGAGTTGGCCAGGGAGGTAGTGAGGAATAATGGATAAAGGAAAAAATAAAAAAAGACAGTCTGCAGCATTGGGGAGGGGTTTGGATTCGTTATTGCCCAGTGAGGGGGAGAAAATTTTTTCAGTAGCCGTTGCAAATTTATGTCCTAATCCTTATCAACCGCGGACCCATTTTGATGAAGGACAGTTGGTGGAATTAGCAGAATCCATCCGAAAACATGGTATCCTCCAGCCATTGATTGTGCGTAAAAAATCTGTGGGTTATGAAATTGTAGCAGGGGAGCGTCGTTTCCGGGCAGCTAAAATGGCGGGTCTCGAAACGGTACCTGCAGTGGTAAGAATCTTGCATGAAGAGCAAATGATGGAAATAGCACTTATTGAGAATGTGCAGCGTGCCGATCTCAATCCAATAGAGGTAGCTCATGGTTATAGACTTTTAATGGAGAATTGTGGTTTGAAACAGGAAGAATTGGCTGAACGCACCGGTATGAGTCGTTCCCATGTGGCTAATACACTCCGTTTGCTTCAACTTCCAAAGGAAGTTCAGGGATATGTTTCCTCGGGTTCCCTGACTATGGGACACGCCAGGGCTATTCTGTCTGTAAGGGGAGAGGAGAAGCAGAGGGTTCTGGCCGAACGGGTGATGGACAAGGGAATTAGTGTTCGACAGCTAGAGAGTTTGATTCAGGGTCAGGTAGCTGGTGACCAGAGAACAGAAGGGGTTTTGGAAGAAAAATCTCCCCCCCTTCAGCTATCCTCCTATGAAAATTTTTTTCAAGATCTATGGGGGATACCGGTTCAACTGCGCTATAAGAAGACGAAAAAGAAAACAGGGGGGATTGATATTGTTTATCATTCGAAAGAGGAAATAGATAGAATTGTCGAGGATTTGAAGAAGAAATTGAGTTGATTTTGGTGAATAGGGACATCGAAAGAAATGTTCCCTATTCTTGGATTTGGGTTGGGCTTTGATTTTGAGATATGGGTTGGAACCTCCCGGATTCAGGGTTTCAATGGGTCCTTGAGGTTGTGCATCCCGAATTTGGTGTTCGGGGGTCCTTTTGGGCCCTTTTTTTCCTCCCCGTGCCTCTGGGGACTCGTCTCTAGATCTGTTTTTCGTTGATTATTTTAATATAGTATTTAATAAAATATGAAGTGAATCTAAGTACCCTATAGATCTATTCTACTTTATTGTTTTTCTTCCACATAGGCTCTCCCTGTTGGAACCTGTTTTGGCGGTTCAACCCCCGGTTTTGGGTCCACCACGGTCCAATAGTTCAACATCTTCCCTGTGGGGGTGCGGAGCAGGATCAATCCCCATTTTTTATATAGTAACTGGTGCTGGTGCTGGAATTAAAAGTCAGTTGATTTGGTTTTTTCCGATATTAATTATATTTCAAAATGATATATATTGATTGCTAACAGTTAATGAATTACTTCTGTATAATATGTATGGATAATTTGTAATGTAAATAAAAAATTGAATAGTATGAATGTTTTGGACTGGATATGTGTGAAACGTAACGATTATGGTTGGATTTCTACTATAACCATGGAAACTCGGTTTTTGAACCCATGATCGCGGAAATGAATGCCCTATTCCGCACACCTTGGCACGCCAAATAGACCGGCCTATAGTTCCGATTATTTTATGAATTTTTGAAATTATTAGATATGCTCATCACGATATGGCTTCTCTCCTTCTTATTCTTATAAATTTTACTATATATTCGGAGACTTGAGATGTGTTATACGCTACACACTTTGCGAACATTGTCAACCTAGCTCTTCGTTCACCACGCACCTTAAGTCGGCGAGCTCCGTAAGCATTTTTTAGTGCGGAGCAAACGCCCTCAATGGCCGCACGACTGTTCCCTGCTTCCCTATATTTTGTCTCCTCCAATTGATCTCTTTGCTCCGCCGCCGAGTACGTTCGGTCGGTTAATCTTATGGTTCTTCCCCCTGTTTTGTTGAGTTTGCCAATGCACTGATCCGCAAAGGGGCACTTCTTGCAATCCTCCCCGTTGAAATAAGCCACACTGGTCCCGCTCCCTGGTTTTCTCCCTGGTTTGTACTGGCTGTTCTCGGGTTCCTTGTTTGCCACGCACCGTGTAATTTCCTTTGTTCTTTTGTCTCGCACAAACGTGCTTGCCCTCAATTTATCGGGGTTCCCCCTTCGGCCCGTCATATTGGTGAAGCATAGCGAAATACCCTTTGATTGGGCAAGTTCGCTTATCTCATGGCTGTAGTACCCCCCATCGGCACACAACCGCATTCCATCATGGGGAACCCATGTTTCTATGTACTCCTTCGCAAAGGCCGTATCTGGATGAAGGGAACCTTTCATATCAAAGAAGGAAATTAGGCTTACTCCCTTCTCTCCATCACGATCCTCTACGATTTGTCCGGAATATCCCCCTGTTTGTTCTTCTTCCTGTACTGAGCATCAGGATCATAAGGGCTTTGTAGACTACCAGAACGCACCTTGGAGAGCATCCTGAGATTTCCTTGTTCATCCTCCTCAGTTTGTTCCCAGATCACCCTTTCCAGCAATGCATACTCCTTGGTTGATCTGATGTTGTCATAGTGGGAGACCTGTTCCCTTACAGCCAAGCAAACCCCAATTAGCTCTGCAGTCCTATGATCCCTTGCTGTTGCCCCTTTTTTGGGGGGAAGGGGAGGCTGATAGCCCAATGATTGCCGACTATCGATGTCTGTTAGTTTACACCCCTTCTCCAGAAAAACCCCCCACTCCGCGGGGAGGGGAATCAGGAGTTCAGCCGAGATACAAACCACATTTTTCGCCACCAGATAGATCACGTCATTACGGGTCAATTTCCTTATGTTGCTGTTGATTAGCGTGCTATCCATTCTACGGCAGGTGGATGTCATACCTACTATTGACTTTTGGAAGGTGGTGAAGTGCTGAAAGGAGTCCCGTGTAACATTGCATTTTGTTTTCTCCTCGTATGCCAACAACCGTTTTCTGCCTTCGTATAATGTTCTCCTACCTATAAGGGGCTTTCCTTTTTTGCCCCCCAGAGCTTCAAAGAACACTCCTTCCCGTGGAATACGTTCGATCAATTCCCTGTCTGTCCACCCAAAGGTTTCTTTAATGGACTCCAGGATTATGGTAAAAAGGATATCCTTGCAGGGTTGACCGATAGTATTATGATAATCGGCATATGTTTCCTTGTACCATGAAGCATGTTTCTCATAATACTCGCAAAGGGTTGCAAGTTTAATTTCTTCCTTGGTGGAACACCAGCGCCACTTATCCGCGAAGCATTCAATCCATTCCTCTACCCCTTCCAAGTTCGACTGTTCTATGGTACAATACCCTGAGACCATCTGTTATCAACCTCCCTTTATAGTGGGTATAAAGAGGATTGTATAGGAATAACAGATGGTCTTCAAGTTTCTTTGAGGGTATTTTTCAGGTAATACATATAAAGTTGTTTCGAATGTACGTAAGGAAGGTAGGGTCATATCCTATTTTGACTATATATTCGGAATATTATTATAATATCGGTAACCTAACCATAATTATGGAACCGAGCTTCTATAGATAGTATGGTTTCATAAAAGTTTATGTAGTTATTTTTATGAATCCGCAAAAGCCCACTTTCCATTTTTATTCGAACCTCAGGAAACAATTGTGAACCTTTTTAACGGCACCAGCACCATGGATAGAAACAAGGAAAATTGATGCATCAGCTGATATGGTTGACAACTCGCGTGATAAAATGGTGGAATTGGCGGGCCTTATCGACGGGAATTTGAGGGTAAGCAAAAAGATTGCCTATGGTGTACAAATGAAAATCAAGGAAGATGCTCCAGATGATATGAAGGGGTCAGTGAAAGAGGCTTGGGGGGATTTGTCTACACGAATTTTGTCTTACGACCTTCATAAAGGGGGTGTAAAAGTAGGGGATATTGTTAAGATACCCCCTATGAAGGGGGCTCGCGAAGCAGGTCAGGAAAGTCGTCGCAGTAGGGGAATTGACCCGGCTCAACAAGGTTCGTCGACAGATTCTTCGGAGGAGCGACCGTTTATCGCCTTAGCTGAAATTTTGCAGGAAAATGGTCAGAAAAGGCTTTATTTTTTCAGGGAAGATGGGGGGTTTGAGTTTACCGAGGGGGACCAGAACGGGGAAGGTATCATCCGGGCGAAGAGGAACATAATAGGGGATGCCATCGAGGATGTCTGGGATTTTTTCACTGATGATATCACTTGTAGTGATGTGTGCGGTTATTTACTGAATTTTCTTTGTGATGGATCTGGCTTTGCATTTCTTAAAGTAATACCGCGTTGTACGAGGTTTTGTTGGGCCACATGGGGTCTTGCGGTACCAGCAGCTATTTGTTACACTGCGTGTGCTACAATACACTTCGCGGTATGTTGGCGGTTGTCCAAAACTACATGTACCCACGGATGTTGGAGAGCCGGGTATTCCAGGTGATTCAAAAGATTACAAATTAACCGCGGGCGAATGTGTAGTACCCGTGGTTTTTTATTCATAGATTACCCTTACAGGGCTGGGTTCAAAGGTCCCTTTTGCTTCCCTTAGACTTTTCCATGGCTATAGACTTATCATTTTCGGGGCCTATGTGCTTCGAAATGGTAAGATGAATATGACAGTCAATTCGATCCCCAAATTATGTATTGACGTGAATTTTTTACTTACTATGGGCGGTTATTATAGCACTCCTGATAGTATAAAGTTTTGATCGGGAGGGTACGTATTTCCGATTCATGCCAATTTTTTTAATTTCTTAATAAATCATGTGATATGGTAAACATCAAGTGAATTATAAAAAGGGTGTGACCGGAATGCAACAGAACCCCCCCGAGTTTCCTTGCGGGGAACCAGGGTCCCCACATATACGCCGCACCGTATTGAGATTTGGTTTTTTGGCTTTATTGTTTCATATTATGATGCTTCTACATATTAGCCTTTACGGGATACGTTTTGGATCCTTTCTATCCCCCTTCTCTCCCCATTTTGGTGCTTTGGATTGGAGCCTCTTATTGTTTATTTTTATGATTGTCATTCATGTGTTGCCATTAGGGGGGGTCATCCGAAGTTATCTCCTGTATATATGCACCAGGGTTGATTTCATACGCACACACAGATTGAAATGCTTACAGATAGCGCAGAGGAGGGGCGTAACTAAGCTACAGTGGTATGTGATTTCATGGGCTGGTTTCATCTGGTTTTTGGTAACTATGGCTTTTTCCGCATGGGTGCAGAAATCACTCATTGTATTAACCTTAGGGATTGTGGGTTGGTGGGGCAGTTTTCATTGGCAAATCCTTCGTGAACGTCGTTGGTGCGTTGGGGAAATTGAGGAAGAGGTGGATATTCGCTCTTTCACTGGAACTAGTATCGCCTTCCTACTTCTGTATATAATCCCCATATACTGGTATATGTATCGGGATGATATGTCGTATCAAATGTTCTTGGGTTTTGTTGCGCTTGCATATTCCCTCAGGGTATTTCCCACTTGGGCCCATTTCCTACTTGGTAAAAGGCCCTTTCTTCTTAGGTCCTTCGTTGATAAGGAGGAGGGCCTAGAATTTTCTTCCACCTCGTTATTTTATGATAATTTTGGGAGAGGGCACCTCATTGCTGACATACGAAAAAGAAAAGAGTTTTTTTTAAAAAAATATAAATTTTTATTCATATTATTTTTTTCTGCGATAGGGGTCATTGCCGTGCTTTTCATAGTAGAGGATATTATGGATTGGTTCCGATGGCCCTTGGCCAAACTTCGGACCCCAAATATCCTTGAGCAGTTTTTTCTTACTCTGAATGTAAGGATGAAGTAAGGCTCCTTTCCCCCATAAAGAAATGCGAGGGAGTTTCCCCCAAGGGGCTAAAAATTAGGACCTCAAATTCCCCCTGGAGAATATACACACCCGCTTGGATGTTGTCATCCCGTCGGTGTATGGAAAGTTGCTTGGAGAGGGAAAGTGTTTCATATTCCTATAGCCTTATTCCAGGGATGGGTTTCAATATCCCTATTTTGGGATTAACTGATCCCTTAATTTTTATTTTAATGGTTTGTCTTACCTATCTTATAGAATCATACCTCATAGGATTTTCTCATCCTGCCTTTTCCCAGGGATCTTCCTCCCATTGTTCTTTACAACAGAGTTCTTAGGTAGCTTGGGGTCTGTATATCATCTGCCAATTTCGGAGAGCCTCCTATTCCACGGACACAACATGACACACAAAACCAGGGTTTGAACCGCTATGATAACTTCACGATATTCATGGTACTTCCTGATACGGTTACTGAACTCGGACCCATGTTCACCACGCGTAGGGAATCAAAGGAAGGACCAGTGGAAGAGTCAAGGATGGCCGGGGCCGCTAGAAAACCCTCAATGAAATTTCTCGTGATAGTCTCCCCATTGAGTTGCATTTCTAAATTAGATGGACCCAGTAGGAACGTGGTAAGGGTTGCTTCGTAGGTACTCTGGGGTGCTAAGGAAAAAACATCGGAAGGGACACTTATAGTAATAGCAGAACCATTGGAAGTGGAAACAAAGTCAAAGGTCATAGCTCCCCCTATGGATAAACTTAGCAAACCACTTTGTATAGCATACATATTATTTGTGGTGGGAATAGAAGGGGGAAAGGTAACACCCGGGATACAGCAGGGGAAGAAACAACAATTTGCTAGAAAAAAACATTCCATCTTTATTTCCTCCACAGGTATCGTCTGTATATTTTATATATACGTATTATTTAATATATAATACATTTTTTAGTTATCAATACATAATATAAAAAATATGATAAAATGTTTGTGCAATGTGGACAATAAGAAATAAAATGTGTTCAATTCAGATAATGAAAAATTATGAATCATTAACAAATAGTTAGGATAATTACTTTTATATAAAATTGCAAGGATATAAAAGGATATAAAAATGCAGTGGGGAATACGAATAGGTGGCCTGTTGTAGGTGTAGATCCTTGGGTAAGGTTTTCGGTGGCTTCTCCCCCCCTTTAGGGATCAAATTTATATTTATAATATTTTTATTTTATTACTAAGATAAAAAAGTGCATTTGGGAGTCTGGCCCTATTCTCCTCCTTTCGCGTAGTCACGATTCACTGATCCTGCCTTGATTTGTAAAAAATGGTAGAACATTTCTGTTTTCTTCCTCTTGACATTATTTTATAATATTACGTAAAAAATTATGTATATATGGGGTAGATTCTCGCTTCACGATACTTGATATTTCTTGATCATTTTCCTACTTGGCGGAAAAAAATGGGGAATGATCTCCTGGGGACAAGTTATAAAAATTGGGGGTATCCATCGAACAGGCTATTCAAACGGTTGGGGAGCTAGCTCTGTACGATAAAAACGGAAGGAATTTCAGGGGCTTGGACGTGGTTGGCTAGCCCAGGAGAGAGATGAGTATCTGGGAGATCAGAGGAACGATGGAGGACGCTGCAAAATCACCGGAGATGGCTATAGAAAGCATACCCTATCTACCCATAGGGTCCCATTATCTTTCCGATTCCACGGTTACGGAGCACCAATTTCCCGTCGGTTCTGGCCGGTCTCTACTTCCATTTTGAACCCCTCCCTGTTGAAAAAAGCTTGTTCCCTTCGGGACAGACGATGTATCGTTGTGGGGAGGGATCGTCCCGGCAAGGCAAGGCAAACGAAGTAGGTACTCACGGAGGGGATTCCCCCTTCCCCAACGTCTTATGTGTTTTTCCATCATAGGGTAGGGCCGCTTGAATGCGTGGAATCTTCGTCTCCTGCAAGGGCCGGATACCCCACCATTCATACTGCGAGGGTACCTACCTGGGGATTCATGGCGGCCGAGGGAAAAGTAGTTCTTTCCATGTTGGTATAGGATGCGGATGGGATGGTACTTGGGATCTTTTTTATGTTGGATACCTCTCTTCCGAAACGTTGGATATCTGGGATCATGTTTTCAAAAATATTTGCCCACGGGGCTTTATGATCGGTTCTCCGGATTGTCATCGACGCTCATCTTGGTTCCACAGGACAGCCATTCGTACCCATGGTTCCCTATGGATGGGCAACGGAGTTCATTCTGGACCAGCCCACGTACAATTCCGAAGCAAAGAGATGATCATGAGTTAGATACGATGGGTCTAACTGGACGCACAATCTGATAAGGAGCAAGTTGGACCGGGTACCATTGGCTCGAAACTCGGATTGAACACAGCAGAGGAAGGTACAAAGAACGCAACACCAGACTGGGGTTTTGAATGGGTAAAATCCCATAGGACCATAGAAACCACATAATGCGGGGGGGTAGTACATGTGGTTCTGTGAGAGAGTTGGCTGAGATGTCAGCCCTACTCGACGAAGAGTTAATTTTGTTTATACAGACTATAGGACACACAACCCGATGAAAAGTTCAGCTCTCCCTCTAGAAAAATCCATTGGTGGAAAAGTCCTCCTAGGTATTTTTTATTTATGAATTACCTTTTTAATTAATATTTTCAAAATAATATACTTGTTGTATACATAATAATGAACATGGTTGCCCAATTTTATGGTGCTTGTCCTTATCTATCAAGCCATATTGTATATTTTTATTTTTTAAAATTTTTTTGTTAATTCTTTTTATTTTCTTATTTTTTCTTACCCCTTGTCTGCAGTTATCATAATATTTTATTTCAACAATATATAAATTTTATAAATTATATTATAAATTGTTATTAATTTATAATATAATTTTAATTATCAATTGAATCGAATATAATTAATATATTGTGTGAATTGTGTTATAATATTTTGAATAAAAGAAAGGTATGCAATCAAATAATAATTGAGTAATTATAGAACTAATACCGATGTTTTAAAAAATTATAAACGGAAAAATTTTGCAACTTATCCAAAATTCCGCTTAGTTGATTAATTATTCATAATATTCCATAAGGAAACCTGTGAAAAAAAACACCTCTATTGACCCCCATGACTGTAGGTTGATAGAATTAAGGGGAGGCTATGTGGGACGAGTTCAGCACTGCAGAGATCCTTTATCTTTTTGGATAACCCTAAAAATGCGAAACATCGTTTGATCCCCTACACCTAAAAATGGGCCCATCCAGCGAAGTAGCCATAATGGGTAATTCCCATTCCCATGAAACGGGATCCAACATCAAACTCCGCAGGAGGTAATAGAAAGTGGCAAAAACACCAATCTACATTGGCAATGACATAGGCTATTATGGTACTAAAGTCGTCAGCCAACGTGGCGGTAAGTTTTTCAAGCTCTTTGTGCGCAATATGGTTGTTCCTAACCGCGTTGGCGAGATTACGTATAACAATGACTCACACAACATCATTTACAGGGAGGATGAAAGCGACAGGGAATGGTTTTGTGGTAAATTGGCCGTTGAGCAATCCGGTGATGATGAGCTCTTTGATTCCCATAAACGTCGTCTTTTCAGTCCCACCTGGTTCCGTGAACAGGAATACCTCATTATGTTTCGTGTGAGTACGGGTTTGATGCTACAGGAGGATGATGAACCCATACTTTCCGTGGCCCTTCCTACCGACCACTATATTGACTACAGGGAGGAAATCAGGAGGCGTCTCATCGGTTCCCATTCCTTCGAGGTAAAACAGGGCAACCTACCCTTCCGCCGCATCCATTTCGAAATCAAACCCGAAAACCTTTATGTCATCAGTCAACCCATGGCCACGTTGTTCCATATTGCTCTAGACCGGGACGGAAAGCTCCTGAATGAGGACCTTTTCATCCAAAAGGTAAGCATCAACGACTTGGGCTTTGGAACATCGGACGTGGAAACACTACATGGGGAAACCATTATCAAACGGCAAAGCTTCACCTCACGTTATGCTATGCTCAGTGTGTACCAGCGTCTTGCAAAACGGTTGCTGGAATTCACGATGCAGGTTGATCCTGACAAGAATGGTAAGGAATATCCTATCTGGAGCCTCCCACGTATCGTTCGTTCAGGGGAGATTAGCTTCAAGGGTACCACCCATGATGTTAGCGATCTCATCAATACGTGCATACAGGAAGTGGGGAACTCCCTTATCGACGAGGTGTGGAAGAGACTCGACTATGGGGATGATATCGCCTATATTATTCTGACGGGAGGTGCCTCCATTCCTTTCAAACGATTCTATCGTGAACGATTTCGTGAAAAGTTGATTTATGCCGAGGACTACGGTATCGAGGCACAGTTTGCCAACAGTTTTGGCCTATGTAAATTTGCCCAATCTAAGGCCAAGAGTAGGGAAGAGCAAGAAAAATCGTCTGATATAGGTGCATCAATCCCAATACAGCAACAATTTCACATACCGGATGCTACTTATGATGCCTCTACCACCCCAAGCAAGGGGGAAATGAAAGAAACATGATCCCCTCTGATATCCCAATGTGACGTAGTCCCATAACAAAATCACATGGAGGCAGCTACGCGTCTTGATCTGTCCCCCGTGTGGTAGGGGGGAACAAAGAGAGAAGGAAAGGCAACGTCCGTATCGTTAGGTCGCCGTATCGTCGATGCAGAAAATAACCTATGGAACCATAAACTTCCTGGGAATGGGGACACGGTTTGAACCCTTCTTGTAATGAACAGATAAAAGGAGGGGGGTCCGTTTTTATAACCGTATAGCGAAAAATTATTGTAGGTGGGGAGGTGGACACTATCGTTCAAAGATTGCGAGCCCGCCATTATCGCCATCATCATTGGGTTCCTATGGTTTCCCCATCACAGTTTCCGTCGTCCTCCGCACAGGGGATACAACAGCAGATGCATCATCAAAATCCTGAACCGTATTCGATTGCTATTTACTATCCCGAACCCTTTCCTCCCTCCTCCTATGAGAACTCTCGGATGCCAGATCATGAGTACCATGATTCGGTGGAATCCATCCATCTCCGACCCTTTCCGCCTGTGCCCGTGGCTCCATCATCCCCTTCTCATTCTCCCCCCCCTCAGGAACCACGTCGTTCCTTCCTCCGTCATCTACGAAGTCGAAGGCGGAGCCACATACAGAGGCAACAGATGTTACGACAGGCTGTGAATCCCGTATCTGTGCAGTCCCGGGAGAGCTGCTCATCGTCCTCTAAGGATCATCGTTATTGGGTGGATTCATCTGTTTTGAGGGACCCAAAGCAAACTACTCCCCCCACCCGTTGGGAGTTCAATCTTCCATCCAGTCTGAAGAAGGAGAATGTCCCCTTGAAAAGCGCCCTTTCAGACAGCCCAACCCAAGAGGATAACGGTGGTGTGCCTGTCGATCCTCGTGACCTCAACCAGGAACAACGACGTGCTATCGCTGAAAGAGAACTCAGCAACCTCATCAACAGTTTAGGATGAAATAAAAAAATATCCAGTTACACCAAGGGGTGCCGTGTGGGTACACCCACGGCACGGGGATAGTCAGAAGGGGTCACCCCTTCTTTTTTGATTGTGAATAGGGTCCTTTCTCCGTGGTTATGTGGAAGGGAAAATTGCAATTGATCCCCCCAGTTTCCCCCCAATCTCCATAAAACGGATTCCACGGCTTTCAACTCCATGGCAGGGGGGGGAGGTCCCTTCATGATAACAAAAATTCCCCCCCGTCGAACAAAGGGTAGGGTATATTCCAGTAGAACAGGCAGGGGAGCCAATGCTCGGGCTACTACCATGTCAAAGGCTTCCCTCAGGGAGGGGTTATGTGCTAACTTCTCGGCGCGGCCAACCAAACACTCCACACGTGATAAAGCAAGTTGTTGGCAAACCGTTTGTAGAAAGGAAACTTTTTTGCTTCGTGCATCCATTGTGGTTACACGCAGATCAGGGGAAACAATTTTAATAGGAATCGATGGGAAACCAGCTCCACTACCTACATCTAGTAGGTTTTTTATTTTGTCGTTTTTGAGGGGTTGTAACTGACAAAGGGCAAGAGAATCATAAAAATGCTTACTATACATACCCTCATCATCCAGAATGCGTGTTAAATTGCAACGTTTATTTCCTTCTCTTATCAAATCGGCATAGGCAGCAAATTGGGACAAATCTTTATCTGATAGTTTCAGACCTATTCTTTTACACCAATTGCGGAATTCTTCATGAACCGGTAGTTTCTGCCCTCCGGGGTTCACTTTTCCCTTTCACCCCCAGTTTTCGTTGTGCAGCCAAATGAATCATCAGTACTGAGAGATCAGCAGGTGTTACCCCGGCGATTCGGGCTGCTTGACCTAATGAACGGGGTTGAATCGCCGACAATTTTTCACGCGCCTCCATGGACAATCCCTTGAGAGCATGATAATCCGTGGAAACCGGCAGGGGTTGTTTCTCCATACGCTGCATTTTAGCAGCCTGACTCTTTGCACGTTTGATATATCCATCGTACTTGATTGCTATTTCCACGGCTTCAGCAACCTCCTCCGTTACCCCTTCCCCCGGCTCAGAGGAACCTAACCTGGCTACATCACCATATTGGAGGCCAGGACGACGGAGCAGATGTGCTAGGGACGTTGGCTGTGTAAGTGACGTGGTCCCCAATGAATCCAATATTCTTTGCATCTTTTCTGTGGCCTGTAGGATTGTTTCCTGCAGTCGGGTGTGTTCGGCCATGATCGCATCCCGTTTCTTCGCAAACGCCCTATATCTTTCCTCACCAACCAAGCCCAAGCGGTATCCCCATTCCGTCAGACGCAAATCCGCATTGTCATGTCGTAACAATAAACGATATTCCGCCCGTGACGTCAACAATCGATAGGGCTCTGCTGTTCCCTTTGTTACCAAATCGTCAATCATTACACCAATATAAGCCTGTGAGCGTGCCAGTACCTGCATCTTCTCGCCACGTGCCAAACGTCCCGCGTTGAGACCTGCCAGAACCCCTTGTCCCGCTGCCTCCTCATATCCAGAGGTTCCATTGATTTGACCAGCAGTAAATAGCCTCTTCACACATTTTGTTTCCAGTGTGGGCCATAACTGTGTAGGTACAATGACATCATATTCGATCGCATATCCAGTACGAATCATCTCCGCTTGTTCCATCCCGGGGAGCGTTCGTAGAATGCGTAATTGTACATCTTCGGGTAGGCTAGTGGATAAACCCTGAACGTAAATTTCTGATGTTGCTCGACCTTCCGGCTCCAGAAAAATCTGATGGCGGTCCTTATCTGCAAACCGAACGATCTTGTCCTCAATAGAAGGGCAATACCTTGGCCCCACCGCGTTCACTAGACCTGAAAACATGGGCGCACGATGGAGATTCTCCTGGATGCATTGGTGGGTGGTGGCATTGGTATAGGTTAGAAAACAAGGCATTTGCGCAGGATCATCCAAAAACTGTTGTGCTGGTGTCCTATAGGAAAAGAAACGTGGTGTTGGATCACCCTCTTGCCTCTCCATTACCTTTGTATTTACTGTTCTAGCATCCACCCGTGGCGGTGTACCCGTTTTGAAACGAACCAATGAAAAACCCAGCGATTGCAATGAGGCGCTAAGTGCTAGAGAAGGACGTTGGTTATTTGGACCGCTCCCGTAGGATAAATCACCTATAATGACCCGACCACGTAGGTATGTACCTGTAGTGAGGATCACTGCCTGGGAATAATAATTCACCTTTGTTTCCGTGCGTACGCCTCGACAGACACCCTCCTGAACGATGAGCTCATCTACCATGGCCTGACGTAATACTATATTTTCCTCTTCCTCCAACAAACGGCGCATCATTCGCTGATAACGTTCTTTATCTGCTTGGGCTCTGAGGGAAAAAACAGCGGCTCCCTTGCTTGCATTAAGCATTCGCATTTGTAGATAAGTTTGATCTGTCACATGACCCATAGCCCCGTCTAGGGCATCGATTTCTCGTACAACGTGACCCTTGGCGGGTCCGCCAATCGAGGGATTGCAGGGCATATAGGCCACATGATCTAGACTCAGGGTCAAAACGAGTGTACGACAACCCATACGGGCAGCTGCTAAGGCTGATTCACAACCCGCGTGCCCAGCGCCCACGACAATTACATCATACACAGTGATCACCTCCATATCCTTCATTTTCCTAAGCAAAAACGGGAAAAAATGGAATCCAATAAGTCCTCCTGCACAGTAGAACCCACTGCCTCACCCAAACATTCCCAGCAGTTTCTAATATCTGCCTCGGCTAGATCAATCGGCATACCGGATCGTAATGCCTCCGCCGCTGTCCCCAATGCTTTTTGGGCGCATCGTAAGGCCTCAGATTGACGTAAATTGCATAGATGGAGTGCAGTAGTCTTATCGGACATTGTAACCGCATCAGGAAAACCTTTCCGGACCAATGCCCCCTTGAGTTCAGATAATCCTATTTGCTGTTGGACGGAGCAAGAAATCCACTCACTCTCCCCGGGGAGGAATTCGCGCAGGGTGGACCGATCGATTTTCTGTGGCAAATCAATTTTGTTGACAATAATGAATTCGGGTTGTTGATCCATGTCCATCAACCAACGCTGCTCCTCCTCTTGAAGGGGCTGGGAACCATCGACCACCCAAACCACTACATCAGCCTGCCGACGCGCACGCTGTGCTCTTTCTACCCCCATTTGTTCCACTCGGTCCACGGCGTCACGCAATCCCGCTGTATCTACCAACAGGAAGGGAAAACCATCAATCGTAACCTCTACTTCAATCAAATCCCTTGTTGTACCAGCAATATCCGTTACAATGGCTTTCTCGGTACCCGCCAGGGCATTGAGGAGTGAAGATTTTCCTACATTGGGTCGCCCTATGATTACCACCCGGATTCCCGCTTGCAATCGTTCCCCCTGGTGGGCGCTTTCCAACAAATCTGCGATTGTTTTCTCCATGATTATGAGCTGCGAGAGGGCGTCCTTTGCAACCACCTGATCGGTATCATACTCTGGGTAATCGATAGTTACTGCAATATGGGCCAATAACGTCAACAAAGAATCACGCAATTCATTCACAGCCCCGGAAAAATGCCCCCTGTGTTGGGCCAATGCCGCCTGAGCTATTTTTTCCGTACGTGCATGAATCAGATCCATTAGGGCCTCTGCCTGTGCCAAATCAATTCGACCGTGGAAGAAGGCGCGTTTTGTAAATTCACCAGGTTCCGCCAAACGGGCCCCCGCGGCTAAGAGAGCTTCTAAAACCATCTTAACCAGTACAGAACCCCCGTGACAACCAATCTCTACTACATCCTCGCACGTGAAGGTGCGAGGGGCACGCATAACACTCACTAATACCTCATCAATACAGATACCGGTCACGGGATGATGTAAAAAGCCGTGATGGATGGTGTGGGAGGGAACCTCTAATAGGGAATGAGCTGTTCCCTTTGTTACCTTAGCTGCAATCCCGATGGATTCTGAACCACTCAAACGCAAAACAGCCACACTACCTTCCCCAGGTGGAGTGGCCACGGCCGCGATGGTATCCATGAAAGGGGCATCGTTTGTCAAACAGATACACCTCCCTTTTATGCAAAAAACTCTACAAAACGTCCCGTGGGACATCCTTACTTGGGGAACCATTCCCCTTATGCCCCGATTCCGATTGCCCATCTTCCCTACCCGAATCTGATCTTTTCTGTTGTAAACGCATGGGACGCGCATACAAAATGAAAAAAGCCAATGATTGGAAAAAGAAAGCTATATTGGCAGCAATTAGATAGAGGTTGGCAGCCACGGGCATAATGGCGGCCACAATCAGGGTGCTAACCGTAAAGGAAAATAACATCATCCTCCAGGGAAGATGTGATTTTTGTGAGATCATTTGAGTTCCCCGGATAACCAATCCCATAACCTGTACACCTAACACGGCGAGCGCTGAGAGGAGGGGAAACAACCAGTAGGGACCTAACTCCCCTAAGGTAAAATGAAGGAATCTCTCTTCCCTCAAGGGAATGTAATGAAGGATAGCCCGGAATAACCCAAAAAAAAGGGGGGCTTGCATCATGATCGGAAGACAACCCACCTGGGAAAGAGAACCAACACCTCGCTGCTCATAGAAATTACGCATTGCCCTGTGCAACTGCACAGGGTCATCCTTGTATCTTTTCTGCAGGTCCTGAATCTCCAGGCGCAAACCCTGAATCATAATTTGTATCTTATTCTGGCGCCAGATGAGGGGGGAAACCAGGAGCTGAACCGTCACAGGGATAAACAAAATGGCCATTGTATAAGTACCGAGGAGGTACCGTAATCCATCCAACAATTGAATCATGGGTACTGTTAGCCAGTGATCCCACAGATCCAACGTTTGCGATTGGTGGTACACCTGCTCTGAAGTCCATAGTTCCTGGGGATAGGAGGAGGAACTACATCCCGATAAGCTCAATGATAAGTACAACACAAGGGGAAAGAATCCCCTCCTCACATGGACCCATTGCAATCCTGATTGGCCCCCCTTCATCCAATACCGTTTCCTAACGACCCTGCTTCTTTTTCTTTTTCCTTTTCTTTTTCCCCTTTCCGGTACTCTTTTTTTGAGTGGATCCTTCATAGGAATCATTAGGGGATATTGATTCTCCTGTTGCGTCCTTAACACGTGCCTCCGCTTCAATAACTACCTTCCCCTTTTTCTTGGGGCTTGCCTTTTTTGCCTGCGGCTCGCTCCCTCCCGCTAAACGGCGGGGACGTACGTAAAAAAGATAAAACGCGGAGGATTGCAACAAGGCAATCGTATTGGAAGAAAATAAATACAGGCTGGATGCTACGGGGAAACTGACGAAAAACGCGAAGGTAATGAGAGGGCCCATGATCAAGAGAAGCTGGGGAGGAATATTGACTTGACCCATATTCAGTTGTTGCTTTCCCTGGGTCATGAAATTGACAACTTGCCAGAGAAACATCATGGCAGCAGCCAGTGAGGGAGCTAAATAATAGGGATCCTTCTGACCAATATCATCCCAAATGAAAAATCCTTCCCCACGCAGGGGTGTATAGTGGAGGGTTGCCTGGTACAATGAAACGAAAATTGGAGTCTGCAACAGCATCGGAAGGCATCCCATGGAGGCGAACTGACTCGTGCCATGCATGGTATAGAGGTCACGTATAGCTCCGTGTGCTCGAAGGGGATCACTTTTATATTTTTCACGTAATCTGCGAATCTCTGGATAGAGCTTTTTCATCTTCACCAAAGCTAAATCCTTCTTCCAAACCAAGGGAGCCAGAAGGATTCTCACAGCAGCGGGAACCATGAGAAAAGCCCATGCATAGAGACCCAGATAATCCTTTGCGTAATCTAGAACTTTGATGAAAAAGGGTACTGGGAGGAACCGGGCATACCAAGGGAGCGAAGAGGGGTCGTTGTATACCCTTTCCGGTGTCCATGGATCCTGTTGGTAATCCGGTACTCCACTACAACCACTCGAGGTAAACAGAAAAAGAACGAGGATAATAATAAAAAAGAACATATGCCTTCTTGACCTGAGGACGGAAATGAGATTCCTCAACGTTGACACGCCCCCTCGAACAGGACCTGTCCTAATCTACCCTTCCACTTGGACAGGAACACAGGACCCATTAAACACCTTTCCTCCTCTAGGTTTTGGCTGGGAGAAAACAACACAAAGCAACCCACCCCATCGCCGATTTACAATAGCCCATGAGACCAGGGATTGGTAGCGGACTGCCTTCTTTCCTCCTCCGCAATTCAGGGGGACAAATGGTGGGAAAGGGGTCAAGACTCTCCTATATTGGTATAGGATCATCGCAACAACCATGGTGAGAATCCCCTAGGAATCCATGACCCCCTATATCATTCTGGGAAACAGTCCCCATCTGTAGTTCTTTGATCAACCAGCAAATAAAGGAACGCTTGACGTTTCGGTAGCACCACGAATGGGGAATGCGTACCCCGAAAAAGTACCAGAAAAAACAATCCCCAACGGTAGAACAGTAACCACCTTCACTATTAAGTACAAAACGAAGGGGGAAATATCGATACGTTTTTGCGGAAAGATTATAACAGGGTTTAGGGCGGGGGACAAACTACGTTCACCGAAGACCGAAAAAGGTAACCTTCAGGATGTTGTTGGTACCTGAACACTGCTTATGAAAACGTGGGCCGTCCTTTTCCACCATATGCTCAAAAGAGCATGCGTTAGAAACATGGGTACTATGTCTTCATTAGGGTACGTGTTCTTTATGGAGATCCCGGAGATTGGGGAAACATGGATTATAAAAACAACCCCCCGATTTTTAGGGGGTCAGCAACCCGTTTCGGATCGTTGATGTATACACCGTTGTCCTTCTGAAACGCGGGAGGGCTTTCCAACCCTATGTCCGGGAAAGTCGAACTCGGAGGGCGAGCCAACAACTAGCAGTAAGCGACATTATAACGATTTTGCAATGGAAAGTCAAGGAATAGGAATCTATATCCAAACGGATATAAAATGGGCCCAAAAACATATTCTGCGGGTGGTATAGTGAGGTATCTTCCTATTTTTTTCTAAAGAAATGGATATTTTTCTGATTTAGGAATGGTAACAATTCCTGATGCTCTTAAATTCAAACGTGAACCCCTTTGGTATTGTATAGGTAGGAACGGAATTTCCCTAGATCCCAGTACAGGAAGGGGTTGCCTGAATTCCGACAGACGCGGATTGGGATAACCGCCCTAAGGGGTTTAGGGTCTAAAAGTTATGAGTAAGGTTCCTAAACATTCATGAATCTATCCGAATTTTTAATTTATAATATATTTATTTGCTAAACAAAATAGATGTTTTTTCCTAAACATTACTACCACGGATGCTGCCGCGAAAAAAGGTATCAAACTTATTATAATATTTTTGTATACTAAATGATGTGTTTGATAAATGTTTATATTTTTAATGGGTATAAAACAGTTTGTTTGAGTATTTCCGGCATAAGTGCTTGGGGGTGGAAGGATACCCCTTTCTGGGGGATTGCACCTGAAAATTTAATACGATCGGCTATTTTTTGTTGAAACACCGAAATCACTGTGAGATCATAGGAACCGGTTCCTGTCTTGCTTGCCCCTTTTGCGCACACCAAAGAAACCGACATGAAGTCGAATTTTATTTTTTATTTAAATAGTATTATATATTAAATCCTATGTAGTTATGGGTGATCTTATCCTTCTCTTCCTGATCTTTTTTTGAAGATAACGGACGACCTGGGATCAATGATAAGCAGATCCTTTTGCCATCATGGCCCGTGCCACCCTCATCTTACCACGCACCTTCATTTTGGCGGCCTGAAAACGATTCCTCATAGAAGAACACCCCCCCCCTCCACAGCCGCACAACGATTACCCTTCTCTTTTTCTCTTTGTACTCTGGTTGCTCCATTTTGTCCCGTTGTTCCGCCGTTGAATAGGACTGATCTGTGGTGCGCAGGACCCCCCCTCTTCAGAGGTTTGGCGGCACATTGCTCGGCAAATTTACATCCCCCGCAGGTCCCCTCATGGAAGTGGGCTACCATCTTACCCTTGCCATTTTCTCCGGGTTGGTACGTGGATGAGTCGGGGGTCTTGCCACCAGGACACCGATGGATCTTTCCATCCTTCCCCCTCTTGAACCCACTTACCCTCTTTTTACTGGGATTTTCCTTTCTTCCCAACATATCGGTTGGGTGTATAGATAGTACGTTCTTTAGCCGCCCTCCTTACCTCATGGCAGTTGTACCCCATGGTTGGATATATAGTCAACTCCGAAATCCTTATCGGAATGAAGTGCTCCTTAGGTATTTGCATGGGTGATTATACTCAATCCCTTCTCCCCATCATGGGCCTCGACAAGGTTACCAACATACCCTTCACACAATGGCTCACCCTCGATCTTGGGCGTCTGGATCAAAGGGGCTTTGCAGACTGCCTGATGGCAAGGTGGAACGCACCATGAGTTTTCTTTGCCTTTCCTGTTCAACTCCCTCTGTCTGCTCTCCTATCACCCTTTGCAACAGTATATAGACTGGGGCGGATTGAAACTCCTTGTACTGGTTCCCAAAGTGTTCGAGGGTTAGGCAAATCTCTAGCAGTGTTGCCCTCCGTTTCATCTTATCCGTTAGGTGATCCGCTGGTAGAAGGAGGGAGGGATCCATAAGAACGGGCCTGGGCTCCGTTCACATAGGCTATCCTGCAATCGGGTTGCAAGAAGATCTCCCATTCGGAAGGAAGAGGGAGAGCAAGTTTGGCCATCGTACGGACTGCAATCCTAATCACCAAGAAAATCAACATATTGCGGCTCAATTTCCTGATAAAGCTGTCGATAAGGGTTGAATCCATCCGATAAAAACTGGGGTCTATATCCACGATCCCCATCAAAAATTGGGTGGAGTTGGAGTAGAATTGTTCCTTCACCTTATAGTCTTCGGTTTCCTCATAGACATTGAGGCGATTTCGACTCTCGTATAGTGTTCTTTCGCCCATAAGTGGTCTACATACGAGGATGCATATTTGGTGAAGAACCGGCCAGGGAGGATAAAAACCAATTCTATATCTGAAAGAGGATTCGGATCCACCGTGGATAATAGATGATTCTACAAGTAAGTTTCCCTTTGTTCTATTTCCTCTGTTTCGTAGACATTGGGTATTGTGTTATAATATTGGAGAGCTATCTGTCTTCTAGTCCCCTTATATTTTTTGTCTATGATAAGGAAGATTATACAACAAGAGCAGATGGATTTCCCATTATCTCTTACCATGTTTTTAATCAACAAGATTTAATTATCACGGTTTGGTACATAATAATCTAAGCAAACTGTTTATTATGAAATATCGTGTTGATCTATTTTCTGGGGATGCATTGAATGAAAGAGAAAGTACTATCAAATAACCCACTATATTTATTAAATTTTATTATAGGTAGGGGAGGGAACCAAATTTCGGAAACCAATGCTCTAGGCGGTACTTGTCGGATCGTTCCTTTTTGCGGTAGCACCATAATTGAATTATACATAAAAAATAGGGGGAACAATACCCCTATTTAATTTTTGAAAAATGGTATATAAATGTTATAAACTACTTACAATCTTGATATTGAGATGATTGGTGATCTGTGAGGAGAGGAGATAGTACTGAGAACCTATAATGGTTTGATAGTACTGTACCCCACTTATCATGACAGGGAGAACCTGTAATACATTGGTCTGTAATGTTGAGATTGGGAGGGGAAGCTGTTGGATGTTGTGAACAACTATGGCGTTACTCTGAACCGTTGGAAGGTAGACACTGAAGTTGTTCAATTGATTTATCTTGACATTGGGTGGAAGAACAAATGTCTGGCAACCACTGGACCATCCTCCATAGGTTAGTTGCACAGTTTGGTTGATATTTGCACTTATACTTATTGGTTCTGCCGAAGCCACTGAAGCAGATACGGCGAAGGCTGAAGCCAGGGTACCGAGAGCTGCTATGGAACCTACGACTTTACGATGAGTCATAATTGAAACGTCCTCCTTTAGGATGTATGTCCTATAATAGATTGGGAAAACACTGTCACTTCAATGGCAAAGAGATCTGCCCCACCCTAACTGCCTACTATGATCCGCTTTTTGGTGGCTTAATGTTGCTACTACTTTGGGAATATCTAGATTGGCTATATCCTAGAAATGGACGGATCTCCCGGATCATAGCAGCATTGGATATGATGTGACTAACAACCCAACCCTCAGGGACAATTATACATGAAATGGGTATCATTGTGAACAATTAGAATGTTTATTTGTCTCATCAAATGAAAGATTTATCTGATACTGGGTTATTCCCCCGTTTTTTTAGAGCATGTCCCTACGATTATGGTCTATACTACTTATGAAACTATTTGTATATTGGACAAAATACAAATGGTTTGAAAGATTACCGGTGTTTTTTCCTTGAATTCAGGAACCCCTTACACGGGAGTAAGGATTGGCCTGTGAGGTAGGCCTTGGCTTAATGTTGGACCCTGGGTTGTTATCCCAAGCCCACTTCTCTGGGGTGTGGGTGCAAGGAATAGGGACGGGTTACCGTCACCATTCCAACTAGGTCATTTTTTACCTTCCAATATCTATTCATTAATAAATATTTTTTAAAAATAAATAATTTATCATCAAGATATGGGGCCAAGGGAGGTTGTTTTCGCATCATTGTTCCCTTTGCGCCAGCACTTCTAATGTAAAATTATAGTAATAATGTGTTCTGAATGTGATTTTCAGCAAATTTTTCTCCGACCTAAGGGCATTAATGGCAGTATTCGAACGGGTGTGTGTACATTCTTCAGAGGGAACATCCTCCTGTATTCTCCTAAGAATAATTTTCTTATTAATTTGTATAAACAAAAAATTCGTTCTTGTTCTTCGTTCTCCTATTGTCAATTTTCATTATATACAATATGGTAAATTTCAATTTGTGCACAATTCAATACTATTTATGCTTTCTTCCTGATCCCTTCTTTCCCGCTGTTTTTTGTGATAACGAAGGCAGAAGGGGATCGCTATCCGGTGGGCACAGCCTTGCCATCAAGATTACAACAGGCTCGACTTGTACTACGCTTCCCATTTCCATTGAGGTTTTCCAGGACATTCGTACTCCGATTCGACTTTCGATAGGCAAGGTTGTGCCTGAGATGAATGGTGATATCGTGTAGGTTCTTTCCCGTTACTTTCACCTTTTTCAGAGCCATTGTTGCATAATCACCGCAGATCCCCATGCCAGGTCCCATAGGCTGTCTTCGGATCGGAAGCCAGAACCTTTCTTGTGCAATCTCCTGGCGGCATTCTACGGATTTCTAAAGGGATGATGGGCCCCCGTTGGGCCTATCTGATGCGGGATCATTCATACGAATGGTTGTCCTGAGGCGAGAGTGGGCGCGTTGGTAACGATCATGGGAACCGATGTCATGAGCGAAGATTTTTGAAAACAGGGTCCTAGGTGTCTAACGTTTAAGGGGGGTGCTTGTATCCAACAGTTAAAGAAGCTTCCAGACACCATCCCATCTGCGTCCTATCACTATGAAAGGGCTACTTTTCCCCTTGTCCGCCAATTCCCGGGTAGGTGGCCTTAGTCTGAAGGGCGGGGCACCGGCCCTGTGTAGGGGGCAAAAGATTCCACTTTGTCCGAGCGGGTATCCTATCGGGAAATAAGACGTTGGGAACGGAGGAATCCTCTTGCCGAGGATTTTACTTTGTTTGTCTTTCCAGGGTGCTCAACCATACACCGTTTGTTCGGAAGAAGACGAGTTCTTTCAACAGGGAGGGATCCTAACAGAAGTAGGGATCGGCCCAGGACCGACGGGAAATTGGCGTTCCGTAACTGTGGAATCAGGAGGGTAATAGGATTCCTATGGGTATTCATGGTACGATTTTTTTGTATATTTCCTACGACTTTACAGCGTTATCCATCGTTTCTTTGATTGTTTTTCCGCCCCAGATATTCATCCTTTTCCTAGCTAGCCAACCACGTCCAAGTCTCTGGAATTCCCCTCGTTTTTATCGTACAGGACTAGGTACCCAACGATTTGGACAGCTTTTTCGGTTGATATTTTTGATTTTTGTAATCATGGTAAATGCTCTAGGAGATCGTTCTTCATTTTTTTCCCGCCAATAGGGGTTGATAGAAAAGTACAAGTATCGTGGAGCATGAGTTTACGTCCTCGTTAGAATTTTCGTTCTACCGAGGTATTTTGTCCAATCAATGGCCTCCTTCACCCAAGTACCATGGGGGATGGGGAAACCATGAATCCCAAAATTTGTGCCTATGCCGGAAATTATATATTGATTTTATAAATTTATAATTAATTCTACAGATAGAATCCACTATATATAATAAATTGATATCTGTTGTGGTATGGGTTCCCTAATTAATATTGCATATAATGAATAATATCAATCCGAATATAAATAATTAACTCAAGGATAAATTGAGTTGGTTTTTGGGGATAAAGTTGTTACAATTAGTGCATGCGGACGGATGGATCGATTGTGGGATCAATTTATTCATCACATTTATTTAAACTTTTTAAAAAGAAGGGGGTTTTGCATAGATGGCCATACGCAGCATCTTACTGTATCCCAATTCCGTCCTGAGGGAAATGGCGAGTCCGGTGTTCCATTTCGATGAGAATATCCATAAACTCCTGGACGATATGGTGGAGACAATGTATGGGGCTTCCGGGACCGTACTAACGGCTCCACAGATAGGTATTCTGCAACGTTTGATGGTCATCAATAGTAAAAAGATCAAACCAACATCACAACCCAAATCAGAAACTTCACATTTGGAGATCATCAACCCTCGCCTTATCCAACGTGAGGGGGAGAAATGGAATCCCTCAGAGGGTTCCCTATCGGTCCCAAATCTCTGGGGAAAGGTGCAGCGTTTTGAATACATCACAATCCGAGCCCAAGATCGACGGGGGAAGGAGATTGAAATCCGGGCGGAAGGGCCCCTGGCTTGGTCTATCCAGCATGGGATGGACCATTTGGATGGGGTATTGTTCACGGACCGAATGAGAGAACAATACGAGGATCGAGAACTGGATATACGAAAAAGTGCACGAGAAATGCTCCATCGAGTAGAAGGGTTACTCCCATGGCCTGCTGCATTCTTTCAGCACACTAACGGTACAAGGTGGAAAATATGGGGGGCCAAGACCCGTCCCAATACGACTACTACAGAACCGGGATGCGTGGCTGATGTGGATCATGAGGAGGGAGTCGTCTGGTTAGCGACACCTGATGGCGAGCTTGGATTGTTGGAAATTCAAATCATTAGGGAAAATCAACAAAAAATATCAATCAAAGATTGGTTGAAGGAAAACTATGTCCAAATTGGGGAACCCTGGATTTATGCAAAATCCGCTGCACTACAACCGGTTTAACCGGACGTCGGTCGTGTGAAGGGAGAGAATGGAACAGGGGGTGAAACGGATTAAATCAATTCCGGTATAACCGTTACCCCTCTTGTCTTAAGGAAACCTCGCCAGTAAAGAGGACAAACATCCTTTTTCGGTTTTAGGTTGGATAGTGGATTGAGGTTCTTCTTGTACGATGAATTGGTTGTACCAACCTACCGTATCAGAAAGGAAAACCCCTATTCCCCTACCCATTTCATGAGGAGATGATCAATTCACTCCACGGTTGCCCATCGAAAGTTGGTCCGGCACCCATAACATATATAATTTTATATTATTATGTATTAATTTAATGTGGTTAATGCCATGATGTGCGAGCACAGGGGTAGATAGGCCCCTAAGATCCTTGGGGATGTTCCTAAATTATAACGGAAGGAAACTAAAATTTATACACAATCAAGGTTAATTTATCCTCCTCCTTGCATTATTTTTGTCGTCTATTACTGGATGTGTTGCAAAAACCCGAAAGATGCACAATTCCTATACACAGGGCAGTAAACCTGTTTCCACAGCGGATTCCTCCCACAGGACGGGGGTAGTATAGTCCAGATTCAATAGAAAGGTGGTTCATATTAAAATTGTTGTAATATTGGCTTCAACAGAGTCTCTATTCATTGATGACGTTGGGTGTAAGTAGTAGTGGTGGTAACAGTTACCGTTCCCATCATGTCATTTTTTATCCCTTCATGCTCCATATAAATAAAATTTTTAAAAACAAAAAAATTGTAGGTGGATTATGGAACAGGGGTAATTTTGTTCTTGCGCCAGCGCCATTTGTAAAATATTTTACGATAAGAATTACGAAAACAGTATGCGCTGGATCCCGTACCACCTTACCAATTCATCGAAATCTATGCATCTGGCGACAGGAGGAAGATGGCATTTTGTCGCGACACATATCCAAACGTTTACGGGCCATCGCAGCCCTTGTACCCGAGGGGGACAGGGTAGCTGATATAGGTTGCGATCATGCCCAACTCCTCATCCATCTGGCCCTCACCCACCGGCTACGAATGGGCATAGGGGGGGATATCCACCCGGGACCCCTGGCGCAGGCGCAGCTAAACCTACAAGCACAGCCCATTTCTCTACCGATTTCGTTGCAATTAGGAAATGGATTAAAAGTCCTACAAAATTACATTGTAGATAGTATTGTGATTGCAGGCCTTGGAGGGAAAAAAATCGTTACAATGTTGGAGGAGGGTTCCCATTTTCTCAGGGGTGTCCATACCCTGGTCCTACAACCCAATAATGGCAGTGCAATGGTACGATATTGGTTAGCAAACCACCAATGGTGTTTAGTAGAGGAGGATCTCGTAGAGGAACGGGACTACCTCTATGAGATCATGGTCGCCCGACCCGGGTGGGGGGACCTCCCCTATCGGTCCCATGTAATCGCACGCTCTTTCCTAAGGACCTTTGGACCACTACTATGGAAAAAACGTCATCCTCTGCTCGCAAAACGATGGCAAAGGGAATGGGAACGCTGTGGGCGTGTTCTAGCCTCGCTACAAAATCCATCCCATCCGCATACTCAACACTGGTGGTATTGGAGGGATATCCTAAGGGAGGGGAATAAGATTCTCCATCAACGATGTCGTACCCACAGCGAATACCAACCGCTTCTTCCCCCCTCCCAACGGATACAAACATCATTCTGATATGAGAGGAAGAAACTTTTTTATGAAGGGAAAAGAAGAGGTGGAGGGGAAGGTATTCACACACCTTCTCGATACCCTGGTACCACCCAATTATGCTGAGCCCAAGGATCCTATTGGACTGCAAATTGGAGACCCCAACGCTGGCGTGAAGGGGGTTATATTGACACTGGATTTGAATGAACAGACCCTGCAAGTGGCACGGGAAAGAGGAGCCAACTGGGTCCTTGTTCATCATGCACCCCTATACAGACCCTCCAACTCCGTAACCACGAATCTACCCACAGGACGTTTGATACGCCAATGTTTGACAATGGAAATACAAATTTTTGTGTTGCATACGAATTTGGATGTGGTACCGTGGGGAATCAACGAGGTTCTGGCGCAGCGTTTAGGGTTGCAATCATCCACCCCCCTTCTGTCCCAGGGGCGGCCCCTACATCATAAGTTAGTTGTATATGTGCCCATGGAACACCTCGACACCTTGAAAAGGTCCATTTTTCGCGCTGGCGCTGGTCACATAGGGAATTATAGTCAGTGTTCCTTTTTTATGGAAGGGGAGGGTTCCTTCTTTTCAGAGGAAGGTGCACAACCCGCGGTGGGCACGGTGGGACGACAGGAATTTGTTAGGGAAGCTCGTCTAGAGACACTGGTACCCATGGATGTGTGGCCCAGGGTAAGAGAGGCTATGTTGCAAGCCCATCCCTATGAGGAAGTAGCTTATGATCTTTACCCGTTGAAAAATGTAATGGATAACGTGGGTATGGGAAGGATTGGTCAGTTGGCCCAACCATCCTTTCTGGGGGATTGGGCCAAAGAGGTTGGCCGTGCTTATGAAATCAGCCATGTCCGTTATGTTGGTAATCCCCGCAAAAGAGTGCAAAGGGTTGCACTACTTGGGGGCTCTGGAGGTAAGTTTTGGCCAGAAGCATTACGCCAGGGGGCGGATGTTTATCTTACCGGAGATCTGGATCATCATACCGTACTGGACGCACAGGCAGCAGGTCTCTGTCTTGTGGATCCTGGTCACTGTGTAGAAGGGTTAGGATTATCAGCCTTGGAGGAAAGACTCCAAAAAGTCTTCCCCCAACTACCGTTTTATACTCTTATAACACCCAACCCATTCCAAATCGCACTCACACCCTCATAGAAAAACATAGTGGTTGGAGGGAAATGGATAGAAAAATGGACGCTCAGTAGAACAATGAGGAGGATATAGGGAACAGAAGGAAATATAATGGGGAAAATTAGATAGGGGACTGCTAAGGTTTCCATCACCGCTGGCGGGTGTGACCCTCCTGGACTATATTCCCTTCTATCCTATGACGATTAGTGGGAAATCAACGGAATTGAAATAACATTTGCGACCAATAGAACACATCGCTCCCTTGGTATGATCCCCGAGCAAACCCGATACTCATATGACTGTGTTCTACGTGTAGTAGGCTCTTTTTGCTATCCTCGTTCTGTATCCAAGAGGCAGTAACCTGTTCTGCATGGGCATCCCTAGCGCTTACCAACAAGAGTTCATCAACCCGCTTGAAAACAATTTGTAAATCAATAAGCATATCAAAACTGTTTCTCTCAACTACAGAACCATCGGTGAGAGGAATGGACCAGTGGTGATGAAAGTATTGATTTTCTGCCATGTGGAGGGTCTTACAGCGTGCTACGTGTTGCCCTTTATTATGGAGGATAAGTGAACCGAGGCCATTTTGCTGTCTAAATTCATTAATTTTATGGAATACCCCATTTTCCAACAGTATATCTTCAGCAATCTTAGGTTCCTGATTCCCAACACAAATGCGCGAGTAGGAGGCTCCAGGTTGCGTGTTGAACATTATGGTTTGATGGGGATCTGGAACGAAGGCTACCAACGACGAGACCGTTCTGCCATCCCTTACGGGACCAAGATGATAGCGCCTGACAGCCCCTTGATGACTTCTTTGTGGAAGGGGGGTGTGAAAGAAAGAGGTTATGCCCTGATTACAACATGGAGCACGGGAGGGGCGTACACGGCTGGGATGGTTGTATCCTTGTTGCATTGGATCATAACTCCTTAGTGGATTTTTGATACTAGTGGTGGCCGCCGTCCCCGGTTTGTTATCATATGATATCCCATGGATGTGAGGATGGGTATTCAGGGGTTCCCTCATTTCAAAGGGCGGGGGGTGCCAAGTATTCATTATTTTTCATATAATTTTTTTATGAGGTTGCATCCCAAATTTGGTGTCAGGGCCCCGCGGGGGCCCTTTTTTATCCTCCCCGCGTCATCTAATGACCCGTCTCTGAATCTATTTTTATTAACTATTTCAATCTAATATATAATAAAATCTAAATTGACTCTAATTACCATCCATTTTATATAAAAATATTTATTAATAAATATATAAACCGGGGCTTTCTAAACGATGTCGAAAATGGGTACCGCAGGGCAGTCGTCCTATATAATTTCAAAATATTTACACAATACCCACACGTGGTTGAAGGGCACCCCGAAAAAATAGCTCCTCCCCAATCGATGGAATAACTATTACTAGCACACTACTTAACCAATCAACCGATGGGCGAACAAATTGGCTAGATGAATATGGAATATATAAAAATTTATATGTTAATGAATTAAAGAGAATGTAAACCGTCTCAAGAACACAAGTCCACAAAAGGCCCATTATTGTGGGTTCGTTATTTATTCCCAGCTGGACTAATATCTCCCGCCAGTTACGGGAAACACCCCAACCTACAGCAAGTATAGTCAACAATACCTCTTTACATCCTAGAATAAATAAAAATATATGATTTGTTATCCTATCCCAATAGTCATACATGGTGACTGGCTGAAAATATCTAAAATATATAGAATAAGTTACACAAGAAAGCATCCACCATACCGTTATATAATGAATGTGTCGTTGGGGATCCAAGTGCAATTTAGACATTATATACGACCGGAACGTAGGCCATACAAAAAATATACCCAATAATAAGTAAATAACAATACTACTAAAAAAGAAAAGTTGATCTAATATTGACGAATGGAAAGGTTGTTCGGACAGGGATCCTCCTCTTGTAAAAGCGGGTACAAGATAGTATAAATGGTACACCATCCAAATCATATATAAAATCACTAGGAAAACATCCATCATCGCCTTGCGATGTAACCAGAAGAACTTTTGAGGAAAATCCTTCCTAAACATTATCTCCCTCTGGAGATAAACACGATCAGATCTCACAACAAAAAAAACCAGCAACACCTGAAGCAATGCTCTGCCTAAAAAACCGTTGTAACATATTGCAACATTATCAACCTCCCTTTATAAAAAATAAATGTTTTTAATTTAATAATAAGGATGCGAGAAGGCCTCCGTGAACAGAGTCGGATCAACTCATAGTAGTGGAGAACCCCTTGTAATGGGGGTGGAGCGAAGGGGTTGAATGGTCTGCCTGGACCAGCCAACGTACAATCCGAAGCAAAGAGATGATCGTGGGTTAGACCCGATGGGTCTAACTGGATGTACAATCTGAGACAAGGAGGTGATCGCAGTTGGACCAGGCAACATCGGATCGAAATCCGGATAGAACACAGCAGAGGAAGGTACGAAGAACGTGACACCAGACTGGGGTTCTGAATGGGCAAAATCCTATATGGGGTGTCGGGTCAAAAGCATGGACGGCACGGGTTGGCCATTTAGGTACCCCCTACCCTACTTCGGTTGCATCCCAAATTTTGGATGCAACCGAATGAACCTGTTTCTTCATAGTTCCGTTACTATTATATATACCAGATATAGAGTAAATAAAATGCAGGAGGATACGATAGGGAGAACCCAATCCCATAATAAAGCATCCTTCTGCACCCTCCTTTTTTCAGAGGGAGACAAGGCAGGGGCGGAGGGAGACAGTTCGCCGAAATTTCCGTACCAACAACTAGCTTCTAATAGGAATCCACAAAAAGTCTTTTGGGACGTTGCTCTACGTTGCCCTAGACAGAGATGGATCCAGTTCGGGGAAAGGCATGTGTGAACAAGGACAAGGATGCCAATAGAAACTCTTTGTATTTCTTTTTCCCACCCGTTTCCATAGGTATGAAAGATATATAGGGCTATAGTGTACCATATCAATAACTGAAATATCCTCCCATACAAAAAATGCAGGTCGATGGATCCCGCCTCGGAACACCATCGGCACTCCCGCCTAATTTGCCATCGGAAGGATATGCACCAACCAACAACCCCTGCCAATAGGATCCAAAGAGCACCCCTCTGCGGTTCCATACAAACGAACACGAGGGTGGAAGCAATCATCCCCAGGGGACCAACAAAATGAGGGATATACCACCTCCATTTTGAGAAACCTTGCACCTGGTATAAGCGGAGACATGTTTGCCTGTAAGCTTGCATTTCCAGAAGCTTTCTGTAGGAATCGTACCATTGATGTTCTAGCTCCTGTTGTCGGGGAAAGAAGTTTACATTGAAGGAAATCCAAAACGAAAATATGGCCAATGTCAATGTAAAAATGGTCGAAAAATGGAAAAAACCACCATACATACTGATGGGCAATATCATGAGAACATGGGATGCTAAACCAACCATGAAGGAAAAAGGGATCATCAGCCGTTTGGAGTTAGAGTGAGGGGTTTGGCTACCCTGTATGGGTGTTTCCATGGTGAGTGAGTTTTACCTCCTGTTCCTAATACCGCTAGGGTAATTGTGGGGCTAACGCACTCCACAGCAATGCCCACGATCCTTCTTTGACCGAGAGATGAGCCTTATGATCATCACCGATCCGATTGGATTAAGATCCCCGGCCCAGGTAGTTTTGGAGTAACAAGGGATCAAGGGGCGGACGCTCCCCTGGAGCATGGTCCCACGACCCCAAACTATACCCACATATAGCATCACAAATAGCACCAAACAACCCTCCCCCACACAATATAGCTACCAGGCACAGGGAGAAGATCCAGCCAACTTCCCCTATGATAGCTATTAACGGTCAAAAGGAAAGAGCCCTGGAGAAAATGGGATGTTCCGCAGGAAAATCTCACCACCCTTGAGCCAAGTTCCCGGTTGAGATCCTTCGATTCGAAGACTTTCAGGGCCACAATATATCAAAGGATTAGGTATCCTATTATGATGCCCAGCACTGCACCAATGATAGCACCGACAGTGGCGCTCGCAAGAAGTCCTTTTATACTACGGTCGCTAGATGAAAACACCGTGAAGGCACAAAACATAGTACTTGCTAACACCCAGTCCTTATAATTATCAGATATAGGGAATAGATCCGGCCACAATATATCAAGAATCAAGCATCTCACAACGATACGCACAGCTACGCTGAAGGCTGCACCAAGAACAACTCCTATAAGGACACCCCTGATACCCTTACGGGCAAGAACTACAGCACCCACTAGGGCACCAATTACAATGCATAACGACAAATCTTCCTTGCAACCATTGGATACGGAAAATCGATCCAGCCAATTCATTTCTGATCCATCCTCATCCCGTGGGTGGTGGGAATAGGGCCGTTTATGACAATCCCTTACGATGGAGTTGAGCCGGGCTATAGTCCGAATGCCAACGATGAATGTGGGAAAACCAATACACGGAGGCCAGGGGTGCCATTGTAGGAAGTAGGGAATATCCTATCCAACACAATGATAAACCACAACCCTCTTAGAGGTAAGAAAGGAAAACAATGACAAACATCCAGTAGTGAGAGCCATCCCCGTGAATTTCCCAAAGTCCAAGGAAATAGGGGGGCTCTCTAGGCCCATGGTCATTAATTAGGTACCAATGACCCCACCGAGGAGCTAATTAAAAAATATTGGGACAAATAATGGATGCGACCACAATATATCAAAAATCAAGCATCTCACCACAATGAGCGCAGCTGCGCCGGTGGCAGCTCCCACCAGGGTACCCACGAGGGTTCTCCTACTACCATCACTACGACCGAGAAATATAGCCCCTACTAGAACGCCAACTATAATATCTAATAGCAACCCCTTCTTGCAAACACTGGATATAGGGAATCGATCCAACCTCATTCATTTCTAATCCATCCTCATCTGTAGGGGAGGATACAACCCATCTCTGACGCCCCTTTGTGGTCAGGTCAGCCTTGATCTGAAGGCTAACGAAAAATGTGAAGAAAACGAAAAATGTGAAGAAAACGAAAAATGTGGAGGAGAGGAAACCAACACAAAGTCGAGAGATGTCATTCTGAAAGGTACGTCGAGTAGACCCGGCATTTCAGCCGAGTCTCTCACAGAACCGGACTTGATACTCTCGCATCATCCGGCTCTCCTCATCCCATCCCAATCTTCAGACCCCTTAGGTCTTACTTCGATTATGGGGATGTTGTTCCGAGGTTCCAGTGATCTCCTCCAGTGGATCTACCACTAAAGTTCTCATCTAACTGTCCTCCGCAGGATGAGTTAGCCCCTTCGCTCCACTTCCATTACAGAAGCTTCCTCACTACTATGAGCTGATCCGACTTCGTGCACGGAACCTCGGTTTGTCCTCGGCCCTTTATACATCTGGCGACAGCCAGACGCCGTACGACGACTCTCAAGTTCCGATCAAGAGCCTAAATCGGGTTCATCCCGCCTGAACACCGTATGCCACCGGGGCAGTAGATAGGTCGTCCTCCACGGTTCATCCCGACGTTGGTTGCCCACCCCGGTTTTGACATGGACTATGCCTTTCGATGCGTCTTCGAACGGTTCGCTTTCGCTGATCTTCCCGATTCACACCGGACAGGGTCATGCCCTGCCTTTTCCTAGATCGCTCATTACCAGGGCACTTTAACCCCAGCAGCACTAGGCGGTTTGTAACCTGCTACCTACCAGCCGGTTACGAAGGGCCGAGCAACCTTCATCTCTTGAACGACTTCTTGACACACACAACTCAGCATAGGGATAGACCACAACCTTCCCTGGGGTAGAGAAGGGAGGACTAATAACAAATATCCAGAAGGAAATAGTAGAGGGGAAACCAGCTAGACCCATTGGGTGAAAGATTGGGGCTGGAGAGGCCCAAGACGGATTTTAAGAACCCTCCTGTATATGATCCGAATGCCCCGAAACCCTTCCCCATTGTCTTAAACACTCAACCCATCGTTACTTTAATTGTATATAGCAAGGATGAATCCCTGAATAGCGGTTTTCACTATGCAAAGAGCTGGCTCTTGAATTTCGTAGATGTGGTTCAGTATTCCTTGGAGATTGGGCCTTTCTTTAAAGGGTACAAACCCTTGATTCACATACATGAGAGATTACGTGCCGGATTTATCCCTCCCTCATTTCATAACCCCATAATGATCAGACAAATGTTTTCATCCACAAATCCACAACAATAACCCGCCCCAGGGAGAGTCTCTGGATGTGTGCAAGCATTATTATAACCACCATTTCAATTTTTTCCCTATACAGACGACACCCGACCCAGCAGCAATTGAAGGACCCACCACGGGAATGAGCCGCACAGCGCTCTTAAGCGCTACTTTACGGACGACCTTCTTAAAGACCCCCTATCTTTACGATATTTCTTCGATGAATCGACGAATCGACTAGGGCGCCAACGCCCCCAAGACCAGCCGCTGCTATCCCACAATCCACTGTATCCCCCCAGGTCCAGTCCCTCTTAGTTCGCCTTGGGGATATATCCATCCCCCCCTCGGCATAAGCGGACATAGCATAGAGGCTACCCACATCATTTTTGTTATACTTGATGAAAAAAGCCACCGGAGGAAAAAGTGACTCATCAACCTGTGAAACCAAGGTACCCACCTCCCGCCCACTTGCCTTATCCACAATCATATGCCGCATAAGATAGGCAGACAGGGGGGAATCCTTCAAATTATTCTGTATTTCCTTGGAAGTATCTGTTGTTGGAACCAGTTTAGACAATCGGGCACTTTGGATATCCACTCTCATATCTTTTTCGCGCAATTTTTCCGATAATTCCTCCTTGAGTGGTTGTTTCATGTGTTCCCTTATAGGTTCAGACACATCACTGGAAAGTTCTTGCTCTGTCACTTCGATCTCCCTTAATCTTGATTCAGGATCTATTCATTCAGAGGATAGTATGTCATGCGTTAGGTTTTCTGATGAAATATGTTGCTCCCCACTGGGGGGCTTTTGAACTGAATTAGCTGTTGAAATCAAGGGGGTGCTAAACAAAGAAACAACAGACACAATCATAAGCTTTTTCATACAGGACGTTTTCAAAAAAGCATCTCCAATCTATATGTTCAGTGATTTTCGATCATTCAAACAGATTCCCATATCGACATTGTATTAACACCCACAATATGGGAGCAATAACGGATACCCTAGAGTCTATTGCCAATCGTCCATCCTAGGGAATCAGGTATTCCTGTGAGGATTCGGGAAACCCGGGATCCCCACCTAACCCATTCTTACAATCCAGAATTAGGAAAAAAAGCCCAAGGATATTTTGGGTCCGAAGTTTGGCCAGCTCTTGAATCCTGATCATGGATGGTTGTGAAATACCTCTGTCCCTTACGGGTTGATACATCATCCATACCAATACGTATAGGCCCATTCCGTGATTCTGCATCCTCTAGGGCCCGATCCTCCAATTCCCTTTTCCTATTAGGCAAATGTATTTGAAAGTAATGCTTGGTCAGAGCACCGTCCCTTGGCACACAATAATGGTCCGCAGCTTGGGCTGCTTACGGTACTTACATTTCCACCGTTGCGGTTCCAGTTTTGACTCCTGAATCCATGAGTCGCATTTTGGGTGAAGAAAGGTTCGGAAGCTACCAAAACCTATTTTGACTAACTTTTGCCCTTTTTCTCGGGATTTTTTACAGGAACACTGGGTTTCGGGTGAGGGTTTTTCGACCACTGATTTAAGTACAGATCGGATGGTTCTCATATCCTCATACTCGGATTCTATTTCCTCTAGGCTTATCAGTTCCACTTCATTGGTTAGAGGGGGGCACGGTACATATAGGATCCATTTTCTTATCTTCTTTGGTGGATCATGGATGTCCCTCCTACAGAAACATTTAGCATATCCATAGTAGGGTATTCTCATAAAAATTTCAACGTGGTGTCTACACATTATTCATTTTTCCCGAAAAGTACAATGAAAACTCCAGATCCATATTCAGAATGGAACATATTCAATTTTAAATTCATTTATACTGAGCAAAACATTGCAGTATGGGTATGCTGATTCAATTCTTTCCGTTGTCTTTTTTATTATGAACCATAAAAAATAGGACCATCCTAGGTCCTCCTGGTTCCGTAACCATTAAAGTACGGAGACCCGTTAAAAAATACCTCCAGGGGGGCATTTTAGTGAGCAAGGATAAGGAACCTAAAATTACCTTTTTTGGGGGGCGATACCAAATTTGGGATGCAACCGAAAAATTGGTCCTGAAAATCCTCCTCGAAAACCTTATCCATAAATTCACACCCACAAAAAGATAATGATAGAAGGTTGTTCGCATCCCACTACACAGATAGCCAATTATTGTACATATGTAATCCTATAGATAACCATATTGAATAACGAGAAGCCAACCATCCATATATCAGGGAAACCAAAAAAATACTAAGAGTCCCAAACCAATTATACTGAAAATGTATTATAGTAAACAAAATGCTAGTGATCCAAATACCCACACGTGGTTGAAGGGCACCCCGAAAAAATAGCTCCTCCCCAATCGCTGGAATAACCATTATTAGCACGCTACTCAACCAATCAATCGATGGGCGAACAAATTGGCCAGATGAATATGAAATATATAAAAATTTATATATTAATAAATTAAAAAGAATGTAAACCGTCCCAAGAACACAAGTCCACAAAAAGCCCATTATTGTGGGTTTGTTATTCATTCCCAGCCGGGCTAATACCTTCCGCCAGTTGCGAGAAACACCCCAACCTACAGCAAGTACAGTCAACAGCACCTCTTTACACCCTAGAATAAATGAAAATATATGATTTGTTATTCGATCCCAATGGTCATACATAGTAACTGGCTGAAAATATCTAAAATATATAGAATAAGTTACACAGGAAAGCATCCACCATACCATTATACAATGAACGTATCGTTGGGGATCCAGGTGTAATTTAGACATTATATATGATCGGAACGTAGACCACATAAAAAATATACCCAATAATAAGTAAATAACAATACTACTAAAAAAGAAAAGTTGATCTAATATCGGCGAATGGGAAGGTCGTTCGGACAGAGATCCTCCTCCTATAAAAGCAGGTACAAGATAGTATAAATGGTACACCATCCAAATCATATATAAAATCATTAGGAAAACATCCATTATCGCCTTGCGATGCAACCAGAAGAATTTCTGAGGAAAATCCCTCCTAAACATTATATCCCTCTGAAGATAAACACGATCAAATCTCACAACAAAAAAAACCAGCAACACCTGAAGCAATGCTCTCCCTAAAAAAACCGTTGTAACATATTGCAACATTATCAACCTCCCTTTATAAAAAATAAATATTTTTAATTTAATAACAGAGATGCGAGGTCGGGTAGATCCGGTATTTCAACCGAGACCCTCACAGAACCGAACACTCTCGCGGGGCTCTGTAGGGAGCGAGGGTTCCACGCATCCAGGCGGCTGTCACATTGGAAAATAAAACGTTGGGAAAGGGTTGAACGGGGAATCTTTTTGCCGAATATCCACTCCGTTTGTCCTGCCAGGACCTCCCAACGATACACCGTCTGTTCGAAAGGAAACGAGCTCTTTTAACAGGGAGGGGTCATAACGAAAGTAGGGATCTGCTAGCCACGGACTGAAAATTGCCGTTTCGTAACCGTGGAATTAGATGGGTAATAGGACTCTTATGGGTATATAAGGTGCCCGCTTTCGATAGCCATTTCTGATGATTTTGCGGCGTTCCTGTCATCTCTTTGATCGTCTTTTCGCTCTAGATATTCATCTTTCTCATAGTTAGCCAACCATGTCCAAGTTCTTTCTATACTAAAATTTACCCAGTTTTTATCGTACAAGACTAGATACTCAACTGGTTTGGCGGTCAATTCCGTTGATACTTCCAATTTTGTAAACATTGCAAACGCCCCAGGAGATAGTTCTCCATTTTCTTACTGCAAACAGGAGCTGGTAGAGTGGTAAAAGTGTCAGTGGGTCATGAGCTTATACTCTCCTCTGTATCCATATTTTTTTATTTTTATGGAATAGAGGAGGAGGATGAGTAAAAAAGAATAGGAATCTGCTACCTCTTTTGACAAAGTAGGATGGGGATAAGTAGTTGGTAAATACATAAAAATACGTAAAAAGAATAGGAATGGGACCAGGATTCAAATATAAATTTTATTTTTTTTAATAATAAAAATTTTGTGCATAGGAATCCGAGAAGGAAGTCCCAAAAGTGGGGGGAAATCCCCTCTGAAAACCTTGTTCAAAAATTCACACCCACAATGGGGTGCTACCGGTTTGTTCGTACCCCTCCATTTTCTTTATCAGCAGAAAGATAATTTTTGGATGAATTCTAGACTAGATCAACCATTCAAACCCACCCCATAAGCACCTCATTTGGTACTTAGGTATCCTGATCCTGGCTTTCTATCACGAGGCAAGCACCGAATTGAATGGACAATCGACCTAAAAAGGGCGCTATCAAACGATTACTCAAACCGTAGACAGGGGCACGCGGTAACGCAGCACCATCCAGGGGATACTGGAACCCCTCGAGTACAATCCCTTGGACCGTATCTGTAAGCGGCAATAGAGAGATATGGGTATACCCTCCATTCTTCCCCATCCATAGGCTACCGGGACCCCGCAACAGACGGAAGCGATTCGTGGGATGGAGCAACACGGCGCGTATATTCCTTCGTTCTAGCCATTCCAACAACATGACGTTAGCCATTGCATGATCAGCCCTTGGCCCCCCCCAGGCGCCCAACAGGATAATCTCATTTGCCTGATAAATGGTAATAGCCAACCGACAGGCGGCATGAGTGTCGCTTATATCCTTATCATGGGGAAGAATGTGAATAGGTATATTCGTATCCTGAATGGATCGCTTAAGAGCGGGATCTAGAGTGTCGAGATCACCAATCAGGGCATCAGGGAATAAATTGGCTGCCAACAGATGGTACAAACCCCCATCAACAGCAAGCACTATAGCGGATGGTGTACAATATTCATTCAATTCCCGTAAACTGCATTCACCACCCGCTATCACGATGGCCCTTCTCCTTCCCCCTTCCACTTCATGTATCCTCCCTACAGCGGATATTTCCTATCGCCCCCCCACGGTCACTCTGGCCAAAAACAGCGGATCCTGCTACCAGTACATTCGCCCCTGCCCGAATTGCATGTGGGGCTGTAGCTGCATCGATACCACCGTCCACCATGATGGGTAGCTTGGGGGCCAACGAACGGATCCTTTCAATTTTAGGCAACACGAAGGGCAGAAAGGCTTGTCCACCAAACCCTGGATTCACTGTCATAATAAGAACCATATCAAGCTCGTCCAAAATCGGTTCTATCATGGAAGCAGGCGTAGCAGGATTGAGCGCTACGCCTGCTTCGACACCACAGGAGCGAATACATTGCAGCAAACGATGGAGATGGGGAGAGGTCTCATAATGAACTGTGATACGTTGCGCACCGCTCCCGAGATAAGCATCCAATAGACGATCGGGTTCTTTCACCATCAGATGGAGATCAAAGTAGAGGGTTGTAACCTTACGGAGGGAGGAAATGATGGGTGGACCGAACGTAAGATTGGGAACAAAATGTCCATCCATTACATCCAAGTGCAAACCATCAGCACCTGCTGTTTCAACATCCTCTATCTCCTCTCTAAGACGGGAAAAATCCGCTGCCAGTAGGGAGGGAAAAACCGTAACCATACTCATCGACCCCTTTTATAGCGAGGGCGAATTCCTGCAAGCATGTGGAGATAATTATTGTATCGACTCTCGACAATGGTACCTTGCTGCACAGCCTGCTGGATCACGCATCCAGGCTCATTATGATGCAAACAGGCCCGGAAACGACAAACACTCTCTTCCTTCACCCATATAAACTCAGGGAAACACTCAGCCAAATCCTGGGGGTGATAAATTTCCAGTTCCAATTGGCTAAAACCTGGTGTGTCTGCTATTTGTCCCCCACCGGGGAGGGGGAACAACTCTACCGTTCTTGTTGTGTGACGACCCCGAGGGCGTCTACGACTTACTTCACCTGTTTGTAATCTATGGTCTGGCAGAAGATGATTGAGAAGGGTGGATTTACCAACTCCGGATTCCCCAGCCATCACTGCCACACGACCGCACAACAGTTTCGAAAGTGTCTCAATAACTTGTCGGATGCTTCTATCCGCCCCCAGAAGGAAGACGGGATATCCCACCCCGTCATAGATATTGTAAAAGATGAGGGCAGTTTCCTCATCCACTAAATCGGTCTTTGTAAAAATCAACAGAACCTCAAGTCCTACCTTCTCGATCTGGACGAGTAGGCGGTCCAATGTTAGGGTGTGGACGGGTGGCGAGGCCAACGAGGCGGTAACAAGTACCACATCTACGTTGGCAACGGCTGGGCGGAGAAGTTCATTCCGGCGTGGCTGAACGGCTACAATTACGCCCATACCATCCCTGTTCGTTGCATGAGTATCATATTGCACATAATCGCCCACGAGGGGGTGAATCTTTTTTCCCTTACAACGAAATACACCCCGTGCTTTGCAATCAATCCTACTCCCATCCCCTGTCAAAACCCCGTACACGCCGCTTACACTCGTTACAATTTGTCCCTCCACGATTTTCTCCCCGCACTCCGATTCAATCGAATGAAACATCATTGCAACTCTTAGTACCTGGTATATGGACGATTACCTGTAAGGTCTCACTACCCACTGAGGGAGATCCTTCTGGCGGTGATTGCGCAACTACATGGGCTCTCGTGGGGTTTGGATAAATACCGGTAGCATCACAGTACTTAACCGTTGCGCCATCCTTTGTAGCACGGGATTCATATCCCCCCACATAGTTTTTAACAACAGACCCTTCTATAGGGGAACCATCCATGGAAGCATCCCCAGGGTACATTGCCCCTACAAAGAGCCGTATAGGATCCCGTTGGCTGGCCATTTGTCCTGGGGCAGGTTGCTGTTTCCAAATAGCCCCCGCATCCGTTCCCGGATGATAGATAGAATAAACCACGGGCAAAGGTAGTCCTCTCTCCTTTGCGAACTTTCTCGCCTCGTCCCGGGTGGAAAAACGGGGGAGCCTCAAAGAGCTGGACACATCCCCCTGAAGGGAAGGGTCTTTAGTATCCGTAGGATCATTCCGTATAAAATTCCATAGGGCAATGAATCCCCATACGCTTAATACCAGAATTACGATCATAGTAAAAACAACAAAAAGTGCCCTTTTCCAAAGTGGCAAGCGTTGTGGACCCACTACACCCAACCAGGCTGTCGTTTTCTGTAAAATCGTACCCTCTACAGGGTCTACCGTAGACCGTGTGTCCCCTGTGACACTATTTCTTCGGGGGAAAGAGCGCGAGGAAAGGGGTAAGCCACTGTCTGTAAGGTAATCCTCACTCTGGTTCCGTTGTCCGTCGTCGGTTGATGACTCAGGGACCTCAAAATTCTGCCAATGTAACTCCTGATGGCGGTCCATCGGAACGGCCTGTAAAAGAGTTCTTTTGAAGGTTTGTGCAGAGTTGAAACGCAGCTCAGGGTCCTTCTCCAAAGCATGCAGAAGAATAGCTACCACTTCTTCTGATATATCCGGATTGTATTCGCGCGGGTCCGCAACGGGATCTTGGAGATGCTTCAACGCAATGCTAATAGCGGCATCACCCATAAAGGGAAGGCGACCTGTCAACATTTCATATAAGACGATACCCAACGAATAAAGATCGGATTTCAAATCAATGGATTCGCCCCGTGCTTGTTCGGGGGAGAAGTAGTGAACGGATCCCATGACAGAACCTGTTTGAGTGATGGTAGCTGAACTAGCGGCACGGGCAATCCCAAAATCGGTAACCTTTACCCTCCCACGACTGCCCAGGAGAATGTTATGGGGCTTGATATCACGGTGCACAATCTGATTCTCATGCGCATGAATGAGCCCGTCACATATCTGAACAGCAATCGTTGTTGTTTCTTCTGTACTCAGGGGAGCCCGGGCACGAACGTACTGTTTTAGGGTGGGTCCCTCTACCAATTCCATCACGATGTAATGTGTGTATCCGTCGTATCCTACATCATACACATTGACGATATTAGGATGTGATAAACTCGCTGCTGCCTGGGCTTCGCGGCTGAAGCGACGTACGAATTCGGAATCATTACTCAGTGATTCGTTGAGCACCTTGATGGCAACGTATCGATTGAGTAGAGAATCACGTGCCTTGTACACCGCAGCCATGCCCCCGCCCCCAACACGGGTGATGATCTCATAACGCCCTCTTAGCTTTTTCCCTAACATCTGCATGGCCACCTCTCGTTCCTCCCTTTGCTCTTTACTAGATGTCAGAGGATGATGCTCCTGTATGTCGCAAGAGGATTAGAGAAATATTATCTGTACCACCAGCATCCAGAGCGCGCTGTAGGAGGGAATCAGCCTTTTCCTCCAACGTCATCGTCCGCGAAGCGAGGAACAAACCAATCTCCCTGTCTTCCACCATAGCAGTGAGGCCATCAGAACAGAGGAGAAGTATGTCCTTCTCTTCCCAGGGTGTATTCACAATGTCGACTTTCACGTCCTCCTTCTTTGTACCCACGGCATGCACGATCCAATGCCGTTGGGGATGGTTTTTGGCCTCCTCTTCCGTAATTTGGCCATGCTGTTTGAGAATTTCCACATAGGTATGATCCACAGTCAGACGGTATAATCGTTCTCCGCGCAACAAATAAGCCCGACTATCCCCCACATGGGCGAGGACAATCTCATGCTCATCGACAAGAGAGGCTAAAACCGTCGTACCCATATCGAGGAGATTGGGGTCACCCTGGGCCAACTCGAAAATTTTCCGATTGGCCGCTTGCACAGATTGGAAGAGCTTATTTCGTTTCTCATCCGTCGAAACCTTCAACGTATCGGGAACAAATACCCCTTGAATCGTTTCCACGGCGTAACGACTTGCTAATTCCCCCGCCTGGTGCCCACCCATGCCGTCGGCTACCAAAGCAAGGATCGTACCACAGGCAGTACGTGTCAAACTGGTTCGGTCTTCATTGTGGCTGCGTACGTGCCCAATATCGGTTCGCTGTACCATCTCCATCACGGGGCTACCCCTTCCCTGAGCCGACTGCCCTTTTTACGCGGGATTATGAACCATGATTAGGTCAAAATTGGGGGACATTAGGGAACGCTTTCCGTTCTACTGTCCCCGATCCTCTTTTGATCCCATCATTGTGCCCTTCGCAACCGGGAAATCGTCCGTACCCTTACGCAGCCGCAACTGGCCACATGCCGCATCGATATCATGTCCATGTTCACGTCGAATGGTTACTGCTATCCCATAACCTGCAACGATCTTCCGGAACATTAGAATACGCTGGTGTGGTGTGCGTTTGAAACCACGCTCGGGAACGCTGTTGATTGGAATCAAATTGAGAAGACAGCATAGACCCGACAGGAGTTTACCTAACGCATGGGCATGTTCCTTTTGGTCATTGTGTCCGTCCATCAAAGCATACTCAAAGGTGAGTCTACGTCGTGTTTGTTGCCCATAGTACCGGCAGGCAGCCATCAGTTCAGAAAGCGGATAACGACGCGCGATGGGCATGAGATTTGCCCGCAGATCCTGTTCGGGGGCATGCAGCGAAATAGCCAAACCCACTTGCCATGGTTCATGAGTGAAACGATAAATTTCCGGTACTAAACCGCTAGTGGAAACGGTAATGCGTCGTTGACCAATGGAAAAACCCTTCATAATGATGCACAGGGCCTGTACCATTGCCTCATAATTTTCCATCGGCTCACCCATACCCATCACTACGACGGAACGCACACGCTCCCCGCAGGGGGACAGAAATCGTTCAACCTCCATCACCTGGGCAACAATTTCACCTACCGTAAGGTTACGTTTCAAGCCACCAAGGGCAGAGGCGCAGAATTTGCAACCTAAACGGCAACCCACCTGTGTTGTCACACAAACACAGATCCCGTACTCATGACGCATGAGAACGGTTTCGATTGCATGATGATCACGCAATCCAAAAAGAAATTTGACGGTACCATCTGCAGAATCCTGCTTTGTCAAACAGCGTAACGGCTGAAGATCAAAGGAGGAATCCAACTGTGTTTTCAAATCTCGCGGTAGATTCGTGATATCAGCAAAGGCTGTCACTTTTTTTTCGTATAAACCTTGCCAAATCTGTTGGGCACGGAATGGGGGCTGTTTCCTCCGTTCCATTTCCTGGGACCAATCTTCCTGAGTTTGCCCGTAGGCAGAAGAAACTAAAGACATTGAGATTCCTCCCATGACCCCTTCCCTTACCGGTTGTAGACAATAACGCTAAAACGGGTGCAAAAAGAGCGAGATCAGATCCAGCATGGTTTTTTATCTCCTACTTTATAGCAAAAAACAAATCGCAAAGCCATTGGAAAAGGGGAAACCGAAATACCAACAGGTCCTAAAAATTCCTACCCTACAATTGTAACAATCCTGACCTCGGAATCCAATCCATTGTACGGTTCCCGCTTCGGCGAAGAATTCCGAACTGTGATCTCTATACCACGTCCACAATACAGGAATCGGTGATCCGTGAATTCCTGGTGAATGTCCCGGGTATTACGATCAACACCTCTGACTTTTATCAGGATTTAGAGCGTCTGAGAGAGGGAAGAGGGTTCTAAACGGAATCTAGGGGACAAGATACCTTTTCGCACGGAAGAGTTCATGTCATTGGGGTATAGGAGATGGGGTATAAGAATCCAATCTTGATCCCCGGCACTGTGGTAATGCCCATAGAAAGAATATTATATATTTTATTAAATGTATGTTATAATTGATAATGTAGTGGTAGTGGTATTTGGATTTCATTTTAATTTACTACCCTTTTATATCTATCTTGTATCGATAGATCCCCAATTTGGGTTGTCTGCACACTTGTTGTTGGATTGCCAGGACGATCCTCGTTGTGGATCATTTCTGTTTTTCTAGTATTTTGCTGATTGGGAAGTATTTTTTTATGATTTCTTCCATGTCGGTAATTAAGAACACAGAAAATTTTCAATAGAGATAACGAAGTGGAGAAATTGCTAGGGGGATTCTGTGGTGGAAGAAGAAGTGTCCGAACCAGAGGAGTCGTTGAATAGGAATTTTTTTAGAATAGGTAAATTAGAAAAATATTCATTCATTTTATTGTTAGGGGTTCATATTATGTCAGTAGACTGGACAGAATCTTGGGTTATGGCTGCGAAAGGACAACAGGCCCAATTTGCTTACAAGTCAACTGTAGTCTGTATGGAAGGAACTCACGATCCAAAGGGGACCCAAAAATCACCGCCCCGACCCCGGAGGAGAAAACGCATAAGGGCGCAGGATGAACTATCCCTAACCTCGTACACTTCTACAGGTGGAGACTTGTAATCAGCTATTCATTCACCCCCCGTGAAAATTCCACTGCAATCCAGCTCATCTTATAATACGTGGAAAGAGGGAGGAAATCCCCCTGAGAGTTGACGTTTGGGGGAATATTCGTTAGGGATTTAAACCGATAGGGACAACTGGAAAAGACACCCCCGTAATCCAAAAAGGTTCCGGGGGTGTGGTATATGGGAACGGAAGGGTAGGCATTCCTCTTGGGTGTCCCTAGGGAATTCCATAACTCCCCGACTGTGACGTCCCTTGGGGGGTACCCCTTCTCACTCCTCTCCTACTAACGGGAGGAATTATACATAAGGGGGACAATCCCCCATCCTATATCGTACGCGTTGTCCTCATGCCGGTTCCACCGCCTCTCCATCTCTTTTGATCAATACCCTTTATCTTGTATCCAATTCTTCTTCCCTTAGCATGAACCTTGGTTCTACTACGAACACTATCACAAACTCCCGACAATCTTTTCCCAACCCCGCTACTGCAAAGACCCAATGATGGGGAGTTACGCACCCCTGATTCACTCCCCCTGCTACCACTAGGATAGGGGGATAATGAATACCCCTCCAGCTTTTGTATCTGCTGCGTATGTTGAGTTTGCTGTATCTTTTGTATTTTCTGTATCTGATGTATTTCATGGATCTGCTGCGCGTGTTGGGTCTGCATCTGTTGAATTTGTATCTGTTGTATTTGCTGCATTTGTTGCATTCGCTCTATTTGCATATGCATAGGGGGGATATGAATTTGCTGTATCTGCTGTGGGAGAATCATAGGGTTCATATGGGGGGGGACAACCTGTGGAGGAACTATGGATTGCATGTGGGGAGGGACAACCTGTGGAGGAACTATGGATTGCATGTGGGGAGGGACAACCTGTAGAGGAACCATGGATTGCATGTGGAGGGGGACAATCTGCGGAGGAACCATGGATTGCATGTGGGGAGGGACAACTTGTGGAGGAACCATGAATTGCATGTGGGGAGGGACAACTTGTGGAGGAACCATGGATTGCATGTGGGGAGGGACAACCTGCGGAGGAATCATGGATTGCATGTGGGGGGGGACAACTTGTGGAGGAACCATGGATTGCATCTGGTGGGAAACAACCTGTGGAGGAATCATGGATTGCATGTGGGGGGGGACAACTTGTGGAGGAACCATGGATTGCATCTGGTGGGAAACAACCTGTGGAGGAACCATGGATCGCATCCGATAGGGAGGAACTTGTGGGGGAACTACGGATTGTACCTGGGGGGAAATTTGATAGACTGCTGGGGGTTGCGCTGGGTGTGCAACTCTAGGACGAGGGAGGAATAGGGATCCTATTTGTGGCGGCGTGATCTCGGATGATAACGGGGGTGGGGACTTCATTTGGGATGATTTTCCCTTCGCAGATAAGGGGAATGAAGGGTCCTTTACTTCTGCATTCCACTCGGGAGGGGGGGGATGATGGATTGAGGGACGGCCTTGGTATGGTTCGTTGTCTGCTTTGGTACCAAAAGGGTGTTGCTCCCAAAACGTAACGGTCTTACGGTAGTGAGATGGATGATCAGTTGGGGGAATGGTTGTATGAGTTGGTGGCATATGATTTGTGGTATGCCCTGCTGATGGGGCTAGCTTACCTGTTGTGCCCAACTGCTGTACTCCTCCCGACGGGGACGGGGGCAACACCTGTTGATTGGGTCCTGGATCCTGTGCCTTCTTTGGTGGTGGGGATAATCGTTGCAATTTCTGGTTCGTTTGTTGCAATGTTGGACCTGTCTTGTTGGTAGGGGAATGGGAGGACCCTTGCCGTTGTCCACGATTTGCATTGTGATCGGAAGAGGGTCGTTCTTCCCACGTTGTGGTCCCACGATTGAGGGATGGGGGATTATTGGCCGTAGAGGCTGATGACATAGTAGAACCTGCGGGCTTTCCTCCTAATGTTCCATGCACCGTCCTACTCGTTGCATCTAACTTTTGTACTTCCTCCGATGGGGACGAATGCAACCCCTGCTGATTGGGTCCTGGATTCTGTGTCCCCTCTGGTGGTGGGGAAAGAAATAACCCCCGTAATCTCTGGTTCACTTGTTGGAGTAATGGATGATCCGTTTTGTTGCTAGGGGAACGGGAGGACCCTTGCCGTTGTCCACGATCCGTATTGTGACCAGAAGTGGGCTGTTCTTCCCATGTTACAGCTCCACGATTGGGGGATGGGGGATCGACCGTAGGGGCTGATGACATATTGTGAACCGTGGGTCCCCCTTCTGATGTTCCATGCACCGTCCTACTCGTTGCATCGAACCGCTCTACTTCTTTCGATGGGGACGAATGCAACTCCTGCTCATTGGGTCCTCCCGAATCCTGTGTCCCTCCCGGTAGTGAAGGGAGGGGTAACCTCTGTAATTCCTGGTTTGCTCGTTGTAACGATGGATCGGATCGAGGAGGTTGTTGATCTGTTTGAACTACCGCTGCGTAAGTGGGTATTGTGTGGTGGGCACCGGGAGAATTCCTGGATTGGGAATGTGGGGAGTTTTCCATTGTGATCCTATTCGCCTCTACAATGGTAGGGGGTGAATGCTGTTGTTTCCGTGGTGATTGCGGCTGCAGAGACCCCTGGGTTTTAGGGGGGAATGATGGTGGTTCCTCCTTTGTATGGTTCGTGCGGGAAATGGATAGGTTCCCTCTTTCCTGTTTCCTCCCCTGAATTTCTTGCTGTAATTCCTGACTCCCCAGGTTCGATGGGGGGTCCCCCTTTTTCCCAGTAGGAGGGGGTGTGTGTTTACTATTCTCATCATTATCCAAAGGGAGGGGCCTGGATTTTCCTACTACCTGCTTTCCCCTTTGATCCGTCCATAGTCCCTGATTTTCCTGTACCGACGGTGGCAATGTCTCCTCCGCGATGGTGTATAGGGATCGTTTGGTTGCCGTATTGTTGAGGGGGGCTCTATGGGATTTTTCCCCTGCCTGTTCTCCATCTGCATGCTTTTCCCTTTTGTTTTGTTGCAGTCCCCGACTCCCTCGTACCCATGATGATTCCCCTCCCCCCATGGATTGCTCATTTGCTATATTTTCGCGGGGTGGGGTATTGGTTTTTTCCTTTACCTCTTGATCCTTTCGTGATCCTTGTTTTTTTCGTACAGATGGTTCCTCTTTTCTGGCAATGGACAAGGATCGCTTAGCCTCAGCACTGCTAGGGGGGAGGGCATTAGTTTTATTTTTTGCCCCCCCCCCCTTCTTGGCTTTGCCGTGATCCTTCCCCCCTTTTTCCTATCTCAGGGGTGGGGGATGAACCATCATTCTCCACCCTACTGGATTGGGAAGGCCCTGGCTGTACTTTTTCTATCCCCTTTGCCCAGTATTGTTGCAAGGATTCTGGTAGCACCTTTATTTCCCGTTTCAAAATATGAAGTTCCTCTGGAGTGAAATACTTTATCGAATGCTGTACTTTTTCTATCTCCTTCGCCCAATACCGTTGCAGAGGTTCCGGTAGCACCTTTATTTCCTGTTTTAAAATATGAAGTTCCTCTGGAGTGAAATACCTTATGGAATTCCGTAACATATTATGTGTCATTCCAGGGGGGAGATGGGATATATCCTGTTCCATTCGTAATCGTACCTCTATCCCCTTTGTCCAATACCATTGCAGGGGTTCCGGTAACACCTTTATTTCCTGTGTCAAAATATGAAGCTCTTCTATTGTGAAATACTTTATCAAATTTTGCAACATATTATGTGCCGTTTCAGGGGGGAGACTAGACAAACTTTGTATGGCTTGTAATCGCATTTCCGGATTTTTCCGTATCTCCTTCCCATATCGTTCCTGCGGCGATGGTACTTGGGTCGATTCTGACTCTGCAGAGGGGGACATTCTTTGTTCCTCCCCCCCATAGCCAACAATAGGCGAATGTACCATCGGGTTTTCGCTCAGGGCTTTTTCCAGTACCCCCTTGAGTAATTTCCTCTTCTGTTCCTCGGACAATTGAGGTGGCAATTCTCCAGGTTCCAATTTTAGGTTTCGTATTTGTTGAGGTGTTAGGTTCTGTACCAACTCCCACATTTTTTTTCGCTGAGCTTGTGGCATTTGCTCCTGCACTTTTTCCAGGTACTTCTGTTGCCCTCGTTCCCATTTGGGTAGATCTAGTTTTTGTTCGAAGGTGAGATGATGGCTCTGCCAGGGGGCTATCCATCCCAGTTGCTCGAAACGCAACTGCTGTATTAGGTCGGGTCGTACTATCTGCTGTACTACCTTAGGGGATGATAGATATTGTATCTGATGTTTCCCTAGGCTATTGATTTCCTCAGGTAGCATCCACTCCTGCTGTTGCTGTGTCAGATTCTCTATCCGCGTCCCTAGCTGTTGTATCTGTTGCGTGTAATATACCCCTTCCACCGAGGAGGTCCCCTGTTCTTGTATATCCCCGGACGTCTGCTGTTGTTGCGATGGTTTTCCAGTAGCAAAGGTATGTGGGGTGATGCTGGGACTCCCTCCCTGTGAAAACACTAACATGGATAGAATATATTTACTTATTTTATTCATGTTTTCCCTTCCCTAAAATATTTTTATATATTTTAATTTTATGTTTAACCAAAATATTTTAAATAAAATATTTATAATATTAATAAATTACTAAATAAAAACAATTTCTTTTATATAATGATTCAGGATTTTGATCATGAACCGGATCCGGGTTATCTGTGGGAACTCCTATGAATCAAAAATTACACAAATGTAGTATTTTTGGAAAAAGTTTTGAACCAACCGTTCTATTCAGGAGGATATGGGGCTGAGGCCGACAACGAGTCAAAAATTTAGGTCCATACCCCACTTTGTGCTGTAAGGTCCAAGAGAGGGCGGTTTGTGGTCTCCAAAAATTCTTTTGTCCATGCCTTTTCTATGAACCATCGTAACGATGGTTCATAGACCATTTATAGATATTTATAAGTTTATTGTTATTTATATTCACAAAGGGTACGAAAATCGTTACAGTGGTGCTTTTCCATGGAATCGGGGGATTCCTGCTAGGGGGATTCTGTGAGGGTTTCAGTTGAACTATTGGGTTCACTGGACGGTTGTGATTCTTGCTTCCCCTTCAACAACCACCCCTTTTCTATGAACGATCCGATTAGCTTCTTATACCTTTGGTATGCCTCTTGATATGCTTGTTCTCTATCACGATCCTCATCCCCATCCTCATCCGTGTTTGTTGGGTTTCTCCCGGATTGTTCATGATTCCACATCGTGTATGCCGCTTTTTGAAATTCCAACAAATCGTTTGATTCCTGATTGGTTATTGGTTTTCCCATGTCGTCCCTCTTGTCCACAAATCGCTCGATGGCCATATGAAGATGATCTATACCCACACTGTCATGGTTCTTTACCCATGAATCCATATCGGGGAGCTGGAGAAAAAGATGGTCTGGTTTGTCCCTATGCGGCACATCATCTGGCTGGGATCTCATCCATCTTATTCTTTTCGATAATGATTCCTTATAAATATCATAAGGGGGCATATTGTGCGGTTCAGTCCATATAGGTACTATTTTTTCCAATCCGCGCACACCCTTTTTCTCGAAGGTTTGGGCTATTCTTTCTAGATCGCCTGGTGGCAACTTTATTTCTTTTTCCTTCCCCTTGTAGTGATAGACAAGTTTGTGATCACCCGACCTCATTGTTTTGCTTGCCATGTTTCCTAATGCATTGTATAGATCGTTCTTGGTAGAGTGGGGCCCTAATACTTCTAGTTTGGGAACTTTACCCGATCTTTTTTTTGTGGGTAATCCAAAGATAACGTAGTGGTTTTTTACTATACTTTCCCTGTTCCTTACCAAATCATCTCTTGCTATTTGTTTTGTGTCTATCATACTGTGCATCCCTATAGCGGAGGGTAGATCCCCTGAATACATCATCATTTCCTTAATTTTATAAGCAAATATATTATCTAATAATAATTCACTGTGATCCATTTGGTTGTTTTTATGATCCCCGTACTTTTCCCTCCCATCCATGAATTCGATAAGAGAGTCGAATAAATCCCCACGTATTTTTTCCTGTGCCAATGGATGATTCTGATACGTATTATTCTGATGACTAAGTTGGTACAAGAATTGGGCCGGATTATGGATCTCCTCAGTTGAATCCTTGTCTTGATCCATCGTCCCAGGAATATCTTCCAGAAGGACTTCCTTTTCTACCTCCGTTCTATTCCCTTGCGGATAGTATTCAATGGTAAGTGGTTTGCCCGGTTCTCCATATTGGTTCATGAGTGTATTGTAGCTTTGTAAGTTATTGATTCTAATTTTATTATTATCTATTTTAATATGGGTAAAGATGTCACCTTCGTGGAATCCACTCCGATCCGCTACCCCTCCAGGTTCAATAGCAGTAATCACCATACCCTGTCTAATTTCATCGGGAACGTTGAAACTGGATCTTAGTTCCGGGGTGATCGTTGCCCCCAGAGCACCCAAGTTGCCCCTGCGGAACCGACCATGCTTTATCAGTTGCTCCGCAACCCGCTTTGCCAGATTGGAGGGTATGGCGAATCCCGTTCCCCTTCCCATGCTGCTCTCATTGATCCCTACTACCTCTGCCCTCATGTTGAATAATGGTCCACCGCTGTTGCCTTTTTCTATATGTGCATCGGTTTGAATACAACTGCCAATGCTAAAACATGGTAATTCCCATCCTGATAATCCCGGTGTGATGGCAGAGACGGAACTCATGGGGAAATCTGATCCTTTTTTGGAATAGCGGGTTACGATCCCTGCGGAATGAGATTGACCAATTCCCATGGGGCTACCGCTGGCTACCACCGTCTCCCCCTTGCGTACCGAATCGGAGCTGGCGAACGTAGCCGGCCGCACTCCTTGAAGGTCGTGGGACCTTATCTTCACAACGGATAGATCCGTTCCAGGGTCGGAGCCTACAAATTTGGCTTGTATTGAGGGGAGATTTTCTTCTTCCCCCTTGGCGGTTAATATATCAATATCCCCTTGGCCGTTTTCTACCACATGGTGATTGGTAAGGATCCAAGTTTCACCATTTTCCTCCTTGATAACCACACCCGAACCATAGATCATTTCCCTTTCCTCCTGGATGAGATTTTTGGGAAAGGGAAATGGGCGAACGCCTGGAACACGATTCACTGCGATTGCTACCGTGGATTGTTCGGCCTTTTGGATTACCCATGGTATAGTTCCATGTAAAACAGTTGTTTCTGATGCAGGGGATGGTTTTTCCACAGATTGCTCATCCCTCCCTGACTCACCCCCCGATGTCTCTACCATTGTGGGGACGGATTGTTGTCCATTGGAATTCGAGTTCACCTGTTCTGTTTTTTTCTCTTTTTTCCTATCTATGGTAGATGGATCTTCTACTGTTTCAGTAGATCCTCGGTTTCCCTCGGACCTTTCCCCGGGCGTTTCCTGTTCCATCGTGGTGGGTAGGGGTTTGTTGGAATCTTCTCCCGTTTTCCCCATTTTTTCCGCTGGTTTGGGATCCATGGGGGGTTGGTTTTCCACTGTTTCCCTATCTATAGTGGACGGATCTCCTGCTGTTTCAGTGGATCCTCGGTTTCCCTCGGATTTACCCCCGGGTGTTTTCCGTTCCGTCGTGGTGGGTAGGGGTTTGTTGGAATTTTCCCCTGTTTTCCCTATTTTTTCCGCTGGTTTGGGATCCATGGGGGGTTGGTTTTCCACTGTTTCCCTATCTATAGTGGACGGATCTTCTGCTGTTTCAGTGGATCCTCGGTTTCCCTCGGATTTACCCCCGGGTGTTTTCCGTTCCGTCGTGGTGGGTAGGGGTTTGTTGGAATTTTCCCCCGTTTTCCCCATTTTTTCCGCTGGTTTGGGATCCATGGGGGGTTGGTTTTCCACTGTTTTCCTATCCATAGTGGATGGATCTTCTGCTGTTTCAGTGGATCCTCGGTTTCCCTCGGATTTACCCCCGGGTGTTTTCCGTTTCGTCGTGGTGGGTAGGGGTTTGTTGGAATTTTCCACTGTTTTCCCCATTTTTTCCGCTGGTTCGCGATCCATGGGGGGGTGGTTTTCCACGGTTTCTCTCTTCCCCATTCCCGTGGATTCCTTTGTTGCTAGATTGGGGAGATATTTTCCTGACGTTTCCAACGAAATGTCTCCTCCTCCGGTCCCCGCTTCTTGTTCTGCCTTTATCATTTGAGGGGAGAAACCAGATAGGAGAAGGCCCACAGTAAGATAACCCCACAGCGGTAGGGGTTTATGGTGGGCTAGGAAACACCTCTTTTTGTTTAATTTCTTCATGTAATTATCCCCTTTGCAATTATTTTCTACCACCTATTTTCCATACGCGTGTCGACACGGTAGCAAACTTTGGCAGGGGAGTCAAGGGATGTGTAGTACTATCGCATGCGGAATAGAGGAGATAGGGGGGGAATTTCTTTGCAAGTGTAAGCTGTGTAAGTGATGAGGGTTTGTAATGGGCCCCTAGGAGACGGCTGGTAGGTAGTAGGCTTCCAACTACCTAATGTTGCTGGTGTGGAAACACCCCGGTTGTGAGCGATCTAGGAAGAGGAGGGGGCATGACCCCGTCAGGTGGGAGTCGGGGAGATCAGCGAAAGCGAACCGTTCGAAGACGCATTGAAAATCGTAGTCCATGTCAAAACCGGGGTGGGGTGCAAACGTCGGGATCAACCGTGGGGGACGACCTATCTTCTGCTCCGGTGGCATGCGGTGTACAGGCGGGATAAACCCGATGTAGGCTCTTGATCGGAATTTAGGAGATCGTCGTACGGCATTTGGCTGTCGCCAGATGGAAAGACCGAGGACAAACCGGGGTTCCGTGCACGAAGTCAGATCAGCTCATACTGAGATAAGGAGATGATCGAAAGTTGGACCAGGCAACATTGGATCGAAATCCGGATAGAACACAGCAGAGGAAGGTAGGAAGAACGTGACACCAGACCGGGGTTCTGAATGGGCAAAATCCTATGAGGCCATAAGAGCCACATAATGCGAGAGTAGTACGTGTAGTTTTGTAAGGGGGTTGGCTAAGATGCCATCCCTATTCAACGTGAGGGAACTTGGCATGTGTTAGGAAAAAATAGGCCTTCATCCAATCCATCTTTGGAATCTAGAACTAGGCAAAAGCCCTCAAGGATATTCCAAGACCGAATCTTGGGCGGGGGCTCATTACAACCTTTATCACTCGTACGGCCCATTGAACACACGATCCCCAAATTTTTACTATCCATCCTATAGCATTACAGTTGCAGAAGTTGTACCATATGGGATGCGGTGGGTAGTTGGGAGAGGATCGAGAATCCATCTAAATTTTTACTAGTCAATCCACAGCATTACAGTTGTGAAAGTTGTACTACATGGGATGCGGCAGGTAGTTTCCGATGGATAGGATCTTAGGAAGTAACTTATTACCCCTCTTTGGCTTGGGATGGTTATAGAACCACAATTACTCCCAATAGGGAATCCTGCCTGCAATTATCTAACAAGTGAGTGAGGAGAGGATCTGAAAGTGAGAAAGAATGCAAAAATGATCTTTGCTACTGTGTTGTCGCTTACTCCTTTTTTTTCAGCAACATTTAATGTTCATTCGTATGCGGAGGGGAGAGATGAAGGTACTAGTCTAAACGTTTACAATGGCAATTCATACGAAAACCGAATGGATGAGAATGTTGAGAGAGTAGAGAAGTTATTGAAGGAAAATCATATGAGTGAGGATCAGCTGAGGGAGGCCAGGTGGCTATATAAAAATGAAGAGTATGTAATTGATCGTTTAGAAAAATTCATTCTTTATAGGAAACCAGAATGGAAAAATCTCAGTCCATCGGAACGGATCGACAAGGCAGTAGAGTTTGGGTCCCATTCTTTTGAACTTGCAGCTGATAGGGGGGAGGGGGGATACATCATTAATCCGAGTATGGATGAGGAAGACATTCGTAGCATATTAGAAAGATTAGGATTTCCAGAAAATAATGAATTTTATTATCAACACATGGATCAATGGTTTCCATTGAGTTCTGTACCACTTTGAGACTCCTAAACTGTTGAGGGGGGGCTTGCTCTCCCCCATACATCATATGTTATCAAGAACCGTATCCATATACGATAGAATTTAATATATAGAAAAATTTAAATTAAGGAATATCATTTTTGCGCGTAGTTTTTCGGATATGGTAATTTTCAACCCTAAAGTACTGAATTACTGAAGTTTTCTGGAGTATTTATATGTATTGTTTTTCTTCTTAAAAAATTAATAATTAAAACATTTATGAATTTCTGAAACTAATTGTTTCATTTTTTCAAAAAGTGTGCCCAGTGCTTTGTATGGGCGGCGGAGGTTGTAATCGTTCCTTCGAAGCTTGCTGATAGGTAGCGGGCTTCCCGCCTTCTGAATGCTGCTGGTGTGGAAACCATGGGCGGTTCTAGGAAAAGGCGGAGCCATATATCCTCGTTCGGTGGGGGTCAGGGAGCTCGACGAAAGGTAAATCGTTCGACGAGGACGTATTGGAAAGAGTAGTTCGTGTCCAAGCCGGGGTGTGTTCGGGAACGTCGGGAGAAGTCGCGGAAGACGACCTATGTACGATTCGGGCGGGTATGCTGGTGAAAGACGGAAGAAGCCTAATCCAGGCGTTGATACGGAACTTGGGAGGTCTTCGCACGGCGCGCGCCTGGCAACGGCCAGGCGTAGTCAAAAGCCAAAGGCAACTGGGCCTCCCGTTTACAAAGTTGGATCAGCCCATAGTAGCTTAATGAAATCTTTGTAATGAAGATGGAGTGAAGGGGAGCTGAAGGGTCGTGTCCGATACGGGGGTGGGGACGGTAAAGAGGAGACTCCGTCGTGGGTCAGGCGACATCAGATGAGAAACTCCGTTAGGCACCATATACAACAAACAAAAGTACTGCTAGCATGGCGCTAGGTCCATAAAGAAGAGTAGAGGGCTGGCTAGGGATGGATGGGCTGAAGATGGAGGAATTGGGAAGCCATCGAAAGAACAATCGATACGTCACTGGGAACCCAAATGGGTGCAGGTTTCTACTTCCCACCCGAAGTCCGGCGGGAGTGGATATCCCGGAGTCTGATGATAGCAAGGAACCGCTTAGAATTCCTGCCGTAGCGGGTCGAGTTGTTCAGATCGTCCTCAAGAACAGACTAGAACCGTACCTAGAACCTTCTTTTCATGTTTCATCTCATGGGTGCTGCTCGGAAACATCGTCTCTTCAGGTTCTTCCGTCCTATCGAAAGGACGGTTAGACCCATGCCTGGGGGATCCATTCAAACCCCGAACGACTGTAACCCGGGCGGGTACAGTATTCCTGGGCTTCCATCCATCCAATCAGTCGAAAAGCCAGGAATGAGAGGGCGAAACGTCCGAAGGTGATGGGGATCCATCGATGGACACGAAGGGAATGGACTGGGGAGCTGAGTGACCCAATCCATTGTGGGTAGGGGGGATCCAACCACTAGGGCGCTTTTCAACTGTCTAGGGTGATAAAAGCCCTTACCCTATCCATTAGACAACAGAGGAATGATCGAAACACAAATATAAAAGATCCAAGAGAAGATGGAGAAGATCTGGATATCCTACTATCTGTTCCAAGTACAGAAAGTTGTGTGCGCCTTGACGTTTCATTGGGTGAATCCTGATCCCATGGATCCTGAGGGCTGCATAATGGGGAGAATAGTACATGTTCTTGTGCGGGGGGTGGCTGAAATGCCAGCCCTACTCGACATGGTTACGTACCTAGGCATGGGGGGGATGGGCCCCTTGGATTTACGCCCTGTTGATGTGGGGGGTTCCTAGGTGATGGAGAGATTACATTCCCCCGCTGAATCCATCCTGAATTTTATGAATCGGGGGTATTTTACATGTCCTTGGTGTTCATTCGAATTCATTCCCAATGCTAGACATTATTGCCTGATGTCGTTATGCTGGTGGTGGGGGTGCGTTGTTTCCAGTCCCATGTGGGTAATGAATGTCCTTTCTTTTTTGGAGTAGCGTCCCACTCCCGATGTTTTTTTCCAAATGGTGGGATTTCGGTGCGAATAGTGAGTATTTCTCTTGGGAATGAATATTATCTGAAGTGAGTTTTTCCTGTGGATTGTTTGTCATTTTCGCATATTTCTAGGTAATATGGTTGTTTTTCAGAATTTTCCCGGCCTGGAAGAAGGGGGTATACTTGGTGTCTGGATCCTTCATGCCCTTGCTTTTTTTTCTGTTGGTTCCCCTGGTTCTTCCCCTTTTTTCCTCTCTGTTGGCACGTTGGATACGTCCCAACAGTCCCAATGCAATCAAGGAACTCCCCTACGAGAGTGGGGTAATCCCAGAGGGTGTGGGGAATATCCGTTTCCATGCTGCCTATTGGCCCGCGGCTTTACTCTTTCTCGTCTTTGATGCGGAGGCGATTTTTCTTTTTCCCTGGGCTGTTGTTTACAATCACCTCCGATCCGTGGAGGGTTGGGGTGCACTCATCAAAATGTTGATTTTCCTTGGTTTCCTCGCCCTGGGTCTTATCTACGCCTGGCAAAAGAAGGTGTTACGATGGGAGCGGACCTAGGCGTTTTGTCTCCCTTCGGGGATGCGGAGGATTCCCGTAATCTTCTTCTGACGAAGGTAGATCAGATCAAGGCTTGGACACGGAGCAATTCTCTATGGCCGCTCAGTTTCGGACTAGCCTGCTGTGCAATTGAAATGATGGCTACGGGTGGTTCCCACTATGATCTGGATCGATTTGGTGTTCTCTTTCGGGCCTCACCACGTCAATCTGATTTGATGATTGTAGCGGGTACTGTAACCAAAAAAATGGCGCCGGTTTTGCATCGTCTGTATGAACAAATGGCAGATCCCAAATGGGTGATCGCCATGGGTTCGTGTGCGACAGCGGGGGGTCCCTATTGTGCCTCTTATTCTGTCGTCAAGGGGGTCGATCAGGTCGTTCCCGTGGACGTTTATATACCAGGGTGCCCGCCGAATCCAGCCGCGTTGCTTTATGGGATTTATAAATTACAATGCAAAATTCGTGAGGAGGCCCGTATGGGAAAGCGGGTGATTGAGGGTTGAACGAGGAAAAGGATTCTGGAACCCAGTCGCGGAGACATGGGGATGGTTCTGACGCGTCGTCGTCGGAGGGATCTCCTACCTTGGAATCAGAGATGGAGGCTACGACTCGACGTGGAGGGGGATCGGAGGAGGACAAGAAAGTGGACGATCCCCCGGAATCGGAGGGGAATGATTCTGATTCCAAGGTTAAGGTTAAGGCAGATCCTAAGATAGCACCGGAGGGTGTGATAGGAACCGAGGCGAAGTCCAAGGATGTCCCCAATAGGGCTCGTCCTACCTCGCGGGGTTCGGCTCGTGCTCAGCCTGATCCCCCGCCGATAGACCCTGAGTGGCAGGAGAGGGCAGAGAGTTGGCGTGATGCGGTCAACCGGGCTATGGGGGATATGGTTGCCCCGGAGGTGATCGTGTTGCCGCATATTTCCCTGCCAGTACTTTCCATTGTTCCATTGGCCTGGCGGGAGGTGGCGTTGTTTTTTCGCCAGAATCATGAGTATTCTTTTTCCTACATGCGTAATTATGCAGCAGCCGATCAAGGGGCGCACTTTGATGTCATTCTCCAACTTGCTTCCCTCATCCAACCCTATGATATTTGTCTCAAGGCCTCCCTTTTGAGAGGGGAGCCGAGTATTCCTAGCTTGGCTACAGATTGGGAGGCGGCGAATTGGAACGAGAGGGAAATGTATGACTTGTTGGGTATTCATTTTGAGGGCCATCCTGACCTGCGACGTATTATGCTTCCTGATGGTTGGGTAGGACACCCTTTACGTAAGGATTACGAGCCGTTTGATGAGGGGGTGTAGAAGGGGTGCGTACGGAGGAAATGTTGCTCAACGTTGGGCCTCAGCATCCCAGTACCCATGGTGTTTTGCGGTTGCGGGTTACGATTGATGGCGAACAAATTGTCAAGGTTGACCCTGTGTTGGGTTATTTGCATCGTGGCACGGAGAAGTTGGCCGAAGATCTGAATTATACACAAATCATTCCTTATACAGATCGCATGGATTATCTATCGGCAATGACGAATAATTTTTCTCTCGTTCATTCTGTGGAGACCCTATTGGGTTTGGATATCCCTGAGCGGGCTCAGTACCTACGCGTTATGGTTATGGAAATGAACCGTATTGCAAGTCATCTTGTTTGGATGGGGACGTATCTTCTGGACATAGGTGCCATGAGCCCATTTCTCTATGCGTTCAAGGACCGTGAAGAAATCCTTGATATGTTCAATGAGTTGTGCGGGGCACGCCTCACTTATAACTACATGCGTGTTGGGGGGGTCAAATGGGATGCCCCCCCCGGTTGGGTAGAGAAATTGAGTGATTGGATCGGGAGAATGCAGAAGCGGATGGGGGAGTATCATCAGCTCATCACAGGAAATTCCATTTTCCGTCAGCGTACACAGGGTGTAGGTAAGTATGATCAGGGGACAGCTATTGCCTATGGGCTTTCGGGTGCCAATCTCCGCGTTACGGGGGTGGACTGGGATCTTCGGAAAACGCGCCCTTATTCGTTGTATGGAGGATTGGATTTTACCGTTCCCATAGGGAAAAATGGGGATCTCTATGACAAATACTTGTGCAGGATGGGGGAGATTGATCAGTCCCTTCACATTTTGGAGCAGTTGACGGGGCAATGTCCCTCTTCGGGCGCTTTCATGGCCAAGGTGCCCCGCATTTTGAGGGCACCCGAGGGAGAGGTTTATACAGGGATTGAGTCTCCGCGTGGCGAATTGGGATGTTATATCATTAGTCGTGGACGTGACAAACCCTGGCGTCTCAAGTTTCGTCGACCCTCATTTTACAATCTCCAAATTCTCCCTTATCTCCTGCAGGGGGAAAACCTGTCCAATCTTGTAGCGATCCTGGGTAGTATTGATATCGTACTTGGGGAGGTGGATGGATGATTGGTGATTTGTTGTATGCCGGTATTCTTCTTGCGGTTGTATTGCTGTTCGTTATGTTGGCCGTGTTGGCAGAGAGAAAAGTGATTGGATGGATCCAGCTGCGGCATGGACCCAATCGTGTGGGTCCCTGGGGGATGTTGCAAACGATGGCGGATGTGGGTAAACTTTTCTGCAAAGAAGATATACGGCCTGCCCAGGTGGATCCAAGGCTTTTTCGCTGGGCGCCCATTCTGGCTTTTCTGCCATCCTTTGCGGGGCTTGTGGTTGTCCCCTTTATGCCGCAGGGTATGAATGTCAATCTGTCCGCTGGGTTGTTGTACGGTGTGGCGTGGTCTAGCATTACCACCCTAGCGATCATTGTGGCTGGATGGTCCTCCAATAACAAATACGCGCTTATCGGTGCCATGCGTGCGGCTGCCCAGATGATTAGCTATGAAGTCCCCTTGTTGTTGGCACTCGCTGGTGTGGCACTGGGTGCGGGTAGTTTGCAGTTGGATGAGATTGTTAGAGCCCAGTCCTATGTCTGGTTTCTACTACCGCAGGTTGTTGGGTTTGCTGTGTTTTGTGTTTCCTTGTTAGCTGAGTTGCATCGGACCCCTTTTGATTTTCCGGAGGCGGAATCGGAGTTGGTGGCTGGTTATCATGTAGAATACAGCGGTTTCCGTTTTGCCCTTTTCATGCTTACGGAGTATGTTTACGTTTTTTCTATGGCTGCCTTAGCGACGGTTCTTTATCTTGGCGGTTGGGATTCTCCGTTTGGTGTGGGTATCTTGCCGCCTGCCCTTTGGTTTGGTTTGAAGATGTCGTCCATCCTGTTTGTGATTTTTTGGGTACGGGCTACCTGGCCACGTTTGCGTGTAGATTCCCTATTGCCGTTAGCATGGAAGGTACTCGTACCCCTTGCCCTGCTCAATTTACTTTGGGTAGCTGTTGCTAAAGAGATTCCTGTTTTGCGGTCGTTTTATGGGGCAGGGCAATGAAACATTCGTTTTCCGGGGAGGGGGGCTCGCATGTTAGGATTAGCAAAGGGAATGGCGGTTACCTTGCGTAATCTCGTTCGACCTAAGGTGACACACCGCTATCCCGATGCACCTATTCCCATGCCTGATCGTTTCCGAGGTATTCAGCACTTTGATCCAGAAAAATGTATCGTTTGCAATCAGTGTGCATTGGTTTGTCCCACCGATTGCATCACACTAACGGGAAGGAAGAGTACGGATCCGGAGCGCAAGGGTAAGGTTATAGAAACGTATGATATCCAATTCGAGACCTGTATCCTCTGCGATCTGTGTACGGAGGTTTGCCCTACAGAGGCAGTGGTTATGACCCACAACTACGAATTAGCCGTTTACGGACGGGATGAGTTATTCAAGGATTTGGAGTGGCTAGATGATAACAATACGCAGATTCGAAAGCAGAATTTGCCCGTTCCTTCTCCCGCTGCTGCTGCGATGGCAAAACAAATTGCAGCACGGAAGGCGCGTGTAGCTGCGGCGACGAAAGGGGGGGAGGAGGTGGATAAGGATCCTTCTCCTTGAACAATGTTGATGAGGGGGTGGGTTTGGGCTTGGATACAGGAAATGATATAGGCTCCACTATCGTTTTTTTTCTGCTGGCTATTTGGATTCTCGCTGGCGCTCTGTTTGCCATTCAGCTCAAACGCGTCGTTCATGTTGTGTTGGCCATTGCGAGTACCATGGTCGGAATCGCTGCGTTGTACTTTTTCCTCAATGCTATGTTCGTGGCGGTAGCCCAACTGTTGATCTATGCGGGTGCGGTGTCGGTACTGATGTTATTCGGTATCATGTTGACCCGTCACGAGGTGGAAGAGGATGGTGACTTTGTCCCCCATCCCCGATCCTTTTTCTATTCGCATGTGTTGTTGTTTCTTGTCATGATCTTATTGATCGAGCGTGGTAACAGCGGGGAGCTCCCTGGTGCGGGTCGAGAGGCGTCCCTTATGTCTATAGGTACACTTATTTTTCGTGACTATTCCCTGCCTCTGGAAGCCCTGTCCATTTTATTGTTGGTGGCTGTTGTTGGGGCCGTGGCTTTGACCCGTCCGAAGGAGGGATAGCCTGATGTTGGGGTCCTTGTTGTTTTTGTCTTCCCTGTTGTTTGTGGTGGGTTTGTACGGTGTGTTGGTAAAGAAAAATGCTGTTGTGGTTCTCTTTTCTCTTGAATTGATGCTCAACTCGGTTAATATCAATTTTATTGCGTTTGCGCAACGCGGTCCCATTGCAGGCGCGCAGGGTCATGTGTTTTCTTTGTTCTCCATGGGGGTGGCCGCGGCAGGAGCCGCGGTTGGTCTGGCTATCCTGTTGGCCCTTTATCGTCATACAGGGACGACGGATATAAGATCTTTTCGTGCCTTGGCGAGTAGGAAGCCAGTGCGCTTGCAGGGTGGTTTAGGTCCGGTATGGGCGGAAGAGAAGCAAGACAGTGGAGGGGGGGGAGGTACTACTTGAGTGCACCAATGGTAGGTACTATTGTGGCGTTGCCACTTTTGGTTCCTCTCTTGTTTTTATTGATGGGGGCGAAGTTGGCGAGAGGGGTGGCTGCGGGGGCGGGTGTTTTTTCTGCCGTCGGTTCGGCTGTTTTGGTGACGTGGTTGGCTTGGCAATATGGACCCTCATTGTCCGTTTGGAAGGCTAAGATGCCTTGGTTCCAGATAGGTCACCATTCCGTGGACTTGGGTTTTTTGATCCGCCCAACAACGCTGTGGTTGTTGCTCGTTGTGGCCTGGATTAGTGTATTTGTTCATGGGTATGCTTGGAGCTATATGAAAAATAAGTCGGGTGTGGGTTCTCGTTTTGTCGGTTTTTTTGCTTTGCTGGGGTTTTTCACAGCGTCTATGCAGAGTTTTGTTGTATCCTCCAATTTCTTACAGTTGGTTATGGGTTGGGAGGCTCTTGGTGTTGCTTCCTTTCTGCTCATTGGATTCTGGCAAGAGGAACAAAAGGCCAGACGGGCTGCCATCAAGGCTTTCTTAATGACCAGGTTGGGTGATATGGGTCTCTTGGCAGCATTGGGGTTGACATGGTGGTATTGGAAAACTTGGGAGATTGATGTGTTAGCGCAATTGGTGGATGGTGGTGCTTTGGCGGGTTCGTCTGTTACCCTTGTCGCCCTCCTGGTTGCCGTCGCCGCGTTGGCAAAGGCGGGTCAGATGCCCCTACATACTTGGCTCCCCGATGCGATGGTAGGGCCTACCCCTGTGAGTGCGTTCCTCCATGCGGCGACCATGGTGGTAGCTGGTGTTTATCTTGTGGACCAATTTTCCTTCCTTTTCTCCTCCGGGGATATGGCCAATATGGTATTGCTCTGGGCGGGCGCGGTTACAGCCATTTACGCATCCTTTATGGCCTGCCTGCAAACGGATCTCAAGCGTTTGTTGGCTTATTCTACCGCAAGTCATTTGGGTTTCATGTTTGCCGCTATGGGGCTACAGATGCCTGGCTATGCTTTTTTGTTGTTATGTGCACATGCCTCCTTTAAGGCACTTCTCTTCCTAATCGTGGGGGTGCTCCTTTCTTCGCAGCGGTTGAAAGGGGCCTGGACAATGAGTACGGGTATGCTGTTTACTTGGGTGGTAGGTGTTCTGGCTATGTGTGATTTTCCTTCCCTGAAAAAGGATATTTTGGCTGCTGCTTTTTCCCAGGGTGCTTCCCTTTCTTTTTATCTCCTCCTGGGCGCCTATGCGTTTACCTTTGGATATGTATTTCGTTTGGGGCTACAGGTTCGCCGTGTGTCGGCCTCCACCATATCCTCTGGGGGGAAGGTAAACCTTCCGGGCAATTCCATGGGGTGGTCCATTGTAGCATTAACCGGAGTGGTGGGGTTGGTTCAGGGCGTGCTTATCGCCTACAAGGGGGGTTTGTTTCATTGGTTGGAGGCTCGCCCCAATTCCCGTCTACCCTTTGCTTATCCTCCTAGCTGGTGGACTCCTGCTATGGTGGTGCTAGGTTTGGGCTTGGCGGTGTGCTTTGTGCGCATTTTGGGAAAAAAACAGTCCTGGTGGTGGGAGGATAGGGATCCATGGGATGCGGTGTACCGTGTGGTCGTAGTGGGTCCAGTCCGGGGGCTGGCACGGGGGCTGTTGTGTTTTGATCAGTTTGTTATCCATGGTGCCGTCCATTTTGTCAGTAGGGCGTCGATGGGCTTAGGACGGTGTGCTGTTGGATGGCAGCGGGGGCGATTGGAACGTTATCTCCTTGTTGCCGTGTTGGCATTGGCCGTATCTCTGCTGTTATTGCTATGGATAGGGATAGGGGGGTGAGTGAGGACGTATGGATCGTTCTCTCGTCGATGTTGCGGCCTGGAATCTCCCTACGTTGGCTTGGTGTATACCCCTATTAGGTGCTCTGTTCGTGTTCTGTTGTCCGAAGCGGTGGCAGGCTGTCCTGCATAGGGTGACTTCCTGTTGGATGTTGTTGCCGTTCTCTGTGGTCGCAGCCATGGCGATGGTCTTATTTTCCGCTGGTGCGGGTTTTTATTTTGAAAAGCAGTTCTTTTGGGATTCGTTGCAATTAGGAATTTCATCCCTTCCCATCACCTATCATGTGGGCGTAGATGGTATTAGCCTGCCGCTGTTATTGTTGGCTGTTGTTCTCTTTCCTATTGCGGCTATGGTTTCTCGTTCCGTACGCGGGGTTACGAGGGGTTATTATGGCCTGTTATTGGTTCTGCAGTCTTGTACGCTGGGTGCCCTAGTGGCGAAGGACGCGTTGCTTTTCTTCCTCTTCCTGGAGGGTACACTGCTCTGCATGTTTTTTCTGATCGGGAAGTTTGGCTATCTGTACCGCGAGAGGGCCGCCTTCACGTATTTGATTATGGGTGGGGTTGGTTCCCTGTTTTTCCTCATGGCCCTGTTCATGTTTCTGGTTTATTTTGAGAGCCTGGACATGGAAGTCATTTCTGACAAGTTACGCCAGGTTGCGGCCCTCAGGGGTGTACCCGAGTTACCCGAGCATTTGCGAGCGGGATACGAGGGGTTGTTGGAAACGTTTTTTTGGTTGGTTCTGATTGGTTTGGCTGTAAAGTTACCCGTCGTTCCTTTTCATACATGGATGGTGCGCACCCACATGGAGGCCCCCCTACCCGTGGTGTTGATTCACTCTGGGGTTTTACTCAAGTTGGGTGCCTACGGTTTTTATCGTTTCATTTACAATGCCTTTCCTACGATGTTAGATCGTTATTCCCATTGGCTTGTCATCGCAGGATTGGTCAACCTATTGTACGGTGCGTTCGTTGCGTTGTCGGCACGGAAGGTAAGGATGTTGTATGGTACGCCGGTTGCGTTGTCGGCACGGAAGGGTTTTTCTTGGTCCTCGCAGGGGGCTAGGAAGATCATGGCTTATGCTAGTTTGAGCCACATGGGGATCGTGTTGATGGGTATTGGTTCCCTCAACAGCATGGGTGTAGAGGGTTCTTTGTATCAGTTGGTGGGGCATGGCCTGACGGCAGCTTTCGCTTTTCTGCTGATTTTGTACCTTGAAGGGCGGTTGGAAACCACGTACCTACGGGAGTGGGATGGTCTAGGTGCAGCGTTGCCACGTTTTGCGGTGGGTATGCGCTTTCTTGCTCTTGCCTTGCTAGGTTTGCCGGGTTTAGCAGGTTTCGTGGGTGAGGTGTTGGTGTTTTCGGGTGTGATACAAACGTATCCCACGGTTTTTCCATGGGTCCTAGTGGGGTTTGTGTTGGCGGCGGCCTATGCTTTGCGACTGGCGGTGCGTCCCACGTTTGGTCGTCCTCCTGTAGTAAACCGAACCTATGGTTCGGACCTAGCCGGAAATGAGAGGGTCTGGTTGATGATTCTGGGTGGTTTGATCCTGCTGCTGGGTCTCTGGCCGGATCTGCTTCTTCATTGGTTTCGTCCCGTTGTCGAAACATTTTTTTCTCCAACGGATCGTTGATATGGAGATTCAACCCCCGGGGATGGTTTTCATTCCAATGTGAAGGGGGATTTCCTTTAGCTAAGGGGGGGTGGTTTGTACGTGAAGGGGTCTTGGTGGGATATTTCATGGCTCCATGTATTGTCGCCCTTGCTCGTAGTGGTGGCGGGGGTAACGCTTGTTTTACTGCTCACGTTGATGGATAAGCGTTCCTCCGGCCGGGGTACTGCGTTTCGTTGGGTTGGACTGAGTTCGTTGTTGTTCTCCCTGGGTCTTGTCCTAGCACGGAGTGGAGCTCCGATTGAGTCGATATTGGCTCGTTCGTATCGTTGGGACACCCCTACTATGGTTTTTACGGCCGCTCTACTGGTGATTGCGATCGTTTCCCTGTTGTTCTCTTTGCATGAGACCCTTGCGTGGGAAGGTGAATGGGTGGCCACGCTCCTCTGTGCGGTGGTGGGTGGTTGTTTGGCTATCGGGGCTACGGATTTCATTTCTCTGTTTGTCAGTCTAGAGTTATTTGGTTTGTCAACCTACATTCTGGTGGGTTTGCAGAAGGGAAATAGGTTCACCATGGAGGCCGCGTGGAAGTACTTGATCACAGGTGGTGTGGCTACGGCTGTTTTCTTGTACGGTGTTTCCTTTATGGTAGGTCCTGCAGGGGAAACGGGTTTCAGTTCCTTTTATACTTACATTTTGGTAATGTTGCAAAGCGGTGCTAAGGGTTCCATGGCTTGGATTCTGTTTTCTTTCTTTCTGATTTTCATTGGCTTGGCATTGAAATTGGCCCTAGTTCCCTTCCACCTCTGGGCCCCTGATGTGTATCGTGGTTCAGGTAGCCCCATGCTGGTTTGGTTGCTGGTGGGTGTTAAGGTTACTCTTTTGGCCGTTTTGTTCCGTTTGGCTACTTTGGTTTATCAGCCTGTTCTTTATCTCCTTTCGTTGTTGGGATATCGGATGGTCCCCTGGTTGATTTTCGGTCTGGCCCTGCTTACGATTCTGGTGGGGAATGTCGCCTCATTATTTCAGAAAAGGGTCAAGGGTGCGTTTGCCTTTGCTAGTCTTGCGCAGGGGGGTTACTTTCTTCTTCCTTTTTCTAATAATCAACCCATTTTTGAATCGGTTTCCCCCCTGGTTTTGCCAGGAGGCGTGAGTTTGCTGGTTTATGTGGTAGCATATGCCTTGGTGGTTTTTGGTGGTTTAGCGATCATAGAAACGGTGACGTCCGAGAGCGGTTCTGAAGATGTGGGGGCCTTTGCTGGTCTTATTCATCGCTCTCCCGTCATCGCCCTATCGATGACGGGTTTGCTGCTCTCTGCCGCGGGTGTTCCTCTCCTGACAGCGGGATTCTTTGCGAAATTCTATTTGTTGCTCAATGTAATGGAACACGATAGTTACCGTGCGATGTTGTTCTTGTTGGTTACACTTTTTTCCTATCTTGCCTACTTTCGTATCCTCCGGCAAATTTTCTTCCGTCGTTGTTCTGTTGATTTCAAGCGGATGAATGTACCTTGGAACCTCTCTTTTGTTATAACGGTTAGTGTTGCAGGGACGTTACTGTTGGGTTTTTTCCCAGGGGGTGTTAGTAGGTTTATCGATGCGGAGAATTGGGTTCGTTCGGGGTCTTTGGTTTCCAATGAATCTAGATAGGATTGTCCCCCTATCCTTTCATGGGTATTGTGATTTCCTCCCGAATATGGTATGAGGATAGTGACCCCCTTGTAGGATAGGTGGGGGTCTTTTTTATTTTTTTGTAAAAATTGATAGGTAAGGTGAATGGTGGTGTCCATTCGTTTGCGATTGTTAGGAGTTTCATCACGGCATGGCTTGGTGTCGGGGCCCCTTTTTTGTTCCCCTTGCTTCCTCTATGGGGAATCCATCCGTCTCCGTATCTATTTTTTCTTAATTATTTACCTATAATATATAATAAAATCCGGATTGGACCCGATTATCATATAGATTTATTCTTCCCTATTTTCCTTCTACGTAGAACCCCTTTGTTGGCCCTGTCTTGGCTTACTCTCGGTTGAAATCCCTTGCTGGGGGAAGATGATTTTTGTCTGAATTCTTGTTCTTTGTTGGGGCAGGGTGGACTTTCCCCTGGACTTCTTCCCAAGCCCCTTATTTTTCCATACCAATAGTATAATATTTCCTATTAAATTTAAAATTTATAGGAAAGGAACAACATTGTGGGTGATCGAAATTCCGGCTCTGTTCCCTAGAAACGTAAGAAGGATACGTGCTTTTTACAATACTATTTAAATTTATATAAAAATAGATATTTCGTTCAAGGATGATATTTTGCATTGAGTGAGGAAACCTTTTCAAGATTCCAATATGGTTCTATTTCCAAGGCTTTGTAGTGGTTCGTGGATCATGCGCGGGACCGCGCTATCGGCAGCGGCAGAGAAGCTTCAGAGGGAGTCCCGACGGTTTCTTCCGGTAGGGATGATTCGCAGAAACGGTTACAGGAAAGGAACAATACAGACAGGTTGCGGTTCCCTTACGATCCCCTTCCTGTCGTGTTGGGGCGCTATTATGATATTTCATATCCGAGTGCATGGAATCAACGTTTCCTACCTATGGTACAGCCCCCTTCAGGGGGGTTGTAGGTTCGTGGTTTTGGGACACTCATAGCCGTATCCATCGTCATGGGATTCGGAAACTGGTTCGCATTCAGGATCTTTTGTACTACGGAATCGATCCAGCCAGAATGCGTTTCAACCTGGTGCAGGGTTCTCCAAAACCTTCGTTCACGCGGTTTGCATACAACCTTTGATGACTACGGATGCCCATGTCGGACTTTGTACAGGCCATACCAAGAGAAAATATTCCCTTGTCTGATGGGCGGCAACGGTAGGTGTAGCCCATTGAATCCGGAATCTATGGAGGCGGCGGGTCTCTAGAGCAGGATCATCCCTTCAATCGCGGAGTGGGGATCCCTTTCAGAGAGAATTCGCGGGGGAGGGTTTGGGGTGGGAAGCCCCTAATCAGGAAATGGCCTATTAGGACGGCCGTGGGGATTCATCATGAATATTGTTCTTCCGGCTACCTTGGGGATGTTTCGGAAGGGATGGTTCCAGATTGCGATTCATCCTAAAAAGGTTCGCTTCCCTGAGTGCCCTCCATTCAACTCATTAATTATTAGCAATCAATACATATTATTTTTAAATACAATTAATATCAGGAAAAACCAAATCAACTGATTTTTAATTCACACACCAGCACCATATCTTGATTGGAAATCCGGATAGGCCCCCGCTGATTCGGGGGCTTCACTAGGGACTTTTGACCCGACACCCACTGTTCCCTCTTTGGCTGCTGCTTTCTCCCATTTCCTTGTTGTTCAGGGTTCTGCTGTCTTCTGTTGCCTTTTTGGTATACCTTGCCGTCCCGATTTTGCTGGTCGGTCTCCTGTGTGGTTATATGTACTCTTTCTTGCCGTTCCATTCTTTCTATCTCCCTTTGTCCGTGTGTGGCTTCCATACTTTTGCTGTTTCTTTCCTTACTGGTGATGGCCCCGGGTGCTTTTAGTGCCTCTTTCCTTTATTGTCGTCCCAGTTTTGCTGGCTCGATGATCTCCGTTGGCTATGGTATTAGAGCCTATCTGGATCATATAGAAAAAATTATTTAAAATGATTAATTTATTATTAAAAATGAAAATATGGTAATTAGACAAGCAAAATATAATTATAGAAAGTAAATAAATGTTTAATGAACATAATAGTTAATTCGATCCATCCTTTCCTTAAGTTGCCAATACATATGACCCTGTATTACAATCTTTTCTGTGCCTGTTCCTTACATTGTTTGGGTGTAGTATATTGGAATAGTAAGTAGCGAGGGGGTCTCCGCTGTTCATAGCGGGTAGATGAATGGCGACTCTTTAGCATGGATTTTTTTATAGGAATCGGGTGGGCGGTGACGTATTAGAAAACGAATAAGATGCTTGCTAGGGAGCACCTATCCGATGACTGTAAAATTAAGGATCATGGTCCCCTAGTTTGATAGTTATTAAGAAAACAACAAAAAAATTAGGTCATTAGCCCCTCTTCTGGGGTCTCCGCCGTTCATAGCGGGGACCCTTTTGGGGTTGAGCCCCTCCTACTCCTACAAATCGTACGTGACAGCCCTCCGTTATACGGCTTATGATAAGGTTCAATTGTCCCAGGGGGTGTGGGCCTTTTGTGGAATTTTGTCGTTTCCCTTTTGGGCCGCTTGCTCTTTATCAAATCCCCTCTTATAGGATATAAGCAACCTAGATGAGCCAGTTTCATATTAGGGTGAGAATCCTTCCTCGCTCCTGGTTCTGCCATTCATCAAAGTGCCTATTTTGCAGTTTCTTCATTACATATTGCTGAGTATGGTAGCAAGGGAGATATAGGAACCCATGTTTGAATTGATAATACCTTTTGTTTTAATTTTACCTATATTGTTTTTTGTAAGATTCGATCGTGCTTACTATCAAAATATGGTATTGTTAGGAAATAGTCCCCATCATAGTAATTTTATTTTCTGGGGCAATAAGATAACCAGCGTTTTTTTGATGATCCTTTATGTTTGTGGAGCATTAGCCGGCGTGTTTCTCCCATTGAATCGTTTTATGTATGATATACTTGTCTTCCTTTATCCGTTATTAGGTTTGCTCTTAGTCTGGACAGCCTTTCCGGAACGCATCATGCTTAAACTGGGCTTAAACCCACAGCGATATATTCATTCTACCGTAGTGATGTTTGGCGTTCTGCAGCTGATTTCTTATGTTATCGGAGTAGTATTTAGCATGGTTACATTTTCAAAATTTGTTGAAAAAAAATATCCATATCTGGGCTTTTTGGACTTTCCAATATGGGTTCAGGTTTTTGCTTATGGACTGATCTTGCTTTATCTGTTATCAGGCCTGTTCCTGGTGTGGCCAGCTTTCCGAAAATACGTCATGCTTAAATTGCATTTGGACCCACAGAGGTATATTCATCGCGTCGCGGTATGGTGGATGTTTTATGTCTTTATAAAGTCGCTAATTGTCAATAGTTTTTTTTTCCCGACCCTCCCTAGGGATGTAATGTCAGATGTGGAATTCTCCCGTTTGCTTGAGCTGTGCATAGATGTGATTACTGCCATACTGGCTGTGGGTGGGGGTGTTACCCGTAGTTGGCAAGAGACGTGGGCTCGCTTAGGACTGAACAAGAAACCAACCTGGGCAGGCTTTGGGGTGGTTATCGGTTTGTATTTTTTGTTACAGGCGGTATCATGGTATTTCCTGCCTGATTCTGATTCTGAGTCCGGGCCTTTCCCCACGTTAACTTGGGTTGGCATTCTCCTCCTGGGGATTGGCCCAGGGATTGGGGAAGAACTCTTTTTCCGCGGTGCTCTCCAACCGCGTGTAGGGATATGGATCACGAGTATCTTGTTTACTTTATGTCATACGCAGTATGAATGGAATGGACTTCTCGATGTCTTTCTAGGTTCGCTGCTATTGGGTTGGGTAGCACGCCGGTATTCGATATGGTTGTCGATAGGTATCCATATTCTCAATAATATTGTTTATGCAGTGTTTTCCTATCCGGGGTCTCCGCTGTTCATAGCGGGTGGATGAATAACAACTTTCCAGCACGAATTTTTTTACAAGAATCGGATGGGCAAATGTGTTTATGGGGTGACGCATTTAGAAAACGAATGATATGCTTGCTAGGGGTGTCGGGTCAAAAGTCCCTAGTGGGGCTGGGGCTCCCGAATCTGCGGGGGCCTGTTCGGATTCCTGGGACCGTGCAATTTCTTGTGGGGAATGTCCTATCTATGAATCTAGTCTCACCTTTTGGTAAAGCAATTGGGTAACATAAATAATAACATTTTATCATGACACTGTTCCTGTTTTTGTATCCCCAGGGGATTATTACCTTATATTTGTAAAGGTTCCTTTAATCATTAATTTATTGTAAATTCAGAAAATAATGGGCTGGACAGGACTCTACCATTGCGGGATTCAGGGGTGTAATGGATATTGAGATGGGGCGGATACCCAGTCTGATGCTGGAAGGATCGAGGTTACCACGGAACTAGGCAGTGGGATTTTTGAGGGGAGGAATATGGGGTCTCCGTTCCGTGGGAAAACCCGCCGTAGGGGGGAGTTGCCTGGGGAAAAATCGTCGTGGCGTCTTAGACGGTTTTTCCCTGAAAGGTGCTAGCTAAAAATCAATGGTATGGACATCGTCCATGCAACCATTCCCTTGTTCCGTGCATAAGAGGGGATGAAAGTCATAAGCTGTGGCGGGGAGAGGTTCCCCGTTCGAAATTTCGGACGTATAATCAGCAGGGATAGCAAGGAGATCTTCGACAGGCAATGGGTTGGGGTTTTCTTTTTGTTTCCCCACCCAATAGAAAGCGGTAAGCATCAATTTCTTCATCGCTACCTCAAGACCAACGAATCCACCTTTTTTGCTATTCGTTCTCTCACGAAACAAAGCATTCAGCGATTCCGTGTAGTTCGTGGACAGTATATAGGGCAGAAGTATGGGGTTTTGGGTTATGGATGCCGCTTGTAAGCTCAGGGAGATTTTTTTAGGACTGAACCTTTCCCATGCTTCGCATGTTGCCTTATTTCCAAACCGATACTTCTCTGCACACTCGGACCACCGTTCTAGTGCCTGTCCCGTATCCCCAGACCGTAAGACGTAAGAAGCGTCCTTAGCCATTCCCTTCTTCATACTTTTAGGAGCTGCATTCATGATGTTACGAATCGCGTGAACGTAACACCGTTGGTGAACCGTATGGCGAGGAAAATGCTTGCATACAACTAAGGGAAAAGCCCTATGCCCATCTGTGGTAACGATACATATATCGTTGACATTCAGGCCCCGTTCCTTTAGTTTCCCTATATGCTGATCGTAGGATTCAATATTCTCATCAGGCGAGGGGGTGATTCCTATTATATCCCGCCGTGATACCCGTGTTGACTGCGATCGCCTTCGAAACATAACGACCCTCCTCCCGAATGGGAACAAAGAGGGTATCTATGCCTATGGCTGTATATACTGTCATGCTAAGATCCCTTTCGAAATATCGTATAGCATCGTTGTAATAGGGTTGCAGCCACTGCGAAAGCGTTTCCGGGGGCGTCCGAAGGTTGAATCCTTCCTCCAGTAGTTTACTACTATTTCGCAAGGAGAGGCCCGGAAGATAAAGATGATAAATGAAATCTTTGAGGGTATTCTTTGCACTCTGATAACGTGGTAACGAGTACGCTGAAAATTCCCATCTTGTCCTAGGAATCTCTAGATCTAATTCCCCAAACAGTGTGCTATATCCGCGATGATAGACCCCATTCCCCTCATCCTGGAGATGTTCCAGACGATGGAGGGTTCGAGCTACACGCATGCGTAAGTTACATAGGTCCTCGACAACAGGTTTCCAATTCTTTGGGTCGGTTAGGGAGTCTATCTCTGGTGCTACCGCGAAAAAAGGTATCAAACTTATTAAAATATTTTTGTAGATTAAATGATGTGTTTAGGAAATGTTTATATTGTTAATGGATATAAAAACAGTCTGTCTGGGTATTTCCGGCGTAAGTTCTTTGGGGTGGAAAGGTACCCCTTTCTAGGGGATTGCACCTGAAAATTTCGTGCGATCGGTTATTTTTTGTTGAACCACCGAAATCACCGTGGAATCATAGGAACCGGTTCCTATCTCGCCCCTTTTGCGCACACTAAAGAAACCGACATGAAGTCGAATTTTATTTTTTATTTAAATATTATTATATATTAAACTCTATGTAGTTATGGGTGATCTTATCCTTATCTTCCTGATCTTCTTTTGAAGATAACGAACGGCCTGGGAAGATCCTTTTGCCATCATGGCCCGTGCCACCCTCGTCTTACCACGCACCTTCATTTTGGCTGCCTGAAAACGATTCTTCATAGAAGAACAAACCCCTTCCACAGCTGCACGACGATTACTCGGAAAAATAATGGGGGAGAATGTAATTAGGGTCAATTTAGATTTTATTACATATTAGATTTAAATAATTAATAAAAAAATAGATTCAGAGACAGGTCATTAGACGACGCGGGGAGGACAAAAAAGGGCCCTTGCGGGGCCCTGACACCAAATTTGGGATGCAACCGTTTGTATTGTTGACTAAGTATTTCATCTAGGTTACAATCGCGCAGGTTTCGTTCCTCCTTTGGATGGGTTTCTTCATATGGGAGGAGGATACACAGCTAAAGAGGGAGGGAGGACAGGGAAGTTTTAGAGTGCAATGGGTAGGGAGATTTGGATTGTGTGTTCTTCTTTAGTTTTCAACTTTGAGTAGGGTTTGTGAAAGGTGTTGTTTGTGGGGTCGTTTGAAGGTTGCCCTAGGTGTTTCGAGTTTGTGTTTCCTTAGGATTGTTTTATACTTGGCATAAGTTTAAAATTAATAGAAAAATCTTAGTATTAAAGAAAATAACAAATACATTTTATAGAAATAGAGAAGTCTAGGGGTGTATAATAACCATGGAGAAATCATCTAAATTGTATGGCAAACTGCTAAAGGTTGTCGCATATTTGTTTCTATCCATAACTGTTTTTTCCTTCGTACCTGATGCATCGGCAGGGTCGAAATCGGGTGCAGATTTTGGAGAAATTGTCAAGGGAATAGGTACGGTGGTGAAGCTTGCGATCAAGGTTTGGGTCCTTGTCAGAGATTGTTCATGGTGCCCATGGAACTGATATCTAAACCTATAGGGGATCCACCCGGCACTTTTTCTCGATGGTAGATGTTCTATCAAAAAATAGGTTCCTGTTATAGGAACGAATCTTAGCTGAATGATCGGACCCGGAGATTCAATCCCAGGAATGAGTTTTTGGAACGGGTCCACTCTCTCTATATTTTGTTCCACCATCAAATGCAACTGGTGTTCTCCCTTCATTCCTTTGTACTATGGGCGTGGTTATTCCATTGACTTTACAATCGTATGCGTTCGTATTGTTGACTAAGTATTTCATCTACGTTACAATCGTGCGAGTCTTGCCTCTCTGGGAGGGTTTTCCCATACGAGGTAGGATGATATGCAGGTGAGAAGGGGGGGGATGACAGGGGAATTTTAGAGTGCATGAGTAGGGAGATTTGGATCGTGTGTCTTTTTAGTTTCCCACCAGAGCATTGTTTGTGGGGCCGTCTAAAGTTGGCCCAGGCATTTTGAATTTGGGTCCCCTTTGGATTATTTCATATAGACAGAAACTCAATTGTAATTGTATAAAAGTTTTATATTAAAATAAAAATATTTTTAAAGATAAGAAAACGTCTAGAGTTTATGGAAAATTATTAAAGGTTGTTGCATGTTTGTCTCTATCCATAACCGCTCTCTCCTTCGTGCCCAGCGCATCGGCAGAGTCAGAACCTACATAGTATGGCGATAGATTGGTCGAAAGTTGGCAGGGGAATAAAGGAAGGATTTGATTGGCTCGACAGAACGGAAGTTGCGTACAACACGGCAGAAGCGGTCAGAAATTGTTCATGGTGCCCATGGTAATGACTAATTCGGCAGGTTCCGCATGCATAAATATCAACATCAAGATGGGGGTCTCTGAATCGAAGGGGTTTTGCGGAGGTCAAATGGTAGTTTAGAGCGCATAGTAATGGGTTACCTATGATTTTACCGACCAGTCCTCTAAATCCCCCCGGATCCTAAAATGGATAGGTGTCCGGGGGGTCCATTTTTTAAAAAATCAATCCTAAAAAACGATCGGGGGCCAAGTTAGTTACTCAAGTCAATTATAGTGGGTGGATACAGGAAAATGGATAGGTACCCCAGATCTTCTAAAATACCAGCAGAGAACGGGTCGCTATTTTTCCAAAAAATCCAGCAGCTACCGTTTGCTGACGCGTTGCGTACTTTTAACTAAAACATCCAAACCTATAAGGGATCACCGGTATTTTTTCCGACTCAGATGCCCTACAGTGAAATAGTATAACAGAAGGATAAACAAAAAGAAAATGGAAATTTATTGACATTTTTTATAGTAATGATTAATTCGGCAGGTTCCGCATGCATAAATATCAATATCAAGGTGGGGGCCTCTGAATCGAGGGGGCTTTGTGGAGGTTGAATGGTAGTTTAGGACGCATAGAATGGGTTACCTATGATTTTACCACTTACCACCCAATTTTCTGATCCCCTAGATCCTGAAAGGGATAGGTGTCCGTGGGGCCATCTTTAAAAAACCCATTCCTTCTTCACGGCCACCAACTTATCCGCTATAGTCAATTCTATCTATACGCGGGTACCCAGGGATTTACCCACCACCGGTTTTATGTCCTACTCTCGTTGGGTTCTGCAGTTCTTTGGGGGCAGTCCGGACAAGAAAATTTCCTGTTGATGACCATGGATAAAATCTATTTTTGATAAACAAATTAGGGTATTATCATGTTATCTACAACGAATGAGGATGAAAGCCATCATTGTTATGTAAAAAAATGAACGATTCATGTCTTTTACCTTTGGTAGAATATTGATCCACACAGAACAATAAAATTGGGGAAGGAAACCATAAGCATCTGCATTCATGATACAACATTATCAAGAAAAGTCAATACTTAGGAAAGAAAAATCATGGATGACGGGGGCGATGGGGGTACATAATTCGTCCATTGACTCCTTCCAACTCATTAGGAAAGCGCTAGAAAGTCTATGTTTCCTTTGCTATAGTCATGATGTCTTGGTAGATTGAGAAGTGGTCCTAGCCAATGGGATAATGGCAAACGGGGAGATGGCCCCCACCCAACAAGACAATGGTAACAGCAAATGGGAGCACAGAATGGGTCCATTCTAAGCTGGTGGTAGCTGATGGTGAAACTGGGAAATCCAATATTACGGGTTCGTCCCCTGTCCTCCAGGGGTATGAACCCGTAATGGAGGGTGTCTGCGGGCAATGATTGCGGAAACGAAACCAGATCCACTGATGGGCGGTTCCCCATTTACAATTTCGTACAGCGGGAAAGGTAATGGTCCGGGGAATGTATCATCCGAGGGGGATGGATATCACTAATCGATGGGTCCAGAGGTTTGGGATCAGTGTGTCAAGCAAAGCTGTGTGAGTGGTGAAGGTTTGTAATGGGCCCCCTTTGGAGCCGGGGCTGGTGGGAGCAGGCTTCAAACCACCTAACGCTGCTGGTGTGGAAACGCCCCAGTGGTGAGCGATTCAGGAAAAGGTGGGCCTAGAATTATCGTCAAGTGGGGACTAAGGAGTTCAACGGGAGTGAACCGTTCGAGGACGCATTGAAGGAACTAGTCCATGTCAAAACCGAGGTGTGTGTTCCCGCGTCGGGAAGAGGCTACGGAGGACAACCTACTTACGATCCGGGCGGCATGCGCATGGGTGTGTAGACGGGAGGAACCTAATCTAGGCGTTTATACGGAACTTGAGAGGTCGTCGCACGGCAATGGCCGAGCGTAAAATAAAAGCTAAAGATAATAGAGGTTCCGTGCACGAAGTCGGATCAGCCCATAGTAGTAGCGAAGTCTTTGTAATGAAGATGGAGTGAAGGAGCTGGATTGTCATGCCCGAAACAGGGATGAGAATGGCAAAAAGGAGACTCAAACATGGGTCAGGCGACATCAGATCAAAACTCCGCTAGGCACAATATACAGCAATACAGAAGTACTACAGGCATGGCGCTAGGTCCAAAGAAATGGCGGAGGGCCAGGGATCGATAGGCAGACGATTGCAGAGTTTGAAAGCAATCTAAGGAATAATCTGTACGTTATTTGAAATCAAATGTGTGCGGGTACCTACTTTCCCCCTGAAGTCAAGCGAGTGGGATACCTCAAAGTCTGATGGCAGCAGGAAGACCACTCGGAATTTCTTCCGTAGCAGATCGAGTGGCTCAGACCGTTATCAAGAATAGACTAGAACCCTATCTGGAACCCCACTTTCATGCCTCATCCTAGGGGTGCCATCCGAGAAAATCGGCCATTCAGGTTCTCCAGTCCTGTCGAAAGAATGGTTGGATTCGTGTCTGGGGGATCGATCTCGACATCAAAGGGTACTTTGGTCCTATTTCGAATGACAAGATCACGCAAGCCCTTCACCTCTTTACGGAGGACGAAGGACAGAGTGATACCGGTCTACTGCGAAAGACGGCTAAAGGCGTCTGTTCCAATGTCGGATGGAACGAGCCAAGCAGGGACCAAGGGCACATCGTAAGGTGGGGTTATTAGTCCACTGTTGGCCAATCTATACTTGCATTGTGTAAAGGACTGGTAGATGGAAATTCATCATTCTTCCTATTCCATTCGAGAGGTACATGGACGACATTGTATATCATTGTAAGAATAAGGATCAGGCTGAATACCTGCTTGAGGAACTTAGGATAAGAATGACACAATGTCATCTAGAGTTACATCCGGGTAAGACTAGGATATTGTACTGCAAGGATGATAATCGAGAGGGGAATCATGAGGTAATGTCTTTCGACTTTTTAGGATCTACATTCAAGCCCCGAACGATTGCAACCCGAGCAGGGACCCGAGCAGGGTCAGTATTCCTAGGCTTCAATCCGGTCATCAGTCGGAAAGATAGGAATAAAATGGCGAAACGTCTGAGGGCAATGAAGATACATCGATGAACACGAATGGAATGAACGGAGATAGCCGGGCAACTCAATCCAATACTGATAGGGTGGATCAATTACTATGGCGTTTTCTAGCCGTCTGGAGTTATAAGAGCCCTACAATACCTAGTAGACAACAGATTGAAGGAATGGGCGATACGTAAGTATAAAAGACTCAAGAGAAGCTGGGGGAAAGCTAGCGGATGAATATCCTACATCCGTCCCAAGTACAGGAAGTTGTTTGCATATTGGCGTCTAGTTTGGTTGAATCTTTGATCCCATGGACCATAGAGCCGCATAATGCGAGAGTATTACGTGTGATTCTGTGAGAGGGTTGGCTGAAATGCCCAGCCCCACTCGATACCCTTACGTGCCTAATGTTTCCTCGATGATCTCAAGGAAGGAACCAAGTTATGGGGTCCTGGGGAGAGTGGGGTGGATGGTTTCTCTCCTCAGAGGGAACGGGATATTGTAGGTCTCACCCCTTTGCCTGACGAGAGGGTGTTGAATCCTATGATCAGCACATGTAGGAACCAAAGGAACGGGGCTTGAATGTCAACGGGGTGCGTGTCGTCACTAGTAAGATGGGCAAGGTGTTCCCCCTATTGTTGTATGCAGGTGTTTTCCCTACAATATGCGGTTTACTAACGATGTTATGTTCATGCTATTCGTACCATCATGAATTCTGCCTCTAAAAGTCTGAAGAAGGAAATAGCTAAGGATGCCTTTTACGTCCTAGGTCCAAAGATAGGGAACAGGCATGGGAACGGTGGTTCGGGTGTGCAAAGAAGTATTGGTTTGGAAATGGGGTGGTACGAGGGGTATGGGAAAGGCTTAGTCCTAAAAAGATCTCATTGGATTTGCAAGCAGCACCGATTATCCAACATTGCTATCCTATTTGATGTCTACGAACTACATGGAATCGCTGAATGTCCCTGTTTCATGAGGGAATGAGTTGCAAGGGGGGCGGATTCGTTAGCCTCGGGGTAGCCGATGAGGGGAGAATGGATGCTTACCGCTTCAATAATGATTTCTCCCAAAGGTGTGACTAAATTCATAATTGTACGGGTCCGGTCAGAATACGGGGGGCCCTTAAGACCGAAGGAAAATCTTTTTCGAAAACCCTGTCCAGAGGAATCTACACACAAGGGAATATTGCTCGGAGGAGGTTTAAATTTTTGTTAACTATATACCTTCCAGTTATGCTAAAGGCAGTCGGTGCTGTCCTTCTTGTGCTTTTCGATCGCAGCTATAAGCGGTCTATAGTTCACGGAGGCAGAAAATTTACACTAATAAAGAATATCGGGAAAATTATTGATATAGGAACTATCATAGTATCATTTGTTTTATCCGCTATCTTATTGATGCACATGGATTCATTAATAGAACCTTTTTATAATTCATCTGTATTCGAGAAGTTGGCTTTTTTTTCTTTTTTGTCCTTCTGTCTGTTGCCATTTTTAGTTTCCCTATGGCCAACATTCCGGTCCTATGTCATGATAAAATTAGGTTTGGAACCCCAGCGGTATCTTCATCGTGTTACAGTCTATTGGATACTTTATGAAATTGCCTACTTCATAGGTTATCAGCAAGTATTTGTAGGGGTCCGTTCGGATGTACCGATCCATGCGAGAAATGGAATTTTTATTGATGGGGCACCGATTATTGATGATTTATTGTATACTTTGTGTGGTGCTGTTCCTGCTATCCTCGCTGTGGGGATAGGAATTACCCGTAATAAGAAAGAAACATTGGCTCGTTTAGGACTCGGGAGAAAACTAACATGCAAGGGTTTTTTTCTCTGTAACTGTCTCCTCGTTGCTTCCTTGTTGTACTCATCAGTGCTTGTATTTTTATTTGGAGACGAACATCATGGGTTGGATGATTCTGTGTCGGTACTGGATTCGCTCGTTCTTTATTTTGTGATAGGGGTTTGTACTGCAATCGGTGAGGAACTTTTGTATAGAGGGGCTTTGCAGCCACGTTTGGGAATTTGGGTTACTAGCATTGTGTTTGTTGTGGGCCACCTTCAGAAAGCATGGTTCGGATTACTGATCACTTTTCTGAATTCATTACTCATGGGCTGGATAGCGCATCGGTACAACCTATGGTTATCTATGTGGTTTCATATGTTTCGCAATACTTTAGTTCTTATCCTCTACCCCCTACTATTCTATCCTCTACTACTTAGGGTTTGGAATCTATGGGGCGGTTAGGTGTATGAATGTCGAGTGAGGTTGGCTGGAATGCCAGTTTTACTTGACATTCTTAAAATCCAGAAGCGGTTCAATCCCTCTATTTTTATCCCACCATGGCGGGACTGTGCAATTTCTTGTGTGGAATGCCCTATCTATGAATCTAGTCTCATCCTTTGGTAAAGTAATTGATAAAAAAATAATATTTTATTATGACACTGCTCCTGTTTTGTATCTTCAGGGGATGTATCTTATATTCATAAATTTTCCCTCATTTTTTCCCCTAGGATAGACCAGACATGAGAAAATGAGAGGGGAATACACGGGAATGATAAGCATGGATAGGCGTGCGTGGATTGGAGGGGGCAGATCCATTGTCGAGTAGGGTTGGAATCTCAGCCAACCCCCTCACAGACCTGTATGTAATAATCCCCCATTATAAGGATATGGTTTTCTACAAAGCCCCTTTTTTGTTCTAGATGCCCGGGGGCGTGCATCAAGGATGAGCCATGGGGGGGGTGCGAATAACCTCCTCCCATTTTACATCTATGAGTATTACTACTTAAAACTTTGTTTATTGATATTGCGGATAATATTTTTCATAGTAGGCCAACCATGGGATCGGATAAAACAACGTTCTTTATATATAATTTCATAGTGTATATATAGAAACAATATGAACAAAAATGGAGTTATGTATAAAATATATATAATCTCTATTTAATGAAGATATGTGTTCCTCTGTTGTTGGGCACCCCTGTTGTGTAGAGGATAGGTTGGTAATCCTGTCGGGGCCCGTGATGGGGGAAGGAATTGAGTCGAACTACCTATTGGAACACCCCAATGGACCCTTCATTCCAATAGGGATTTCGGGGTTGATTTTATATCCAACCATGTACCAGGGGGTGACGAGCCCCTATATTTTGATGGCGGGTGACAACTGCCATGGGATGAGGGGGACAGCAAAGGAACGTACCATCTATCGATATGCACCCAGCCGATAGGACAGGAAGAAAGGAAAATACCAGTAAAAAAAGGGTAAGCGGGTTCTGGGGGGGAATGGAAGGATCAAACGGTGCCCTGGATACAAGGCCCCTGACCCATCTACATATCAACCCGGAGAGAATGGGAAGGGTAAGATAGTGGGTCCACTCCAATGGGGGGTTGTTCTTCTATGAAGAACCGATTTTTGGCCGCTCAAATGAAGGTGCGCGGTGAGATATAGGGATAGGGGTGGTACGAGCCATGATTAGAGAACGGCAAAGGGATTAGCTCATTCATTGAGCCCAGATCGTTCGTTAGTATTCTAAATAAGTTTTATATTATTTTCGCGGTAGTGTCTAGAAGGAAGTCTCAAGGATGGGGAGAACACCCTCTGAAAAATTTGCTCAGGAATTCACATCCACAGCGATATGCTGTTGTCCCTATCCCCTTCCTATGTCCAATGAACGGAGGACCATAATTCCGATAACCCAGCATTACTCTAACTATTAGAGTTTGTGGAGATCCCCGATGGGGTATATTTTTTCTATTCATAATAAATATGAATATTTTTCTTTTTTAATATATGCATGAATTTGTAAATTTTTTTCATATTGCAGTAGGTAATAATCATTGCTTTTCTTTCTCATCATTTTGTACTATAATTATGTCAACGGATATAGTTGTGGTATATTTTGCGAAGGAGTTTTTGCCTTATGAAATTTTTATTAAATTATATTATTAATAAAAATATAAATATACTGAATATTGGAATGGGTTCTGCGGTACTTCTTCTGCATTTTTCTGTTTTTCCCCTTTTATTCAAAGGGGGAGATGTTTTGGCTCATGATTTCGGGGCAAGGGAAAAATTATCGAAATCAGAATCACCTAGATCCATAAAATCACCGGAAAAAAACGTAAATATTCAGAAAAGAACCCCCATAAGCGAGGACCAATTCCAGGATCTGATGCGCATGATAGCCTCGGTGAACACCATTGATAGGGTTAATTTTGAGCGAAAGAAGTACTTAGAAAACCAACGGGAATCTCTCTTATCCTTTACCCCTCCCCATGGAGACGGGATTCATGGGGTAGAAGCAGCAGAGGAAACGGTGGGGGGTTCGGAAGCGGGAAGGAATCAAAATCAGGGTAAGATGGGTAAGGATCTGGGGATAGGTGGTATTCCCGGGACAGGGGAGGATCGGAAGAAGGAAAATAAGGATCCTAAGACAAAGGGCGGGAATCGGAAAGGAGGTTCTAAAATAAGGGGAAATCGAAGAGGAAGGTAGAATATTTCCCGGGAATACCCGGGTAGGATTTCTATAGAGAAGGGATCCCTATTGGTTCTCAGTGGGGGGACCGGGAAATGTGGCTGATCCGATGCAATGGTTGTTATTTGCGAGGGAGGGAACAGGGACTAGGTGGGGGTGGGGGATTGATTCTCGGCGTAATGTCCCATGGGGTTCATTCAGCAACGACTTTCCAACGTTTTTCCCCGGTTGTGATCATAAGATCGTGGGTTCGGTTTTTTAGCTGATGGGTTAAGCACCTCATTTTCGTGTCAGGTACCCAGGCGGTGAGGGTAACCTGTTCGGAAAATGTTGCTTTTATATCTATAGCTTGTACATTTTGCAGAAGGTGCTGTGCGGTAGCGAGGTGACGATGGGGTAGGGTGAACTTCGAGTAGCTGTGCAATTGTCTCGTACCATAACCAGCAGCTTGTATGACCCCCTTGGCTGTTTGTGCGTATGCGCGTATAAGGCCCCCTAATCCCAGGCGGGTACCACCAAAGTAACGAACTACAATGACGGCTGCATGGTGTAGTTGGGCGGACTGTAGGACCTCTAGGATGGGTTTTCCTGCCGATCCCTTGGGTTCCCCTGCGTCATATGATTTTTTTTGATGCGGGGTGAGAACATAGGCGTAGGTGCAGTGGGTGGCCCTTCTATGGGTTTGCTTAACCCCCATGTGGAAGGTATCCCAGGAAGACATATCCTCGATGGGTCGTGCATAGCCCACGAAACGTGACCGGCGCAGGATGAGAGTGTGCTCGGCGGGTTTGGCTAGGGTGCGTTGGTCCACAGGGTGATTCAACTTTTCTAACCCCCTTTGGGATTTAGCGATTTAGGAATCATAGGTCGAATTTTGCTTTCTCTTTGAAGATAGGTACAATTGGGGAAGTGCTGCTCTTTTGAAAATTTGGGGGCAGGAAGTGGGAATTGGAAAACTCAGTCCGTTTTTCTAGTTGGGGAAGGATGTACTGAATCTATGGGACCGTACAATTATGTTTTGGGGGGAAGACTATTGTGTCTGTTCCACAACACCGCTTTTTTACGTCGGAATCCGTTACTGCGGGTCATCCGGATAAGATGTGCGATCAGATTTCAGATGCTATTCTAGATTCCATTTTGTCACAAGATCCCGATGCTCGTGTGGCCTGTGAGACCCTTGTCACTACAGGTTTGGTGTTGGTAGCAGGCGAAATTTCTACTCATTGCTATGTCGATATACCGAGTGTGGTTCGTTCTACTATTGCCGAGATCGGTTATGTGCGTGCCAAGTATGGTTTTGATGCGTCTACCTGTTCCGTCCTTACTTCTATCGATGAACAGTCGCCCGATATTGCGCAAGGGGTAGATACAGCTTGGGAGAATCGTTGTTTTGCTTCCCTGCAGGGTTTTGGGGATTCCTTGGGAGCAGGGGATCAAGGGATGATGTTTGGCTTTGCTTGCAATGATACACCGGAGAAGATGCCCTTGCCGATTTCCTTGGCCAATCGTCTTGCTCAGCAGTTGCATAGGGTACGAATCGAAGAAAAGGTCCCCTATTTGCGTCCGGACGGGAAGGTTCAGGTGACGGTGGAGTATGATGAGTATGGTTTACCTGTACGAATTGATACGGTTGTTTGTTCAGCGCAGCATGCGGAGCAGGTAGATGTGCGGCGGATGGAAGAGGATTTGCGACGTTTTGTGATTCAGCCTGTGTTGCCATCATCTATGCTGGATGAAAAGACGCGGTATTTTATCAACCCTAGTGGTCGGTTTGTGATTGGGGGCCCCAAGGGGGACGCTGGGCTTACGGGGCGGAAGGTTATTGTAGATACGTATGGTGGTTTTGCTCGACATGGTGGGGGGGCCTTTTCAGGTAAGGACCCTACTAAGGTAGACCGCTCTGGTGCGTACGCTGCTCGTTATGTGGCCAAAAATATCGTAGCAGCTGGCTTGGCTGATTGTTGCGAGGTTCAGCTGGCTTATGCCATTGGAGTCTCACAGCCTGTTTCCATACTTGTGGAGACGTTCGGTACAGGGCAGTTGTCGGGAACCGAGTTGGCGGCTTTAGTGGCTAAGGAGTTTGATTTATCTCCGTCTGGTATCATTGGCATGTTGCGACTGCGGAGGCCTATTTATAGATCCCTGGCAGCCTATGGTCATTTTGGCCGTATGGATATGGATTTACCCTGGGAGAGGACGGATCGTTTGGCCTCATTGCAGAGGGCGGCACGCATTCTACAACCTGTATGAGTGGGAGGGACTTCTTGTAGGCGTGGTTCTTTCTGCCACCCTATGGGGGGTCCGTTCGGTGAAGAGGTTGTTTTGGCACGTTGTGGGGTGTTATTTCATAGCCTGGCATGGGCGGGGATTTGAGAAATGTTTCTTAGACGGTCTCCTTGTATCTTCTTGTTGGTGGTACAGGTGGATTGTGGATAAGGGGGTGTTTCGTTATTGATGTGATCATTTCATGTATGGGGGGGTCTGGATGATGAAAATGTGGATTTTGCTGTCGCTTGTTCCTGTGATTGGCGTGGTTTGTTATTTCGTGCTACGCTATCTCATGCGGAAGGTTATAGCCTCCCTAGGGAAATATTATCCCAGTCGCACAGCCCATTTGGTACTTTTAACGTGCAACAGTCAACGGCGTGTGGAGTGGACGGTTTGGTCCTATCACCTCTGGAATAGTTTGCGCTGTAGGAAGTCACGAATTACTTGTATTGATGTGGGTTCGACGGACGATACACTGGCGATTTTAGTTCGCTTACGGGGCCGCTATCGGGAGATGGAAGTGATTCGTATGATGTCGGACGAGGATTCCGTGGATGACTCCATTCGAACCTGGTTGCAGATCCAAAAACCGCGGCCGAACGAAAAGCGGGTGGTTCTGGATTTGCGGGAGTGCGATCCGCAGCCAGAGGGCACGAAGAACCATGGTCGAAACCTGGCCTAGGGGGGATCATTAGATATACCTCTGGGTTTTTTCGTGTGTATGGGGATCGGATATTGGTGTGGTGGAGACTTGTTACCTATGTGTGAACTAGGTGGATTCTTATGAGTTGGTGTGGGATGCGATTCTTTGCGTTTGGTAGTAACTATGGGTTTGCAGTCGATTGCATATTCGACCCTGTCTTGATAGGGTATGGCTCTACTTCAACTAGGATAGCCGATAGAATAGCTGGTATGATAGGAGGAAAGGGGAAATATCCCAGAGAGAGGGTAAGCTAGAGGGGGGGATAGGAGGATCCAATTCCATGTTCTGGTGGAGGGGGAAAGGGGTCCTGTGTACTATACGGATAGGGGTCCTATCCGACAGCAGAACAGATAGGATCAAAGGGGAGTGAAAACCACCGGATGCGGGGAAACGGATGAATAGTCGTGCGGCTGTTCAGGGGGTGTGTACACCTAGAATTGTCTTCAAACCACTAGTGATTTTCCAGGGTTGTCCGTTATCCCCGAAAAGACCAGAGGGTGGGGGAGAAGAATAGCAATAACTATATAGTTCAATATATAATATAGTTTCATAATAAAAATAAAAATCGTCTTTATACCGGCAATATCCACACAGATTTTTTGCATACTTAATTGTGTGCATAAACATTTTTATAATATTTTTTTAAATATTGAAAAATATTCTAATAATTTTTATATGATGTTCCACAGGTAGCACTACAGGTGCGTATAGTAACAAAAATTACTCGCCCCCTTTTAGACAATCCTGCCAACTGGGCATTGGCGCCAACTCAATATGCGTGGTAAGATAGTGGGGAGGGTGGCTCGGATTCGTGAAGGGGTCTTTTTGGGGATCTGAGCATCAATTGAACGGGTGGCGGGGGGAATGCATACGCTTCTATGAGAATGATGGATGCAGGATGGACAGGGCTGGGTACTACGCCGGAGTCAGCATTGCGCCTTATGGTGTTGGTTCAGTCTGGTGTGCATTTGTTAGTGATTTTGCTGAGTGTAGTGGTTTGCTGGTTTGCCCTTCACTCGATAAACTGGGGGCATTTGTTGATTCCCTTGCAGGTTAGAAGGTATCGGGTGTTGTTGATTGTGCTGGCTATGGTATTCGGATTTGGTTTAACGCAATTTTTTTTCGATTGTAGTGATTGGTCCCAGTCATTGATCTATTTTGATGATCGGAATGGGTACCAGGCGTTGTTTCATCTTCCCCTGACTGTGTTGAGCATTGTTGCCTGCGGTATGGCTCTGCGTTCGGTACGTTGGGAACGGGTATTGATTCCAAGCCAGCGATTGAGGGCCAGATTCTTGGTGGTAATCGTTACTGTTGTGCTCGGGTATTTTCTATCTAAATTTTTATCTTCTTACTTTGATTGGTTCCGTACATTTTTATTACAAATTTTTTATTAAATAGTACATTGTAGTGTGTTCCGGGTATCGTTCTCTGGTTTTTGTCCGTGGAGTTGTGGGAAAAGGGCAAGAGTTGTCAAAAAAACAAGGGTGCCTATCGTGGGGGTTTCCCGTAGTACTGCCATACCGTCTAGAATTTTCTTTTGACATGATGAGGAAAGGCTTTATTGCGTGTTTTTTCCGTCAGGATTAGGGTAGATTAAGCACGCCGTGCATTAGGAAGGCGTAGAATGGGTGGGTGCCAACTCGCTGTGTGGCTGTTTTTAATATAGAATAGTCTTTATAAGTTATTGAAATTAACTAGTGCATTTTTGGCAGTGAATCTAAGTAGAGGTTGCATAGGGGGGAAGATGTTGGGAAAAATTGTAGTACGGGGTGGGGTCCGTCTGCGTGGAAGGGTTCGCGTGTATGGGGCTAAGAATGCTTCTCTGCCCCTCATCGCAGCAAGTCTGTTGCCTATTCGGGGGAGAACGATGATCCACGATGTTCCCACTGGGATAGAGGACGTGCGGGTGATTGTGCAGTTGCTGAGGAGCTTGGGTGTCCGTGTCACTGAGGGCGTGGGGCAAGTGTTGGTCCGTTCGGGGGATATTGTCTCTGCGGAGGCTCCTTATGACCTGGTCTGTAAGATGAGGGCTTCGATTACCGTAATGGGGCCGTTGTTGGCGCGGCATCGTTATGCCAAGATCCCTCTACCAGGTGGTTGCAAGATCGGTTCCCGTCCTATTGATCTTCATCTGAAGGGGTTGCAGGCCTTGGGGGCCTCTTTCCGGATTGAGAAGGGTTGTGTGGAGGGCCGGGTTGTGGATCATCTCCGGGGTGCCAATATTTATCTTGACACCCCTAGCGTAGGGGCTACGCAGAATATCATGATGGCGGCCACGCTGGCTAAGGGGTTCACGGTAATCAAGAACGCTGCACTCGAACCTGAAATTATCGACCTCTCCAATTTTCTGAATGCTATGGGGGCTAAGGTTCGTGGAGCGGGTACGAATGAGATTCGTATCGAAGGTGTAAAGGTATTGCATGGCTGCGAATATACGGTCATTCCGGATCGGATCGAGGCCGGCACGTATATGGTTGGTGCTGCTATTACACGGGGGGAAATTTTTATTGAGGGTGCCATCGCTGATCATCTGACGGCGCTCATTGCCAAATTGCGTGAGATGGGTGTCAGGATTCATGATACGCAGAATGGTATTCATGTAGAGGCCCATCGTGTCCCTCTACATGGTGTGGATATCCAGACCCAGCCTTACCCTGGTATGCCCACGGATTTGCAGGCACAGATGATGGCTCTGTTGCTCACGGTTCCTGGGACCAGTCTTGTAAGTGAGACGGTTTTCGAGAATCGATTTATGCATGCCGAGGAGTTGAGACGGATGGGGGCGAGGATCCGGATCAATGGTCATACGGCAGTGATCGATGGGGGTTATCCTCTTTCGGGGGCACGCGTGAAGTCTACAGATTTGCGTGCTGGGGCCACTATGGTATTGGCGGGTTTGGCGGCCTCGGGCCAGACGGAGGTGGAGGGTGTGCATCATATTGATCGTGGCTACGTAGATTTGGAAGGGAGTTTGCGTATGCTGGGTGCAGATGTGGTACGTGTTTCTGCAGATTCGACTACATCGGCACCCTCGGATCCACTGTTGAGGCGCCAGGGTTAGCATGGATTCGTCCTATTGTCGCAAGGGAGGAAGGGACTAAATTTTTTCAGGTACAATCCTCTCTGGGGTGGGGGATTTCCATCCCTGAGGGGTATGTTTGTTTTTTCTCACTCTGTATTTTCTTGTGGTATCAGTTTTTCGATCGCAGATCTATTCTGGTAGGGGGTAGATGGGTGCTTCGAGGTCGATGGGCCGTTTCCAGGGTGGTAGGTTGTTTGTGTATGGTGAGTAGTAGCTTACTATGGCCAGTTTCCGAAGTACAGGGGCAATTCGTTCATAACGGAAGGGTTGGATGTAGTTCCCGCGGGAGTCCTTGCAGTGGGTGTTCTTTTCCAAAAACCGTTCGGGTGAAAATCCAACGAACGAACCAGGTGGAAACGGTACCTTTGGAGGATTATGTGACTCGTGTGGTTGCTTCCGAGATGAGTGATCGCTATCACCCGAGAGCGTTGCAGATGCAGGCCCTCGTGGCTCGTACCAATATTGTGCACCGCATTTGGCGTCGTTGCATCTCAGCCGAGCCCGTGTCAACGTTCGATGTTCCCGATTCCGTTCAATTGGAATATAAGGATTTATCCTTTTTGCGTTCCAGATCTCGTGGCTCTGAAAATCTGGCGAAGCTTCTTAGGGTGTCTGCAGGGGCTGCAGAGGCCACACGAGGCATGATGTTGGTTTATCGTGGACAACCTATCAATGCGTTGTTTTCTTCTTCCAACAATGGTTTCACACAGGCCTCTGCGGATTACTTTGCCGGGGTACCTGTACCCTATTTAGTGAGTAGGAGATCAGAGTACGAGGATCCGCCCGTTGTGCAGCAGGATTACGCATGGGTGAGTTTTCTTTCCCGCCTGTTTCCTGGAATAGGTTCCATAACACCAGATGATATCACTCATTTTTGCCAGGGATTGGTTCGTAATAGGAGTGGTTATGTGCGAACGGCCCGGATGCGGTCGCATGTATTGAGTGGTCGTCAGGTACGTGAGCGGCTCGGTCTACGGTCTAGTGATTTCACCTGTAGGATTTTACCCGGTCACAACAGGGTACAGTTTACTGTGCGTGGTTATGGGCACGGGGTGGGTATGAGCCAGTATGGAGTGAATCTCATGGCCAAAAAGGGAAAGACATTGTCGGAAATGGTGCAACAATACTATCCGGGTGCAAATATATCTAAATTTTCCTAGTTTATTTAAAAATCAGAAAAAAAGAGAAACCCACCTGATTGTACTGTCAGGTGGGTTTCTCTTTTTTTCTTAAGGGGAAAGTATTATAGGTGCTACCGCGAAAAAAAGATATCAAACTTATTAGAATATTTTTTGTATATTAAATGATGTGTTTGGGAAATGTTTATATTGTTAATGAGTATAGAAACAGTCTGTTTGAGTATTTCCAGCGTAAGTGCTTGGGGGTGGAAAGGTACTCCTTTCTGGGGGATTGCACCTGAAAATTTCGTATGATCGGTTATTTTTTTTTGAACCACCGAAATCACCGTGGGATCATAGGAACCGGTTCCTATCTCGTCCCTTTTGCGCACACCAAAGAAACCGACATGAAGTCGAATTTTATTTTTTATTTAAATAATATTATATATTAAACTCTATGTAGTTATGGGTGATCTTATCCTTATCTTCCTGATCTCCTTTTGAAGATAACGAACGACCTGGGATCAATGATAAGCAGATCCTTTTGCCATCGTGGCCCGTGCCACCCTCATCTTACCACGCACCTATTTTGTATTGCATATTTACAGTGAGGGGCTCCAGCGTTGCAGCCGGGCCCAGTTAGCGTTCGACTGATGGGAGTACATAGACGAATTAGGAAAAAAAATTAAAAAAATATTGTAAATTATACTTAACTCTGCTACGATGTCATCTAAGGGATTGATGTTTAAATCTGGTCGATAGTTAAAATATTCGTATTAATTATTAAATTTATATTATTATGAAGAGAAAAACAATTTAGAATTTTGATTTATTGTTATTCTGAGTGTCGTTTATTTTTAAATATAATTATAGGAGGTGGTTGTTCGCAGGTGCTTAGGTCAGATCCAAAGGGGGCCCCATGGCAGCCATGGATCGCAAGGTATAACGAATCCCTTCCCTTCTCGGATCACTGGCGGCTAGGATGGTATCCTTTATTGCCCCCATATTGGGGTGTCAATGCGATGTTGATGAGGGAATCTGTTCGAATGATCGAAAATCACTGAACATATAGACTTGGAGATGTTTTTTTGAAAACGTGCCCCATGAAAAAGCTTGCGATTGTGTCTGTCGTTTCCTTGTTTAGCACTACTCCCTTGATTTCAACAGCCGACCCAGTTCAAGCATCCCCTGGTGGGGAGCAACTCATCTTATCAGAAAACTCAATGCATGACATACTATCCCCTGAATGGATAGACCCTGAATCAGGAGTAAGGGAGATTGAGGTAACAGGACAAGAACTTTCCCGTGATGTATCCGAATCTATAAGGAAACACATGAAACAACCACTCAAGGAACAATTATCAGAAAAATTTCACGAAAAAGGTATGAAAGTTGATATTCAAAGTGCCCGATTGTCCAAACTGGTTCCAACAACGGACACTCCCGAAGAAATACGAAATGCTTTGAAGGATTCCCCTCTGTCTGCCTACGTTATAGCGCATGCGATTGTGGACAAGGAAAGCGGGCAAAGAGTGGGTGCCTTGGTTTCCAGGGTTAACGGGTTACCTATATTATTCGTTAAGAATAATGAGGATGGAGTTGACGGCTCCTACACCGCATCTCCTTACACCGAAGGGGGAATGGGTACGTGCTCACCAGGTCGGGTTAAGAGGGACTGGACCTGGGATGATACCTGGGATTGTACGATGGAGACACTTACAGGCACCGGCAAGGATCTTCTCAAAACCTCAGCATATGGCTATGGCGCCACTAGGGTTTTGGATAAAGTCACCCGCAAAATGGCACTAAAGGCGGGCCTTAGGCTCCTTCCCTGGGGAGGAGGGGCATTCATGGTTATAGATGGTGCCGGTTGTGTATTGGGAAAGGTGTTTTTAAAGAGGATAGTTGTGCCTGTTTTTAGAGTTTGTGATTTCAATACAGGGTGCACGCACCTTTTTGGCTTCCCTGACCCATCCTTGCTAAATCTAGCGGGGATGGGTTTTCTTGCTAACCCCCCTGCTAAAGAGCAGGGGCCCATAGGGTTCTGTCCTTTTTCATCTAAGACCATTGGATCACAAAAAGGGTACCTGATTACAGCTGGGGGATTGGGAGATTTATCTCCGCGTGATCGGGATCACCACCAAGGAATTTATCCTCTCCGTAATCTGTTTCGTACCTTTTTCCTGGCCCCTCAATAGTTCCCAGCAAATCGAGTTTAGTTAGTTCTTCCATTCCGTGATTCTCTACGGGGTATTTGCCAGGGTTCCCTCTCCCAACTTCGAGAAAGGTTGTGGTTTACCATTATGCTGAGCAGAGTGCCCCCCGGAATGACACCCTTTGCCTCCGTATTGGCCCCCCCCTCCTTACATCTCCTATGAATATTCAGGCCACGGCTGTACCCGATCCTATCTCCCTGTCTGATGGTTGTGAAAAAGGATTGTGGTTAGGTATCTTGATCGGTGTCCTAGGGGGAGCTATGCTTCTCGGCGGTCGTCAGGGTGTCCTTATAGGAATCTCTCTTGGTATAGGTGCAGGCATTATAACGAGATGCTTGATTCTCGATATGTTTTGGCCGGATGACCTACTTCCTATGTCGGATAATTCTAAGGACTGGGTGCTGAAAATTACTGTGATTGGCGGTCTATTGTGGGCTGCTTATGGTATTTCTAGAGGTTATAAGGGAGAAGGCATTTTCAGATACGCCCTTTACGGAACTGCTTCAGGTATAGTTTTTGGCATCATAACGGGATTGCTTGACTTTAATGTACGGTGGCATTGAAAAACCCCTAGGGTGGGAAATCCCGCCAAGGAATTGGGGGCAATAACAACTGAACCTTTCTATACATGATGATATCCGTAAATCATGCTACGTAAAAACCAATCCTGACTGTCTGCTTCCCTTGATCCTGTGTTCCTCGGCCAAGTTTGGAACCCAAAACCAGCCCACCAGGCTTTGGCTCTATGTACTGAGAAAAAGGGCTAGTAGGGCTGTGTGTCAAGAAGTCGTTCAAGAGATGAAGGTTGCTCGGCCCTTCGTAACCGGATGATAGGTAGCAGGTTAAAAACCGCCTAGTGCTGCTGGTGTGGAAACACCCCGGTGGTGAGCGATCTAGGAAAAGGTAGAGCATGACCCTGTCAGGTGGGAATCGGGGAGATCAGCATGAACCGTGGGGGATGACCTATCTACTGCCCCGGTGGCATGCGGTGTTCAGGCGGGATGAACCCGATGTAGGCTCTTGCTCGGAACTTGAGAGATCGTCGTACGGCGTTTGGCTGTCGCCAGATGGAAAGACCAAGGATAAAACCGAGGTTCCGTGCATGAAGTCGGATCAGCTCATAGTAGTGAGGAAGCTTCTGTAATGGAAGTGGAGCGAAGGGGCTGACTCATCCTGAGGAGGACAGTAAAACGAAACTTCAGTGGGGGATCCACTGGAGGAGATCACTGGAACCTCGGAGCAACATCCCTATAATCGAAGTATGACCTAAAGGGTCTGAAGATTGGGATGGGATGAGAAGAGCTGGATGATGCGAGAGTATCGCGTCCGGATTTGTGAGGGACTCGGCTGAAATGCCGGGTCTACTCGACAGGGATAGGATGGGGCACGTCTGAAACCCTCGCCTTCCACCCACTATAACCGGGAAGCATGCCTCCTTAAGATTGTGCCTTCTCGATCTTTGTATGATCCTTTTCCCTTCTTGTATTTGCCATTGGCATCCAAGCTGCAACGAATTCAATCTCAAGGGAGGATTTCTTTAGGGTGCCTATCCCAAAGAAAAAACTTTCGTATGACGTGGTACACAAAACAACCAGGGGGCATAAACCCACCATAGGAGGTTGACCCGTTCAGCATGAAAATACCCACACAAAATTCCAATGAAGCCCTAGTTCCAGAGCGGATGGCTACCCTATCTTTTCTCGTAACCGGCATGGCATTCCACGTTTTCATGGTATCCCCTATCTGTATGTACAGCTGGTCTATCGGTCCTACATCCCTTGGTACGTTGGCCTTGGTAGCAGCTGTGTTTTCGTTTTATGTTTCAATCTACGCAACCGTATCCCCTCTGCGTAAACCACAAAGACTCCAATGGTTTTATTTACATATGAATATTATAAAAATGCATGATTATAGGCGAAAATGCCTCCATCTGTACCAAATGCAAGGCTTCCCTAAATGGAGATGGTACGCTCTCCACTGGGTCGGTCCACTGTGGATGATTGCATCTATGTTCACATTTGCCTGCATAAATTCACAAAAGGGGGCTTGGGGGTATTGCTGGCAGGTATTATTGGTTGGTGTGTATCCTTCCGCCTGCAAATTCAACGGGAACGTCGATGGTGTTCGGAGGCAGGACCCATTGACCTCGCCTTCGTATATGGGAGAATGTTGCAGTTACTGACATGGTACACACTATCTTTATATATTTTCCACACCTATGGGAACGAATGGGAGACGAAACTACAAAAATATTTTCTTGTCATTATTTTCCTTCTCATTATGGTCTACACATGCCTTGTTCCTAACTGGTTTCATCTCTGTCTTGGGCAACGTAGGGCAACAGCCCGCCATAGTTTTTGGGGCTCTTTATTAGAAACAAATGGAATGGGTACGGGAATTTTGGCGAAACATCCTCTACCCCCCTAACCATGCCTACCACTGGTAAGAAAAAAGCGCTAATTGATATTGTATCGTTTCATTTCGTGGTAATCATCACATTTTTTTGTCTTGCGTTTCTGTTGTATCTTTTATAGATAAAAGGGGGACGGTCAGATTTTTCTGTACGGAACCTCCATACGTCAAAAAACCTGCCCTAGCAAGGAGCAGGGTTTTATTTGTTTAAAAATGTTAATTGGGAATCCATCCCGAATCCTTGTATCTATCTTTCTTTATACCTCTGGCTCTTGGCCAAACTTCGGACCCGGAATATCCTTGGGCGGTTTTTTTCTACTCTGAATTTTAAGGATGAATAGGTCCTGGCTGAATATCGGGCTGGGGATTCAGTCTCGGGAACCGGGGTAACCATTGCATTGCTCAATGTATCGGATATGGTTGTGTCGGATCACGTGTGTAAAAATCACCGGGGGGGGATTCTCTCCGGTGATTTTTTGAAGGGTTTACTATGTACCAAGGGAGACCCCCTTTTGGACCTGAAGTAACGAATAGGGTGCTATTGCGGAAGGGAACGATCCGACAATTCCTGCCCAGAATATTCATTTCCGGGATTTGGTTTTCCCTTTAGCTTATGGTAAAATAATATATTATTATGAGGAGTGTGAACAACCCGCTCGATTGGAGGTTCAAGTGCAGGAAAACTCTTTCCCTCATTCTACTATGTTTTCCCATTCTACCGTGTTTTATGTGATACTTATCATGTCTTTGGTGGCGGCAGCATTTGTAACATCGCTTGTATTCTATTCTACAATATCGCTCTTTGTTAAATTCGACCATGCCTATTATCAACACACGGTTGTAATAGAGCGTAGTCCGCGGCAGAGGTTGTGGCAAAATTGCGGCAAAGTAGTTGATGTGTTGTTCGCGTCGTTTTATTTCATCTCCATCGGGATCGCCTTACTCTTCCAGTCCCCTTTCTTCGACGGGGGAATTATTGAAGTTGCATGCAATGTGTTTTCCCTGCTCATCTATTTGTTTATGGGGATTTTCTTTTTGCTACCCTCAGTAAGAGACCCGGTTATGACTACTCTGGGACTGAATGCACAGCGCTACCTTCATAGATTTCTCATTGTGGGAATCGCATACTGTATCGTCGTTTTGGTCGGCATGTTTCCTGAAATTCCCCTACAGGGGTATGATTTCTTATGGAATGGCTATTTTCACAGACCCATCGTAATAGAGGGCGTTGATGGCCTAGCCGTACCCTCTGTTGGTGTTATCTCATACATCCCGTTCATCAACTTCCTCTTCTTTACCCTATGGGCCTTACTGGGCGCAGGTTGGACCACAACGCGTACCTGGCGGGAAACAATAGTCCGCTTGGGATTCCACAAAAAACTAACGATGAAGGATTGGAGTATAGTTACCGGTCTTACCATCAGTTTTCTGGGAATTTGGTTCCTGGGGGATGCCCTCCTCTCTTCGTCTTCGATGCAGAAGGCATTTGATATTTCTCTACCAGTGGCTATCCCTCTTGCTTTCCTATTGATTCTACTTCCTGCACTAGGAGAAGAACTGCTATATCGGGGTGCTATACAACCTCGATTGGGAATCGTATGGACCAGCGTGATTTCCACCATTGGGTCTACCATTTTAGAACCGGTAAGCCCTAGCTGGCAGATCGTATTCTGGATCTTTCTCTCCTCTTTAGGACTGGGTTGGTTAGCAAATCGCTATAACCTACAGGCCTCCCTGTGGGCCCACATCCTTCTAAAAGCTTATATTGTTCTGTATATTATGAAGTGGGTGTAGAAACACAGATCTTGGCTAAATATCGAGCTGGGGATTCAGTCTCGGGAACGGGGGTAACCATTGCTCGATGTACCGGATGTGGTTATGTCAGATCACGTGTGTAAAAACACCGGGGAGACTCTTCCCGGTGTTTTTTTGAAGGGGCGGGTCTCAACCCCCTATTTTTATTCCACCATGGCAAAATAGCCCTACCCTTCACCTGTGCGGAACAAAATAGGTCCACTCCCTATTTTTATTCATAATTATACTTAAATTTATAATGTATTAGGAACTTACCATCGCTGGTTTATGTTCCATACCCGTTGGTTGGGTCCGCAGTTCTCCGGGGCCGTCTGAACGAGAGAGGGAAGTTGCCTATCCGGAATTGTGAATAAGATGCAATCCTAATCTATAGCAGTACCCCGAGCCAACCTCTGGGAATAGTACACAAAAAAACCATTCAGGGGGGGAAGGGGGCACAGATCCTCTCCTTGGAATGGGGAGATCAAGCGTTTCACCCCAAAGGTTTGCTTTTTTTGGGGACATCGTGTTTGGGATGCGACCGTGGATTCCCTGATATATAATTTCCACACTATCATTTGAAATTAAAAGATGATATGACAGGAAATTCCCGTCTTTTTGTGGTTCTTGGGAAACCGGGGAATTTCTGCATAGGGCCCCTGACATGTTTTTGAATTATTCTATATATTTGTTATAATATTATATTACATGTATATTTTATTTTTTTATATGACCATATATTTAATAACATAGCAATTAAGGAATTACATAATCATATAATATTATCGTTGTTTTGAAATTTGTAATAATTTAAGTATATTTAAAATAGTATATGGTTTAAAATTTCTATAATTATATATATAATATATAATATATAATTCTTTGTATATTTTGTGATGATTTGTTTATTATGAAGACGGTATGTAAATATAAATATTTAATATAAGTATAAATAAAAGGAATACCAAGTTCGACATTTGTGTGCAAAGGGTGGTACAATCGTCATGTGCAGTGGGAGCGTTATTATTTTCTAGTCTCTTGTGGTGAGCGGATTTTGGGTAGGACATTGATGCTTTGCTGAGGGTGTGAGAGATTATGTACAAATTCGGTTGGAGGAATAGCAACAATAATAATCGCTTGATAGATCATCTTCGGTGTAAAAAAAATCGTAAATTACTCCGTTTAGTAGCGTCATTATCATTGTTACCTATGTTGCTATTATTTCTTTCGGCCTGTAATCATGATGTAATTCCTAGCAATGGTCCGAGTCATGATATTGTTCAGCCCAAGAGGTTGGAAGTACGTTGGTCCTGGAAACCGTCCTTGGTGACAGCTGGGGAAGAAGCGGAACTGCATCTGAGGATCAAGAAGGACGGGGATATACCTAGGGGGGTTCCATTGCTTGTTTGGTCTAGTGAGAATTTGGATTCCTTTTTCCGTGTTCTTGATCTTTCCCCAGGTGAAGAGGTTGGGGAGTATAGAGCCCCCATTCGGTTTCCGAGTGGGGGAACCTACCGGTTATGGCTGACATTCCCCCACTCGGAGGGTAGATGGATACCAGAGAGTCATCTGGTAGCTGTCCAGGGTAGTACAGGTACAATAACAACGGGTGGTGATCCTTCCTCAGAATCCCTCACCGTGGATACCAATCCGGAGAAATCCATGAACGGGGCTAGGGTGATTATGCAGACCCCTGGCCCTCTACGTGCTCATCAAGGGGTTGTTCTAACCTTTTCCCTGCGTGACGATATGGGGAGAGGGTTCATACGGGGCTCATCCGATCATCTCGCTTCTATGGCCCGGTTGGTGGTTTTATCCCCCGGATCCGATGAGCTTTTGTATTATGAGACTGACGGGGAATTCATGCGGGATCCCCGATTCAGTTTTGTGGTGGTGTTTCCCAGGCCCGGGAAGTACAGACTGTGGGCGGAACTCCCTCGCTCGGGTGGAATGATTACTGTTCCCTACACTGTTGAGGTTCTCTAATCTTTTTGGGGTTGTGGTCCACGTACGCTAGCGGTTCCCTGTAGTGTCTCTATTTTTCCCTGTGTCCAGAGCCTCTCCAATTGGAGTAGCGTGGCTTGCGCCTGGTGCACCCATCGTCTGCTGATGGGAAGATTTTCATCGGATAGGGGTGACTGGAACTGGTCGATCATGACACCTGCAATTCCCGTTTTGTTGGGGGAGGGGTCGTTTCCTCGCCGGTATTCGTGACGTAGGACAAAGGGTTCTTGAAATTCAATGATAGCCTCGGGATCATCAATACCCATGCCATTGCAATCAGGTGGTCGTCTAATGGGGAATCGTAGGTAGTAGTGGGGCGCAGCATCCCCCTCGTCCAGTGCCTTGTCCAAGAATCCCTGTTCGTTGGTTTTGGCCCCTCCTAGATCGAATCCTAGGGGTTTCATGATGCGGATTGCTTCCCCTAGGGTGGTCCTTGTCCCAATCAATCGGCTTTGACATAGAATCATAGGTAGGTGGTCATCTCCCAACGTAGGTGGAATCCTGTAATCAGGGGCCGATGGGTAGTGGGTACTTTATTCTTTCTTTTTCTGAGGTTTGTTGTGTCTATTTGTGAGTACCCGCTTGTTTGAATATTGGTATTATCATTCTATCCATTGCGGTTTCTTTCAACCTCCATTGCTTACTTGGGGGTTCTTTTGGCTTCTTATAAATTTTTCGGTTACCGTTGTCCGGTAAATGGGTGGAATATGTATGAAGAGGGGGAGGAATGCCCAGACTGGCTTCCGAGGTGGTGGAAGAATTTATGAAGAAGGATGGAACAAAGCCGCAACCTCCAACGTCATTGGAGAAAGCCAAGCGTCGATACCATTTGCGACGTTTGCTAGGTAAAAAGTGGTTTTTTCCCGTCGTATACGTAACAACTGCTTGTCTAATCTTCAGTGTTCTCTTTGTCTCGCGGTTTCTTGATTTTGATTCGGGAACCACCTCGTCCTCCATGGGGTCTCCTTCTACCCACCGTTCTCAGGGAATTGCTCCCACTGTTGCCCCTCCCGTTCCCCCCTCCATGGAGACCAGAGGTGTTTCGTCCAAAGGTAGTAGGAGGGGGGCTCAGCAGGATACCTCAATATCCGCTATTACCCGTTCAGAGGCTATGGGGTGGCCCGTTCCCTTGAAGTCGGGCGCGGTGAGAACTATGGGTTTTTATCAGGGTGGATCCTCCAAAGGGGGAGGAGAGGGGGCATCCCTAATTCATTATGAGAATGTTTTTTTCCCTCATTCGGGGATCGATTTTGCGCGTCCTGACGGTCATACATTCGATGTCTTGGCCACGGCCGCAGGGCGGGTTACCCGTGTGGAGGAGGATGCGGTTGTGGGTAAACAGGTTGAGGTTACTCATCCGGATGGACGGAAGAGTATTTATCAAAGTCTGGCCGATATCGTTGTTCAAAAGGGCCAGTCTGTGCAGAGAGGTCAAGTACTTGCGAGGGCAGGTAACAACCGATTGGAAGGTGGTTCCGGTGTCCATTTGCATTTGGAGACATTGGATGCCCAAGGGCGAGTGGTGAATCCGGAAAATCAGCTTCGGTCGGATGTCGTAAATTAGGAATAATGGGGGGGTTCTTCCACGAATTGAGGATTTTAAAATCGTTCTGCTATCCAGAACGGTTTTTTTTTTGCTATGTGATTGATTCCATCTTTTAGAGCTTGGGTCCTGTGAATAACCGCTTACCGACCTCTCATACAATGTACCAACTGTGGGAGGAGAGGAGAAAAGCGTGTGCATGACTATATCAAGGAGCGAACCATCAAAATTGGCCGCTACTTCGTCGAGACCCGCAATACGGTGCGAACGATTGCCAAGGAGTTTGGTGTCTCCAAGAGCACGGTGCACAAGGATCTTACAGAGAGGCTCCCGGAAATCAACCCAGATCTAGCGAACCAGGTGAAAGAGATCTTAGAGTACCACAAATCCATTCGTCATATTCGTGGTGGAGAGGCCACCAAAATAAAGTATAAGAGGAAAATAAACCCGGGACGTTTTCCTGAAGGCGTAGGATCCAGGGGCTGAAACATGTTGTACTCTCCTGTATGTTATGGTTATGCCCAAGAGGGATATCTATCCCCCTACAAGAGAGGGATGGATCAAGGGGTAGTACTCCCCAATTGCTTGCCGTAGGCGAGTGCATTTTGGCATCGTGTTTTCATGGTAGGGTGAAATGGCATAGGAATGACTCGATTACTTGATGAGGCGGGAATTCCCCTTAGAAAAAAAGTAAGAATATTTAATTATCAACATTTTTATTTTTTGAGGATGATGGATACAGATGGGTTTGGCAATGTTGGTTGAGGAATAATCCCCTATTCTTATCATTTGGAATATGAGTGTTGCGTTTTCTGTCCCGGGGGTATGGTAAGGGGTTGCAAAGGGTTACAGCCGATGCGTACAATAGGGATGCAGATTTTTGTATTCTTATGGATACGACAATTTTTCTTATTACGATGATGGTTAGAGAGGAGATGCAGAAGTTGGATAGCAGCATGATCCAGCGTATCCTCCCACACCGTCCTCCCTTCCTGCTAGTGGATCGGATTCTCCAATGGGGGCCGGGGCAGCAGGCCGTGGGTAGTAAGAATGTTACGGCTAATGAACCGGTGTTGGCTGGACATTTTCCGGGGCAGCCTATTTATCCAGGTGTTCTCGTCATTGAATCATTGGCTCAGGTAGGTGCTCTTCTCCTTTTGCGGGATCAGGAGGCTGTCAAGGGTCGTCTACCGCTCTTTGCAGGCATTGATGGGGTGAGGTTTCGCCGGCCCGTTTTCCCCGGCGATCAGTTACTTCTCACGGTACGTTTAGTACGCCGTCGTGGTTGGACAGGCAAGGCGGAGGCTTCAGCCACGGTCCGAGGACAATCTGTTACGGAGGGCGAGTTGCGTTTTGCGTTGGTTCCCTATCCCGTCGAATCGGCAGGGGGTGTGTCGTCTCCTCATGCTTCCTCTGGTGGGAACAGTGAGGATGGGGGGGATTATTGATGGATATGTTTATATGGAGTCACGGGATTTTTCCCGACGGGGGTTTGGATGCGAATAGTGAGGGTAGCTTATAGGGGGTGGGGAAATGGGTGAATCCGTAATTGTGCATCCCACAGCCCGGATCGGAACAGGGAGTGTTCTGGGTCCCTTTACCATCGTGGATGCGGGGGTTGTCATCGGCGATGGCGTACGGATTGGGTCCCATGGTAGAATTTATGCAGGAACGAGGATAGGTGATCGTGTTACGGTGGGGGATCAAGCTTTGTTAGGTGTACCTCCCTATCAGCATTCTCGTCCATCCTCGGGTTTTTCCTCGGACGGGGGGGGTCTTCCCGTGCTCCGAATTGGTGAGGATGGTTTATTTGGACATGGTGTAGTTCTTTATCGTGGGGCGGAGGTTGGTACCCGCGTTACCATGGGGGATTTTTCCTGGGTTCGTGAGCGGTGTACGATTGGACAGGCTGTCCATCTCGGATGCAGAGTTTCCCTTTCCCATAATGTGATTATAGAGTCAGGTGCCCAGCTGCATAGTCATAGTTATTTGGGTGCCTATACCTATGTGGAGTCTTCTGCGGTGTTGGCATCGGGTGTCCTTGCCGTTAGCGATCCCACGGAGTCTGGAAAATCACAGCAGGATCTCTTGTCACGTATGCAGCGGCAGGGACCCCGCATTAGTAAGGACGCCCGTGTGGGTAGTGGGGCGATTCTTTTATCTAATGTTTTGGTTCGTGCAGGTGACTTTGTCCAAGCTGGTGAGTTTGTGGAGGGCCCCCGTTCGTAGGGGTTTTATGGTGTGTCTTCGATCGTGCTATGGGTAGGTTTTGAGGGAGTTATTGGTTTTCCGTTAGGGTGTCACGTATTTTCTTTAGTTCTTCTGGATCTATTTGTTGTACGGATGCACCGTTTATTCTGGCTGATTTTCCTGTCAGATGGAGTGGTTGGATGTGTAGGTTCTCTTTTGTTTGAATGTAGGTGCCATAGAGATTGTACAGTTGTGTGAGAGGGAGGTCGGTTTTTATATGATGGCTGAGTTCTAGAAGGAGAGCGGGTGTGAGGTGGGCGTTTTCGAGGGAAAGTGCTTTATGGTAGATGCCCTTTAAGGCAATCTGACCCCGCTTGATGCGGCCAATGTCTCCCTCCCGATCTGCCTTTCGCATTCTCACGAAGTCTAGGGTCTGTTTACCGTCGAGGTGCATGGGACCCCGGTGGAATTCATGCCCTCCAAATTGAAAATCGAAAGGTGTGTCTACAGTGATGCCCCCAAGTTGGTCTACAATGGCGCGGAAGCCCTCCATATTGACTTCTATATAGCCATCTATGGGGATATCTAGTAGATTTCCCACGGTTTTGGTGACGAGTGGGGAACCCCCATAGGCATAACTGTGGTTGATTTTTGTGGTACCGTGGCTAGGAACTTCTACATAGGAATCGCGTGGAAAGGCTAGCATCTTAACGGTTTTTCCTCTTGGGTCGAGGTGGATAAGGTGGATGGCGTCGGCTCTCCCAGGATTGTTAGGTCGCTTATCTACGCCGAGCAACAAAACAGTTACCGGGTCCGTTGCGGGGTTCGCGGGTCGTTCCTGGTTTTTGGGGGATGTGGGGTTGTTGGTCTGGATATTGTTCCACAGATAATTAGCACCGATGGCGGTTGCGATGAAGAGGGTGGTTAGGAAACCCAGTACGATCCATAACCATCTTCTCCTTTTGTGCGGCTTAGTTTTCATTTCTATACTTCCCCCTCTGAAGGGATTGAGTAAACTTTGTGATTGTGGCCCGAGAAATAAAAAAGAAGTTTTTTTTAAATAATATCTATAAATTGTGGATGGAGTTATTATTTATAGGGACGTTCTCATCTAGATGAATTATCGTGAATCACAAGTTGTGCAAAGAGTACAAGTATAGATATAAAATATAGAACATGTGTGTTACGACTGTGTGGATTGTTGTGGGGGAGATTGCTATTTTTAGTGATCACTGGGGACTACCCAGTAAACTTCATTCATTTTAACTGAAGAATAGCCGGCGGGAAAGGAGGTCCCTGGTCCTTTTCCTTGATCTTTAGGGGGGGGTTGCCTCGGGATGCATGATTCCCTCCGTTATAGAGGAATAGTGGCTGTTTCATAATCCCACTCTTTCTTCTCACGTGGCACCCTGAATTCACTATATCATCATTGTATCAGGAATTCTGATTTATATACCATGTTTAGAGTCTTACATTTTGTTTATATTCATTTCATGGTGCTGGTGCGGTTAAAAAGGTTCACAATTGTTTCCTGAGGTTCGAATAAAAATGGAAGCGGATTCATAAAAATAACCACATAAACTTTTATGAGATCATACTATCTATAGAAGCTCGGTCCCCCAACTATGGTCAGTCTACCCATATTTATGATAATATTCTGAATATATAAAGTAAAGTAGGACGTGACCCTCTTTCCCTATGTACATTCGAAATAACTTCTATGTATTACCTGAAAAATACTCCCAAAGAAACTTGAAGACCATCTATTATTCCTATACCATCCTCTTTGTATCCACATACAAAAAGGAGGTTGATAACAGATGGTCTCAAGGCATTGTACCATGGAACCGTCGAACTTGAAAGGGGTGGAGGAATGGATTGGATACTTCGCGGACAAGTGGTACTGGTGTTCCACCAAGGAAGAAATTAAACTTGCAATCCTTTGCGAGTATTACGGGCAACATGCTTTCGTTGTTGGCATACGAGGAAAAAGCAAGATGCAATGGTACACAGGGTTTCTTTCAGCACTTCATCACCTTCCAAAAGTCAATAATAGATATGATATCCACCTGCTGTAGAATGGATAGCACGCTAATCAAAAGTAACATAAGGAAATTAACATGTAATGAAATGATCTGTTTGGTAGCAAAAAATGTGGTTTGTGTCCCGGCTGAACTTCTGATTCCCCTCCCCGCGGGGTGGGAGGTCTTTCTGGAAAAGGGGTGCAAAGTAACAGACATCGAGAGTCGGCAATCATTGAGCCATCAGCCCCCTCTTCCCCCCAAAGAAGGGGTAACAACAAAGGATCATGGGACTGCAGAGCTGATTATGGGTTGCTTGGCTATAAGGAAATGCCTCTCCAAATATGACAAAATCAGATCAATCAAGGGGTATGCATTGCTAGAAAGGGTGATCTGGGAACAGACTGAGGAGGATGAACGAGGAAATCTCAGGATGCTCCTCAAGGTGCGTTCTGGTAGCCCACAGAGCCCTTATGATCCTGATGCTCAGTACAGGAAGAAGAACAAACAGGAATGTTGGAGGATATTCCGGGTAGATCGTGGGGGATCGTGATCGAAAAAGGGAAATAAGCCTAATTTCCTTTTTTGATCTTAGAGGTTCTCTGCATCCGGATACGACCTTTGCGAAGGAATACATAGGAACATGGGTTCCCCATGATGGAACGCGGTTGTGTGCTGATGAGGGGTACTACAGCCATGAGGTCAGTGAGCTTGCCCAATCAGAGGGTATTTTCCTATGTTTCACCCATAGGACAGGCCAAAGGGGGAACCCCAATAAATTAAGGGCAAGCACGTTTGTACGAGACACAAAGAACAAAGGAAATCACACGATGCGTGAAACAGGGAACCATCGTGCGGCCATTGGGGGCGTTTGCTCCGCACTAAAAAATACCTACGGAGCTTGCCGACTAAGGTGCGTGGTGAACGAAGAGCTAGGTTGACAATGTTCGCAAAGTGTGTAGTGTATAACACATCTCAATTTTCCGAATATATAGTAAAATTTATAAGAATAAGAAGGAAATATGCGATATAGTGATTAGTATATCTCGTAATTGAAAAAAAACATAAAATAATCGGCAATATCGGCCGGTCTATTTGTCGTGCTAAGATGTACGGAATAGGGCATTCATTTCCACAATCATGGGTTCAAAAACCTAATTTCCATGGTTATAGTAGAAACCCAACCATAATCGTTACGTTTCATTGTATCTAGTCCCAAACATTCATACTATTCATTTTTTATTTACATTACAAATTATTTATACATATTATACAGAAGTAATTTATCAACTATTAGCAATCAATATATTATTTTGAAAATATAATTAATATTGGAAAAACCAAATCAACTGATTTTTACTTCCCGCACCAGCACTATTTATACAAGTTAAGGGAAATATGTTCCCCTGGAGGGGCCAAAAGTAGGTCTAAAAATTCCCTCAAGAGAATGCACATACCCGTTCGGATGCCATTGTTTCCTCTGTTGCACTCCCGTTTTCACAGATGGTACAATTAACCAGGACGTGGTGGTTTTGGGCAAGAGGGGGAATCGGGGGTAGTTCCTAGCTGCTGATTCAGATTCAATTGTGTCCGAGGCTGGATCTACAGAGTTCATTAGGAACAGGGGCATTGAGTTCGCTTGCTTCCTGAATAGTCCCATCATTGGAATATAAGGACTGGGATAGGGCCGGGATCACCCTGGAACCGGTTTGAATTTCGACCTGTAGGTTACCCTCCTGTCGCCCCCTAAAATTGTTGATGAGGTGAGGAGATGTGGTGTAGGTGAAGAAAGCCGTTATTTTATAACATATTAGGATGTTTTTACCCCATCATAAAAATTCAATGCGGAGGAACATGGGTTCACAGGGATCTAGGAACCTGCTGGGGGTAGGACCATGTCCTGAAAGCGGTTCTGGGGATTGGCAAATCCCGTGAAAGTTTTGATTTCATGCACAGTGGAGCACTTTTTTCACCGAAAAAATGGGGTTCGTGTGGTGTCGGTGTACATCACAGCGACGGCGACGATCGTCGTTCCAGCCACGTCATTTTTTGCTTTTCCCTACCCGTTAGAACAAAATTTATTAAAAATTGAAAAAATTCATATAAAGCAACTTATATCCAGATCAGGGATCGAGGGGATCGTTTTGTTTTTGCGGCAGCGCCCGTTCATACATTGGGCAAATGTGGGACAAAATGCTGATCAAAGGGGCTTCCACACAACATGGATCTAAAGACGCAGCGGAGAAACAAAAATTTTCCCTACTTTGCCCCCCTATGGGGTAGTTTGTGGAGTAATCCATGGGAAAGATGGGGATTGCCTATATTCTGTTCCCTATTGAGTACCCTTTGTGTTCTTGCTCTATGGATAGGAATAGCAGGCGGTATCCCGGGAACGGAGAAATTCCAATTCCCTACCCCTATGGAAGTTTTGGGAGTACTGCAGGAAGATCCAGATCTTTGGTTGGGCGCCATGAAAACCACCCTTTTTCTGTGCATATTGGGCACCCTTATTAGTATTTTCCTTGGTATCGTATTGACTATTTTGCTCTATCTGTTGCCTACTCTCAAGAGGTTCCTACATCCTATTCTGGTATCGACTAAAAGCATTCCCATGTATGTGGTAGCCCCCATGCTAGTTTTTCCCCTGGGTCAATCGAAAGCAACAGGAGTTATCGTTGTCGTACTCGTTACCTTCCTACCTGTCTTCATTTCTATGGGCAGGGGAATGCAACAGGTGGATCCTGTTCTATACACTTACCTAGAAATAGCAGGCGCTTCTCGTTGGCAACGCCTCATTCATCTTGCGTTGCCCAGCAGTTTAGGGGCCTGTCTCTCTGGAATTGAATTGGCGCTCATTAGTGGCGTGAACGGGGCTGTACTAGCCGAGAGCATTGGGGCGGGTCAAACCGACGGGATAGGATATATTGCCCGTGAGTCCTCCCATTTCAACTTCCATACGGGACGTCTGTTTGCCGCTGCGTTACTTCTTGTTCTAACGACACTAGTTTTATTATTCATGGTCCACGTCGTTTCCTATTTGGGTTTTCGCAGGTTAAAAAAGTGGCAAGGAGCTCTAGGGTAATGCTTTCCATTCAAAATCTCAGTTTCTGCTATGAAAATGGTAAACGAGGGGAAGAATCGGGGGGATTGGTGCTCAATGACATTTCCTTTGGGATGGATAAGGGGGATATTGTAGCTCTACTAGGACCTTCGGGATGTGGTAAGAGTACACTGTTTTACATCCTTGGTGGTTTATACGCTCCTACTAAGGGGTCCATCTACTTGCAAGGGCGCTCCTTCATTCGGGAACCTGGTAGGATCGGGTACCTGTCCCCCCAACCTTCTCTTTTCCCCTGGAAGACAGTGTATGACAATATAGCGATGGGGAGGCTTTCGCAGAAACCCAACCCTGCTACTGATTCCCCATCCGTCGAAGAACTCCTTGCTGTCATTGGCTTAACTGATTATGCTAGGGAATATCCCAAGGCTCTCTCTATGGGAATGCAACAGAGGGTCGCTTTGGCGCGTGCTTTGTATGGTGGGCATGCACTCCTGTGTTTAGATGAACCTTTTTCCTCCCTAGACAACCTCAAAAAGAAAGAGTTGTTGGTATGGCTGCGAGGGTTGCTCAAGGAACGACACACAACTACATTGGTCGTCACTCACAGTACGGAGGAAGCCGCGATTCTAGCAGATGAGGTTCATTGTCTTACCCCAAGGCCCAGTAAAATTTTCGAGAGCCTCCTGGTTCCTCTCCAGGATATGGAGAGATTCGACAGTAGCAAGAGCCTCAAACGCTTGCAATGGCAGGCTAAGGTAGAAAACTTATTTGCCGGTTACAGCGAGCACCGCGATGTTACATCGTAAGAATGAACAATAAACTCGATAGGCGAACCTCCCCGAGATTCCGCGGGAGGGGTTCGCCATGTGAGCGGCCGAGGATAGCAGACTCGATAGGAAAGGAGCTACCCCCTGGGTGTCCCCTTCGATCTTACGGGGAAACAGAAAAGAGAGGTGGGCCCGTGGGTTCACTCTCGTTTCCCCCTCCCTTACACAATGTTTTTGTCCATGGTCCTAGAGCTGGCGTTGTGAGGGAAAGGTTTGAGTATTCTATGGCACCAAGGTAGATTCCAGGGTATCTATGGATTGGATTGCTCATATGAAGCACACGGGCCTGTGGGTAGCCCAACATGAGTTTTTTTCCTTAAGGGAGGAGATTGGGTGTTGAATTTCTGAGGGGACAATGGAGATTGGATTGTGGTAGCCAACGGACTGATGTTGGGTTTTGTAGGCAAAAGGTTGTTTTTATAAGACCGTATATGGGGGTATCCTCATTCAGTTCATTGCAACCCTTATGTAGAGGGATCCCAATGGGATGCTTGTCGTGGAAAAAGTCCCGGCCTGTGTGTCGAGAGCAGGTGCTGATCCCAATAGGTAAATAACTATATAATTATTATTATTTCTAGTAAGTCGATGCGATTCAGCAGGGTATTATAGATGTTGCCTGGCTTTATATAGGGATGGGATCGTGTGGATTAAGCATATCTGATGCTGCAGAATTGGATTCATGTCTCAATATTTATGTAACCGTAATTGTAGCCAGGAAGGGAACGGAAGGATCCCGGAGGTCCCCCATAGGTTCTCACGTGTTGCTGCAGGATGATGGTACTGATACGCCCATTGCATATTCAGAAGAAGTTGCTGATATTTTGATGGAGGAACATAGGATATGGGATCAATCGGTAGTAAAGGCAGGCCGATAGGATAGGGTGCCCCATTATCAAGCAAGTACTCCTCGCAAGTGCTCCCTACTAGGGATTTCAGGATAAAAAAGTTGTTCTATTTTAAATACTATTATGGTGGAAAAAGGATTGCTATACACATCCTCTGAGAGAGGAAAGGTATGTACTCATCATTTTGGGGATGGAGAGGGACGATCGAGATAAGGATAGGGATTTTTTATTATTTTTGAAAAATAAAGACGGGATCATGGGTTCGTAGATTAGGTAGAAAAAGAGGGAGTAGGGTCTGGTCTCCCCCCATGTGTGTTTTTTGTAATATAATAAAAATATTGTAAATATGAGTAAAGGGAGTCCCCGAGATGGAATCTCTCCCGAAAACCCCGCCCAGGAATCCACATCCACAGCGGGATGCTGTCCTTTTTTTGGCCTATCCTCTCTGGGGATTTCATGAATATTTTTTTATAGAACAGATATTCCTGGGAACCCCATTTCAGTATGTACTTGACCCCGCTCTTTTCTGATTTTTTTATGCCCATTGGGTGGGCTGCACTAGTAAGCATTTTGGGGGGCTTTATATGCCAAAATTTCGGTTTCTTCGCTCGGTTTTTTGGCATAGCTGGTGGGACTGGATCCCATCTGCTTTTGCCCCTGTCTCGTTTTTCCCGCCTGTCCCTAGGACGTGGACCTCTGTATTTTTCGATTCACGAAAATTTGGAAAAGGTGGAATAAAATGCTGACGAAAAAGGCCTCTACACAATATGGATCCGGGGACACAAAAAGGAAATGGTCTATATTTCGCTCCCCGTGGGGGGATAGTCTATGGAAGAAACGGGGATTATCTGTGTTTCGTTTTCTGGGTACCATTCTCACATTCCCCTTGATTCTATGGAAGAATAGGGTTTATCCCCGTCCACCTCTTATTTGCGCGGTATCGTTGTTTCTATCGGTGGCCTTGGGATTGGCAGGTTGTGGTGGGGAAAGGGTAAAGGATTCCACAGTACCGGGACCGATGTCTAAACTCAAGGTGTCCATGGATTGGACCAGCAATACGAAACACACAGGCCTTTATGTAGCCAAACACAAGGGTTTTTTTCAGAGAGAGGGATTTGATGTCGAATTTTTGCAAGGACAATTCGTTGCGGCGGATCGGGTTGTAGGCAGCCAACAGGCCGACGTCGGACTCTGCGGGCAAAAGAGCGTTTTTATGGCTCGTAAAAAGGGTATTCCTATTCGGTCCATTGCAGCCCTTATACAAAACGAGCCCAATGGAATCGGTGTTGCGGAGAAAAGCGGTATTACCCAACTCAAGGATCTCGAGGGGAAAAAATATGGAACTTATGGGGGGAGTCTCGAATTAGCCATGTTGCAATCCATGATGCGTCAAAAAGGTGCTGATCCAAGTAAGGTAACTGTTGTTGGGTCGCACGACTTCAGTAGGTCAGCCGCGATCCAACATGGGATTATTGACGCCGCCTGGTTTTATAGGGGATGGGATGGCATAGAGGGGGATGTAAAAAATCAACCCGTAAGGATCTTCGATTCTGCAGAATTGGATCCTCGTCTCAATGTTTATGTAACTGTGATCATAGCTAATGAGGAAACGATACAAAAGGACCCGGAGAAGCTCCGTAAGTTTCTGCGTGCCGCAGGCGATGGTTACCGATATGCTATAGCGCACCCGGAGGAAGCCGCTGATATTCTGATGAAGGAAAATAGGATGTTGGATAAGGCGGTAGTCAAGGCGAGTCAGCATTATATGGGGCCCCGTTACCAGGCAAATGCTCCTTATTGGGGATTTCAGGATGAAAAACGATGGTCCGATTTCAAAGACTATATGGTGGAAAAGGGATTACTGGATCCATCCTTTGATGTGGAAAAATTCTTTACCAATGATCTTCTGGATAAGAGGGAGAATCCCTCCAGCTAGGTACCATGCAGTTGGACCAAACCGTGGTCCGTTTTTTTTTACCCTGTCTTTTCCATTTTTGGGAAGCGTGATACGATGAAACGGACCCTGCAAACCTGTATCGATTACGATCTGTGGAAACGTGGTTCAGGTTGTGGGGGGCAGGTCGTTTCTGGATTTTCGAAACTGGGTTGGTAAGGTGGCGGGTTCTCTACCTCTTGGCGTTTTTGGGATAGGGGGTGGCTTTAGGAAAGGATGTGGGCCCCTCCCTTTCATGTGGTGTGTGGGAATCGGGTTCGCATCCGAATGAGTGTGTGCATTCATCGAGTAGGGATGGCATTTCAGCCAACCCTCTAGTTTTGTCCCTGTCCTATTTTTCCCGCTTGTCCCTGGGGCATAAGCATCTGTTTTTTTCGATCCATGAACTGATTTGCAGTAGGCATCCACATTTACGGTTCTAGTTTCGCATGTTTTTTTGTAGGACCACTATTCCATAATCTACCCTAATACTTATGGAGAATTCGTATTGGTGTTCTCTTTATCACTTATCGTAGGATCTATTTCAGAGGAAAAGCGTATCTACAGAGATTTAGGGGACCCGATGGATTCCCAGCCATGTTCTGAAGAAAACCCTGGATAGGGTATTCTATCCCGTGAGGGAAAGGAATGGGAAGCCCGCAGGTGAATTACGCATGGGGGATCCACAAGTTTTTCGCATATTATGCTTTAAAAACATGGGTATATCCATCTACTAATTCTATAATTTGGTAAAGGCGTGACAAAATGCCAAAAAAAAAGTCTCCCCTACAACATAGACCCGGGTACGTAATGAAAAAATGGCTTATGTTTTGTTCTTTGTGGAGGAATAGTTCATGGAGGAGACGAAGATGGTCCACATTTTGTTTTCTATTGGGTAGCGTTTTCACATCCTCCTCGACTTCACGGAAAAATGGGAAAGGGTGTTCCAACAGTGTTTATCCCCGTTCCCTTCTTGTTTGCGCGGCATCGTTGTTTTTATCGATGGCCTTGGGGTTGGCAGGTTGCGGTGAGGAAAAGGTAAAGGATTCCACAGCACCAGGACAAGTTTCTAAACTTAAGGTGTCCATGGATTGGACTATCAATACGGCTCACACAGGCCTGTATGTAGCTAAACATAAGGGTTTTTTTCAGAGGGAGGGATTTGATGTCGAATTTCTGAAGGGGCAATTCGTTGCGGCAGATCGGATCGTGGGTAGCCAACAGGCTGATGTCGGTCTCTGCGGGCAAAAGAGCGTTTTTATGGCCCGTAAAAGGGGTGTTCCTATTCGGTCCATCGCAACCCTTATGCAAAATAATCCTAATGGAATCACCGTTGCGAAGAAAAGTAGTATTACCCAACTCAAGGATCTCGAGGGAAAAAAATACGGAGCTTATGGGGGAAGTCTCGAGTTAGCCATGTTGCAATCCTTAATGCGTCAAGCAGGTGCTGATCCAAGTAAGGTAACTGTGGTCGATGCGCATGATTTCAGTAAATCAGCTGCGATTCACCAGGGGGTTATCGACGCTGCTTGGCTTTATAAGGGATGGGATGGCATAGAGGGGGATGTGAAAAATCGACCCTTAAGGATCTTCGATATTGCGGAATTGGATCCACGTCTCAATGTTTATGCAACTGTAATCATAGCTAATGAGGGGACGACACAGAAGGATCCAGAAAGGCTCCGTAAGTTTCTGCGTGCTGCAGGCGACGGTTACCGATATGCTATTGCACACCCGGAGGAAGCCGCTGATATTCTGATGAAGGAAAATAGGATGTTGGATAAGGCAGTAGTAAAGGCAAGCCAACATTATATGGTGTCCCACTACCAAGCTAACGCCCCCTACTGGGGATTTCAGGATAAAAAGCGATGGTCTGACTTCAAGGACTATATGGTGGAAAAGGGATTACTGGATCCATCCTTTGATGTGGAAAAAGCCTTTACTAACGATTTCTTGGATAGGAAGGGGTCGTTCTCCTAACTAGTTTTTTTCTGTCTCTGCGAGCACCAGAAATAGTGGATTGGGGGGCATGAACCATGGAGACGGGGAAGAAAGCAGAACATAGTATTTTGAATTATAAAATTAATGTTTTTTATATTTTTCCTTGGGGTTCTGTGTGTCGTTGTGTCCTATGGGGGGTTTCCCGAAATCGGTAGATGGGGTTGAATGGCCTAGCTTTGGACCACGGCCAACGCACAGTCTGAGATGAGGAGAGATGATCGTAAGGTTGGCGAATTGTGTCCGTCCAGGGACGATGTCAAGAAGCTGGGAGTATTGGATGCATGGTTCTAGGTTGAGCATAAAACGGTGGAACCTAGGGGATAGATGAGGTATCTATTGCCAAATTTGAATCCAAGCTAAAGCAAAACCTATACAAGACAGGGAACCGAATGAATGCAGGGTCCTATTTTCTACTAGGAACCCTCCCTGGTATAATGGTACTGATCGGTACAGTAGAAGCGGGTCCCCCGTGGGGGAAATAGGAAAACAGTTCGAAGGGATTCAAAGTTTGGGATGCAACTATTTATCATTATGGCTAGGGGTTCCCATGCAAACGATGTCTCTAGGAGGAAATCGGGGAAGACTAAGAAACGGGGGGAAACTAGGTGTCCCCCCGTTTTCCGTTCTTACCCTAGTTATCCCGTTGTTCGTTTCTTTATTGTACGCAATATCCACAAACGGGCTAGGAAAAACATGATTGTCTGGATGCTTAAAAATACAGTAATTACTTGCACTGTGGAAAGCGACACAACCGACCAAGTTTTGTTCCCCGCTTTTTCCCCTTCATCCAGGAGGATTACTTGTTGTACCCCTCGTGTCCCATAGTACAACGTGCAGATTGTCAGGAAAAAAGCTAAAAGCAAAGGGGAAAAGAAAATATAGAAAATTTGGACTGTGATTTATTTTTGTAAATTTTGTATAGAAAAATCCATTCTTAATAGATTATGAAACCGTTGCCGTTGGTCCTCCATATCGGTATAAATTCGAAGCCATAGGGAGTTACTAGCAATGGCAACAAGGATAAGGCAAATGGTTGGCATGGCGAGCAGACAGGGAAATAGGAACCGTTTCATTTTGGTCCCTTTGACTGCCATCATGGATTATATGATTTGCCCCTTTGTTTGTGGGAGTAGTCCTTTGGGAATCCGGCAATGAACTGGTATGGAACACTAGAGAATGAAAAGTTGAGAAATTCATTGCACCCTGCTTCGATATATAATTGACATTCCGAAACTTTCGAATACTAGGATTCCGTAGGTCTAGTAATTTTGAGTACACCTTATTCCCCAGTAGGGGACGGTCAGATCTTTCTGTACGGAACCTCCATACGTCAAAAAACCCGCTCCAGTAAGGAGAAGGGTTTTATTTGTTTAAAAATGTTAATTGGGAATCCAACCCGAACCCTTGTATCTATCTTTCTCTATACCTTTCAGGCCTCATTGGGTATGATTTAATATATATTCATAGATGCATTTATATTATTATTTTTATTTGATAATTATGAATATGATACAAGGATTGCCCCTATCGTGTCAGATTCAGATGATGATGATCCCCATAATGTGTACTTGTGAGGCCTGTAAAACCTTGTTGGGGGTTCCGGGGACGGTCAGATCTTTCTGTACGGAACCTCCATACGTCAAAAAACCCGCTCCAGTAAGGAGAAGGGTTTTATTTGTTTAAAAATGTTAATTGGGAATCCAACCCGAACCCTTGTATCTATCTTTCTCTATACCTTTCAGGCCTCATTGGGTATGATTTAATATATATTCATAGATGCATTTATATTGTTATTTTTATTTGATAATTATGAATATGATACAAGGATTGCCCCTATCGTGTCAGATTCAGATGATGATGATCCCCATAATGTGTACTTGTGAGGCCTGTAAAACCTTGTTGGGGGTTCCCAAAGGCCTGGTAACACTTGCACACTTGCATTGCAGTGTTAGGGATTCCGTCCCTTCCATTAGACCCAGGGGATTGGGAAGTTCCACTGGCACCCATATCATACCCCGGTGGTGTATCAGACCTTGTGGAACCTAGGGAGAGACCAGCGGGAAATCGCTAACAGCTGCGATATCCGGATCAGGACTGGGCCTAAATTGTACAGACCCTTGCGCGGGGAATCCGAAACCCAGGGAGGCAGTGGCACCTGTTTTCGGAGATCCTTGTATACTCATGGGACCTTGATAAACCGGGGGACCAACAGGGGTACCCACAGTGACGCCCCCGGAATCTAATCGAACCTACATTCAGGAATTCCGTACATCACCTACGGGATCCCCTAGATTCTTCCCCCGAGGGGATCAGGAATGTGGGCTAAGAGGACACCGGGGAATCTGGTACGGTGGTAAGCCGGATACCACCAGGACGTATCAAACCATTGTAGCCATTTTCTATAACAAAAGCTGATTATGCCGTATCCATAATAGCCCATTGCAACATTCAATAGTTTGTTTTGCCAACGAGGCGAGGATGTTCCCCAATTCTTGGCAATCTCCTTTCCATCCCTTTATACATATCTCCATAAGACTCCGACAGTTTTTCTCGACACGCCCTATTCTAAACTCAAAACATTTTTCCTTATCAGAAATTTCTTCATCAGGGATTAGATCCCCTTCCTTGAATGGGAAAATAAGGGGGGATTTTTCCATCCTCAGTCCAGCTATGTGGGCTGCTCTCTCTTGTTCCTCTGTGCTGCGAAATCCACCTTTCCAATCAGCCCAGCGGCTTATGAGCCTATTCATACTCTCAATCCTGTTAGTATTCAATAAAACCCTAATAATTTCTGGATTACTAAAAAACTTGACAACATTCGTATGTGATTCTATATTTACACATAAGTATTCTATAGCGTCTTTCATTTCACCACCGTAGGTGGACTCGAGGGCGGACTTGAGAAGCCCAAATCTTTCCCAAACCTCTTCCTTGGTGGTGCCTTTTAAGACCCAGTAAGCTGCCTTCAAAAACACCGATCCCAATGGTCCTTTCAAACATTTCGGGATCTTTTTTCCTAGGTTACGAGTGAGGTGGACACCGCAGTAATGCAGCTCGGCTTGCGGAAATATCTTATCTCGTAAACCGGCGAACGACCGATGACGGTCGCTCAACATTAACTCCACATTCTTTGTAGAGAAACCCCGCTTCACCAGTTCCCCAACAAGCAGGGCATAATTGTCGGTAGATTCACTGTCCACGCTCTTACAACCCAAATATACCAGCTTGATGCCCTCGTCATCTATGAAGATCCCGAGGGCTGTAAGTACGGGTTTTCCCCGTTTACGCTTCTTTTTCCTCTTACCCTTATGGGTGATGATGTCAGTGTGATCATAGGAGGCATCCAACATGATGCCAAAACATTTGTAACCGCTCAAATCCTGGTTACCAAAAGAATCTAGCCTGTTATAAAGAGGTTGGATATGGGATTTTAGAGTGGATGGTGAGATCTCGATACCCCTTGCCTCATACAAGAGTTCGGATATACTCTGAAATGATATGCCTCTTATCCAAGAACCTTCCACTAATTTGAGATCACGATATCCCAAAATACCCGAATCGCCAATCATTTGAGTGGTAACGGCCTCACGCAATTGAGGAATGCGTATTTTCAACCCGTTTCGTTCACGAAGGGTGAACCCATTACGAGAGTTTCCAGGCATCATTTCATGGTTATACCATTGCTCAAAACACAAACCTAGCTCTATAGCGTGCTTTAAACCGTTTGTACAAAACTCCTCTTCAATATCATCCACCCTATGATTCGTTAGTGGGGTTCTGATGAACGTAGAGAGAAACATCCTTGTTGATTGTTTGGGATATGTAGTAATAAACTGGTGCATTCGAACAGCTATGTCGTTATCCCCTAAACAAATTTTAGCGGCTTTTGCCAGGTGGGAAGCTATCTCACGTTCCTCCTTAGACACTGTTATGTCGTCTGATCCATAGATTGCATCTGTAGATAATATCCTTAAGAGCTTTTGGTCTCTCTTCCATAGTACCGCTGCTCTCTCCCCCTGGGCTTTGGATCCCCCCTTCTTAGCGTTGTTTTCCTCCTTTTGTTCTTTCAATGACTCATTGTTGGGCTTTGGACACCATTTTGCAATAGGGTCCTCCCCCTCTTTCGACTGTTGCTGTTCAAAACCCTGTTTACGATCATTGGGCCGGGAGGGGGGTGCTCCCTCACCACGTTCGAATTCCTCTGACAACGCGCAGAGGGATTCTCTTACTTTCCTAACTCTATCCCTTTGTTCAACAGGAGTAAGCGGGGAATTCTCTATTTCTCTTGCCTCTTCAACAATATATTTCAATTGCGTTGGATCCCCGCTGGCTATGAAGTCCCCATAGCTGTACTGCAGAGGTGAAACATGAAAAAGGGGCTGGCTTGACGGGTTGTCTTTTCGGGAAATTGTGGTACAATGACGTGGAGTGCTCATTTCTTCCTCCCCTTTCGAAAGTATGTTTAGACTTTGGTGGGTTTGAATATCTTAGACAATAGGGTGTGAAGTATTTGGGCACTCTTTTGTGTGCGATTTCTGGTCATATCCCACTTTCCGCTGTAAGATTCAAGAGCGGGTAGTCTGTGGTCCCTAAAAATTCCCTATTTGCGTCTTTTCGATGAACAATTGTTTTTATGTTTTTAATAAATAGATAGAAATTTATTGTTAAATCATATTGTAAATAGCACAAAAGGCGTTATAGGGGTGCTTTTTCTCGGAATCGTGGTTAGATATATCTTCAGAATAATTTTATTTTAATCAGGGGGTTTCCTCTGGAGGAATCCATAGGTCAGCAAAACGTCCCTCCTACACGAAACGGGAATCTCAGTAGAACCTAAAGCTCCCCCTTTCCCTGTTTTTGGTCTCTGTTTTTGTCTTTAGTCCCTTGATCTTTTGTTTTGATTCCCTTGTGTTTTTGTTCCTTTCCCCCTGCCCCCTGGCCTAAGCCAGGGGGTTTTCGCGCCCCTACCCCTCCTCCCCCCCAACTCACCGTTGTTGTTTGTGTTGGCCTGGCCCATTGTGTAATGGAGCCCGGCTTCCCCATCGTGGGGGCTCCAGAATGGCGCTGCTGCATGGCTTTCCTTTATCCCTCCCTGTGTGTGGGGGGAGGAGGGTTCTTCTATGACTGTCATTGCCCTTATGTAGCCCTGTGCGACCCTATAGTCCTTCTCACTTTTACATACACAATTCCGCTATTGTCCTTCGGAAACAGTCGATCCTCTACTCAAAAACTCTGTTCCATGATCCCTTCTGGATCCTCCATTCCACGATATGCATGATGATCAACAGGGTTAGATGAGATAGAAAAGGGAAATACAAGACAAGAGTGGGGAAATGTATAGAGGACAACCGCTTGGTTTCTGAAATGAAAAACTTAATATAGGAAAGGTTGGTTTTATGATTCCAATTGACTTGGATATAGACAGAATGGAAAAAAGGATAGAAGAACGTATACAACATTACGAACAGAAAGGATTATCGCTTCAGGAATCCATCCCCCATGTAGTGGAAGAGATCGAGGAAGATTCTGAATGGGCTCCTGGTCCCATGGGGAGGGCTTATACTTTTATAGCCAATTATCAGTTTAAAAAACAAATTTTAGGTGGACGGGAGAAACACCAAAGGGGTCCCGATTTCCCAAAAGTAGACCGAAATGGTTATAAAAAACGTAAAAAACGCACCAGCAAAGGAATTGTGGTTTACTATGACCCCCAGCCAAGAAAAGGGCATTTCCGATCTGCGGTTACTAAACCCTACAAAAAATATACGAAGTCGTGTATAGATATTCTTTCCTCCTTACGTAAGGCCGGTATGTCCATAAAAAAAATATCCGAATTGTCGAATGATATTCTGCGATCAAAAATCTCACGCTCCACTGTGTCAAGATTACTTATGGGACATCTAAAGGAAGAGAATAGAGGATTCAATGAGGAACCCATAAGAAACCCGCATGAAATTAGGACCGTAAAGGTGGATGCTTACTACAAACCCGTTCGTGGATTCGGGAAAGTAGCTGTCTATGTCATAAAAGCGAGTAGGAAAAATACATCAGGGATAAAAACAGATGAGGTTTTATCAAGTTTGGTAAATCCCCCCGAAACAGCTGAAACTTGGTATGAAGCCCTCCAAAATGTTTACGACCGTGGTTTACGGATGGGTCCTGATACCCTTTTTATTGCTGATGGTCATAAGGGAATCAGAAAGGCGCTAAGCCAAGTATATCCCGAAGCAGGTTTTCAAGGGTGTCAATTCCACAAAATGGTGAATCTTTACCAGGCCTTCAGAAAGGATAGACCGAGAAAAAAAGGAGTGAAGTGGGAACCCATCCGAAGCCGGATTTATCAAGACATTTTTCATGTTCTTGACAAAAAAGAAGCCCTTCATGGCTTGATACGCTTTAGTGATGACTATCAATCCAAGTTGCCCAAGCTCGTTGAAGGTCTATGGGCTTCCTTTGATGATGTGACAACGTATCTCGATTACGACCTAGCGGATGCTGTTCAAAATCGTACAACGGGTTCCTTAGAGAGAAATCACAGAGAGGCCAGACGTTATACGAATGGAGTGAGCTGTTATCCTACCCTTGATTCATTCCAAAGGGTGATTGATTCCGTGTATAAAAATTTCAACTTAGAGCAGGCAAAGAAACTTAGTGGGATGGATAATCACTCTGTGTCCGCATGGGGACTGGGAGAATTCGCTATCCCTGCCATGTATCCCCTATCTTCACACTAAAAAAAGAATATTCTTACATTTATTTTCAGGAAAACCAACCTACCCTGAGTATGGGTATGGCTTCCATTTTTTTACATAATTGCCATTTACAGTAATTTTTTATGTTTTATTATAATTTTTAAATTATTGTGTAATTTTAACTTTTATTATGTATGTCAATAGTTGTAATTCACTACGATGATATGATTTCTGAAGGATGGGGAACCCAAGAAAATCAACCAGGGGGAGATTACAACCGAAAAAGGGATATCACCGATTTCTTGCGAACCATGTTTTTTCCCATTCCCTTTACCATCATTTCGGTAATAACAGCGAACATTTGCTACAATATACACTGTAAGATTATATTTTGCAAGACGTATTTCTATATGAATTTGGCCTCACGGGACCGTGCAATTTCTTGTGGGGAATGCCCTATCTATGAATCTAGTCTCACCTTTTCGTAAAGCAATTGAGTAACATAATAACATTTTGTTATGACACTGTTCCTGTTTTGATATCCACGGCGGATTTATCTTATTTCATATGAATTTTTATAAAATTTTTACTAGGTCCTTGCGCGGAAGACGAACATTGTATTGTAGTAAGATCCATCCTGTTTATGGTACGTACAAAAACAACAAAAAATCCGTAATGTTGACAACATTACGGATAAGATGGAACAAGGTTCCATTACCATGGACAAAGCGATCTGATCAACAAATAGGGCACGATCGCACGATCTGCAGTGAAAAAGAATGAAGCGTTATTATGTAAAAAGGGGATGACTCATGCCCCCTACCTCTGATAGAATATTGATCATCAACAAACAATAAACTCAGAGGAGGGAAAACATGAGCATCCACACCCATAATACAACATTATCAGGAAAAATCAATATCCAAAAAGAAGAGTCATGGATAGCTAGAAATTCGATGAAGATAGGCGACCGGTCCATGGACTCCCCGTATTGTGGAAAAACACTGAAAAGTACGTGTCCCTTCTGTCATAGCCATAATGTCTTAATAGATGAGAAACTGATTCTAACCGATAGGACCATAATGGCAATAGCAAACGAAAAGCTGGCCCTAGCCAACGAGACAATGGCAATGGCAAACGAGAAGCTGGCCCTAGCCAACGAGACAATGGCAATGGCAAACGAGAAGCTGGCCCTAGCCAACGAGACAATGGCAATGGCAAACGAGAAGCTGGCCCTAGCCAACAAGGCAACGGCAATGGCAGCAGGGAATAAGGACACAAAATGGTCTGCGGTAGCCGGTGAGATTGGGAAATTACATAGTATGAATCCGTCCCCTGCCCCCCAAGAAACGGAACCCAACCCACTGATCGAGGATTCTCCATCCATAACTTTGCGTGACGGAAAAGATAAAGGTCCGGGGAATGCACGATCCGAAGGGGATGGATATCATCAATTGCACGATCCAAAAACTCGGGATCGATTCTTACGTGCTCAACGTTTTTTCGATGATCTCAAGGAGGGAATTACCTCATGGGGTCCCAAGGAGTGGGAGGAATCTAGGCATCTGATTGAGAAACTGCTATTATTGTGTTATCCATCGAACCACAAGGAAAAGACGAAGGATTCCCTTCCCCTGGACGATATTACTAGCCTCATGTTCCATCACGACGGTGGTAGTATTTTGGTGCGGGCGCTGATTGGATTGTTAAAAAACGCATGGATCCCAGAGATAGACCCTCTAACCGACCCAAAGAATTGGAAACCCGTTGTCGAGGACCTATGTAACTTACGCATGCGTGTAGATCGAACCCTCCATTGTCTGAAATATCCCCAGGATGAGGGGAATGGGGTCTATCATCGCGGATATAGCACACTGTTTGGGGAACTAGATCTAGAGGTTCCTAGGACAAGATGGGAATTTTCACCGTACTCGTTACCACGTTATCAGAGTGCAAAGAATACCCTCAAAGATTTCGTTTATCGTCTTTATCTTCCGGGCCTCTCCTTGCGAAAAATTAGTAAACTATTGGAGGAAGGATTCAACCTTCGGACGCCCCCGGAAACGCTTTCGCAGTGGTTGCAACCTTATTACAACGATGCTATACAATATTTCGAAAGGGATCTGAGCACGACAGTATATACAGCCATAGGTATGGATACCCTCTTTGTTCCCATTCGGGAGGAGGGTCGTTATGTTTCGAAGGCGATCGCAGTCAGCACGGGTATCACGGCGGAGGGGAGGCGGGATATAATAGGGATCACCCCCTCGCCTGATGAGAATGTGGAATCCTATGATCAGCATATAGGGAAACTAAAGGAACGGGGCCTGAATGTCAACGATATACGTATCGTTACCACAGATGGGCATAGGGCTTTTCCCTTAGTTGTACGCAAGCATTTTCCTCACCATACGGTTCACCAACGATGTTACGTTCACGCGATTCGTAACATCATGAATGCAGCTCCTAAAAGTATGAAGAAGGAAATGGCTAAGGACGCTTCTTACGTCTTACGGTCTGGGGATATGGGACAGGCACTAGAACGGTGGTCCGAGTGTGCAGGGAAGTATCGGTTTGGAAATAAGGCGACATGCGAAGCATGGGAAAGGCTCAGTCCTAAAAAAATCTCCTTGAGTTTGCAAGCGGCATCCATAACCCAAAACCCCATACTTTTGCCCTATATACTATCCACGAACTACACGGAATCGCTGAATGCTCTGTTTCGTGAGAGAACGAATAGCAAAAAAGGTGGATTCGTTAGTCTTGAGGTAGCGATGAAGGAATTGATGCTTACCGCTTTCTATTGGGTGGGGAAACAAAAAGAAAACCCCAACCCATTGCCTGTCGAGGATCTTCTTTCGATCCCTGCTGACTACGAGTCCGAAATTTCGAACGGAGAACCTCTTCCCACCACGGCTTATGACTTTCATCCCCTCTTATGCACGGAACAAGGGCAGGGTTGTATGGACGATGTCCATACCCTTGATTTCTAGCTAGCACCTTTCGGGGAAAATCCGTCTAAGGCGCCACGACGGTTTTTCCCCGGGAAACTCCCTCCATACGACGAGTTCTTCCACGGAACGGAGGTACCATATTCCTTCTCAAGAATCCCACCGCCTAGTTCTGGGGGTAACCTATGTGGTACAATCCTTCCAGCATCAGACTGGGTATCCGCCGCCCATCTCAATATCCATTATACCCCTAAATCTCGCAACGGTCTGTCCAGCCCATTATTTTCTGAATTTACAATAAATTAGTGATTAAAGGAAACACCTTATAAATATAAGATAAATCCGCCGTGGATATCAAAACAGGAACAGTGTCATAACAAAATGTTATTATGTTACTCAATTGCTTTACGAAAAGGTGAGACTAGATTCATAGATAGGGCATTCCCCACAAGAAATTGCACGGTCCCGCCTCACGGATAATTGCAAAGATCTACCTTGACAAGGGTTGAATATTATGGTTTTAGTAATTCGATGTTATTTATACAAAAAAATTCTGAACTTTTACAACAAACAAACAATATCATCGTTTAATATAGATATAAAATTACTATAAACAGGTCCTGAATAGATAGATACAGGATTCGGGTTGGATTTCCAATTAACATTTTTAAACAAATAAAACCCTGCTCCTTGCTGGAGCAGGGTTTTTGACGTACAGAGGTTCCGTACAGAAAGATCTGACCGTCCCCCCCCAGTACATACATCCCTGGCATTCTACCATCTACAGAATATTCCCGTGGGGGATCTGCGGGTACAGGTTGTTTGTTCAGACCCAGTATTGCGGCCTCCGCAGCCCCCAAATCCTGTGGTAATGGATTCAAGGTTGCCCTTTGTTTCAATCCTAGTACTGCTGTCTCATTGGGTTTAAGAGACAATAGTAGTTTCTCGTCGTATACTCCTATGATCCTGTTATATATAACCTACCAGAAATGGTTGTGAATTCGGCATGCCTCGCGAGGAAAGATCAATTTTCCCTCGCTCTATTTCAGCCAACCCTCTCACAGAACCATTTTGGTCTACTAGGCCAAAACATTGGGATCGAAGCCCGTAGAGCTTTCCTCAGATGTGAGGGATCAAAGGCGTCATAGTAGTGGACTCGGGCCTCCCCATGCGGCTCCACATCTGGCCCTATATGTTTCCTTATTTCCTTTCCCTGCTTATCTATCCCCTTCCTCGAGTTCCGACTGATGGCTGGATTGCAACCTGGAAACCTTCTCCCCCTATTTGGGTTACGGTCTGACGTGGATAGAAGGTAAGCCCCAGGGAGTCCAACCCCTGTAACTTTTCCGTCCTACGGCCGTTTCCGGCCCTACAGTAGGAGATTTTGGTTTTCCTCAGGTGCGGTTCCTGGCCATACTGAGCCATTTTTCGTTGCGATTTTTCCATAGGATATTCAGCTCGGGCTTGATCCCCACAATGAAGAAGGGCGTTCTCCCCATATCTTCGACACTATTCGGACGAATATTCCCTCGGTCTAGGGCATAGTGCAGGAACCAATGGGCCTGTAGGGGTCTTTTAGGGTACCCTCTTGTGATGTGCTCTTATAGTTTCTTTGTCTACGCCGCAATGCTCCAGTGTCCTGATGAGCAAGTCATGCGGTATATCGTCAAAGAATTCCCGGATATCAAGATTGACCCCTCAGGCATATTCCTGGCAACGTTTCCTATTCCAATCTACCACAGTAGCACCATGTACTATAGTACCCTGTACTTTTTGGTCCCTTAATTATATACGAATAAAAAATAGAAACATTTACAATAAAATCACAAGTGCGTTCCTACAAACAAGGGCTATTTAAGGTTGATGAATGTGGTTCTCTTCCCGGATGGGCTGTTGATCGGACGGGTCTAGGGAAAGGATGACAGCACATCCCCTGCAACGATCACGCATCCCTAGTAATTTGGTAATGTGGTTGCAGACGGGACATGTTACCTTCGGAGCCTGCATGGAAATTACACCTATGAAACTGTATAAAAATAGGCTAACGGAGACCATAAGGATGGATATGATGGAGAAAAATACTATACCCCCTGGAAATATAAAGGCGAGGGCCCCCACTCCAAAACCCAGTAAGAGGAAAAGGAGTGCTGCGATGCGACAAATGTCCAACTTCGGGGCACGATACATACCTAAAACACTGTGTGTTGTCAATCCGAGAATCATCAAGGCAATTTCACCTGTTATCCAGGGGCGTATGGATGCAGAGGACGCGGTACCGAAATAACAAAGCGTACCGTGAATGCACGAGGCAAGAAGTCCCCCATACAAGGCAATCAGGGCCAGGATACGGACTTTGCGCTGGATTGTTGGATGGATGATGTTCGCCTCCCCATGGCGTGCGTTGTGGTGGAATGGGAACGAGAATACTGGATCCCGATTCGTTGATCCAAAGCGTTTTGATTGTATCATTGGCAAAAACGGTAGTGCAATGGGGGATTTGTGTCGATCCCCTCACGTACCTATCCTAATCCCCATTGCACGTGATAGAATTGTGGTCGTCAACGAAAAGGTAGGGATTTTTCGGTCTCTCACTTTCTGATCGCAAGATTCCTGTTGGAGGAGGGGAAGGGGAATATGCTTGAAGACAGAAGGGCGAAAGCTGCATCCCTTTTTTCACGTGAAATTGCCCCATTGATCATCCCGAAGGAAAAGGTCGTGGTAATGGAACCTGCTTGGTCCCTACAGCGTGCATTGCTTGTTTTAACGCGCCGCGGTACCAATTCTGTACCCGTTATCAATACTTTGGGGCAGGTAGAGGGTTTGATTAGCAAAACAGATATCCTGGATTGCATTTTACCCAGCAATGGGAATCTTGATTTTGCGAGTCTGGAAAAGCTGACAGTGGAGGAGGCTATGAACGTCAATCACTTCGGTATCCTTCCTAACTCTATTTTTTCTTTTGCCTTTGAGTCGTTGATTCATCGGTCTTATGTGCCCATTATTGATGTACGAACCCAGTTTTTAGGAATTCTCACGAGAAAGGTAATGATGGAAAAGGTCATCGAGTACTTTCGGGCGGAGTACCTATTCGAGAGGGATCAAAAGGAATAGATTTTTACACCATTTCTACATAGCCAGGGTTCCCGTGGTAAGGTTCCTATATCCTGGAGGAGGGGTGCGCGAAGCCCCCTTTTGTTTACGATCATAGTCGGATTATTCCTGTTCAGAACATGTGTTCCCAGAGTTTGGTTTCCGCCCTGGTCCATAATAAAATGAAATAAATACAGTAAGGTTATTTGGTAGTACTTTTCCTCTATCTCATGCCCCCAGGAAATAGATCAGCACGATATTTCATAATAAACAGTGTCTACTCGACCATGGATCCCATGTCGTTCGTTACCTTCAAAAGAAGATCAGGAAGAGGAAGATAGGATCACCAATAACTATATAGAATTAAATATAAAATAAAAATCGACTTTATGTCGATTTTTTGGTGTGTGCAAAAGGGACAAGATAGGAACCAGTTACTATAATTCCTCGGATATTTCGGGGATTCAACAAAAAACCGATAGTACTAAATTTTCAGTTGTACTCTTTCAAAAAGGAATACTTTTCAACCGCAAAGCACCTACGCCGGAAATATTTATACAGAATTTTTTATACTCATTAATAATATAAACATTTTCTAAATAATTTATTTTAAAAAAATATTATAATAAGTTTGATACTTTTTTCTGCATATACAAAATGATATAATATACCATGTTGTATTATATCATGGTAGTATTTGTTGATTAATGAAAGTATATCCACTATCGACAGGGGGGGAGAACTATGGACATGGGAAAATACAGTCGAAGGGAATTCGTTCACCGACACGATAGAGAAGAAAATCGGGGTTTATCTCATCTTCGTGGGAGATTGTTCTTTTTATTCGTATCGATACAGGTACCAGCAGTTCTTCTCCTTACGGCAAATCCTGTGATGGGGGCTGAAACAACCGTACAGGATTCATCTGGATCCCCTCATAGTTCCGGGGGACAAGGGGTATCAGGGGGTATGTCTTCCCCCCCCGTTGGTGAGGGTCTTCCCCCTAATTCCCAATCCCACCGAGGTTCGGGATCGGGGGAATCTGAAACAACCGTACAGGATTCATCTGGATCCCCTCATAGTTCCGGGGGACAAGGGGTATCAGGGGGTATGTCCCCTCCCCCCGTTGATGGGGGTCTTCCCCCTAATTCCCAATCCCACCAAGATTCGGGATCGGGGAAAATGGGGGAAACAAAGGACTCGATCACACCCAGCGAATGGGGTGATCAAAGTGGGGCCCACCACCATGTTTCCCGAGATCATTCCCAAGGGGCAGTGGGACAAGTTATGGACGAAGATAGAACGATTGGGGCCCCTCCCGATTCTGGGAAGGATGGGGGAAAGAAGTGGAAAGGTAGTGATGGGGATCGTTATTCCCAACAAAATATAGAGGATAGGAAGGAGGATGATTTTGAACCCGTAGGAGGGGCCTCTGTTGGTAGTAGGGGGGGAGCAAGGGTACATTCTGATAGAAAGGGTATAGATCCTCTCTTACAGGGTGTAGGAAATAGGAACAAGCGGGATTCCGAATCTACTGGGGGGGGCCTACTACAAAATCAATCACGGGACGAGTATGGTTTGCCTATACCCATAACAAAACCGGATGCGTTGCTAGAAGAAGTTCCCCCCAGGAAGAACAGGGAAAGGAAGGGGCTAAACGATCATGTGAGTGGGGAAGGGGATGAAGTTGAGGGGGATTCTGATTTGTTATCCTCCCCTATCATCAAGAGGGAAGTTCAAAAGGATGAAGGAACAACTTTGGAAGGACATGTTGGGTCTGAGAGCCGTGGGGATGGGGGGGAAATACCCTGGTACAAAGGGATTTGGAATGGTCTCCAAGAGATTTGGTATAGTTCCCAGGACGAAATCAATGATTTTGCCGATGGAAAACGGAGGGAAATCCAGGGTTTGCTACGGGATACTACCACGGTGACGGAGGGGGCTCCTAAGGGATCCTATTTACACGCGGAGAAAAATGGTTACAGGGGATACTCTATGGTAATGAAAGCTGCGGGTGCAATTCCCCAGGTATTCCTCTATGGGTCTGTTAGGTTCTTACTCAATGCTGATAAGCAAATTCAAAAGTGGATATTGGGGGGGAAAGAGGAGAAGAAGACAGAAGAAATAGCAATGATACCAGAGAAATTCCATTCAGATAGAGTTTTTGCCCAAAATTTTTGGGATACATTCCGGAGAGCAGAGAACAAATGGAATGAAGCAACTAATGCAATGCATGGACACACCCTGGGGGGGAAGGTATTCATACGTTTTCTTAACATCGGGGATATATTTGTCGGCGAGCTCGTTGGTGCTATCCGAAGGTTAGTGGAGTTGGGGATGGAAGGTAGATCCTACCTGTTCGGAGTCCCCAAGGCAGAAGGGGACAAGTTGGCACAATTGGTCTCAGAGGCTGTTGTACAGGATACGGCCGATACAGCCCTCGCGTATGCTGCGGTTAGTGGTCTTATGAAGGGGGTTTCTTTCAAATCAGGGGTATCAGTGAATTCCATAGGTAAGGTGAGGAGTAGAGGGATAGGATCTAAGAAGGTCTTAGGGGCTGATCCCCGTGCTGTGTCCCCTTCCGTCCTTGCTGAACGCCTAGCTAGGATTGATAGACATTTACAGAACGAACCACCCATCAGTACTGCACGCCTAGGGGAGGTTGATAGATTTTTACAGAACAATTCTACCAGTAGGGTAGGAGCCCCCGCTAGGAACCGGTCTTTGGGGGTACATGCTGCAGCAGAGGGAAACGGGGTCGCGAAACAGGTGGGGAATGGTGTAGGGAAGGTAGAGAAAACTTCCATTCCAAGATCGTCTGTTTCCCACAACGTCAGTCCCAGTGTAGTTGAGGAGACTGCTACTCGGTTTCGTAAACAGCCAGGTCCCAATACATTTTCAGAACATATTGATTCAATTTTAAATGAAAATTATGCCCTGAGAAGAATGAATAATTTCGGGAATCCCACTTTTTTAGGGGAGAAGATAGGTGAACTAGGGAAGTTTGATAAGGTATTGCATGACATCCGCCGGGATGGATCCTTTCATAGGGGGGATGGACCCGGAAGAGCACAAAAGTATGCGGACCGCGTAAGGAATACGAAATCTATTATGAAGGAGGAAGCGGAGGGGAAGTTTGGACTTATAGAGAAAATTGGAACAGAGATAGACGAAATGAATAAACATACGAGAGAAAGCATGTCTAGCAGTACTTCCAGAATGAGAAAGGGTATAGAGAAGGATATAGTTCTGTTGGGGAAGAGGAAGCAGGGCTATATCCGGGAATTTGAGCTCCTAAATGATTATATTCGTGGTATTGAAAACATAGAAAATTATCTAATTTCTCAGGCAGGGGAATCCGCGGGAAACTCCAGGTTCTACGTTCCCCATTCTCCCCCTGCAGTAGGTAGGGTGGGGAATAATGTAAAGAACACCTCAGGAGGGATAGGATCTAAGAAGGGCTTAGGGTCTAATTCCACTTTAGAATATATTGATTCCATTTCAAAAGAAAATCTTGCCCTGGGTTATACCCTGAGAAAAATGAATAATTTCGATAATCCTACCATTTCTGGGAAGTCTAGGATGGCAAGTGCATTGAATATGTTTGATAGGGTACTGCATGACATCCGCCGGGATGGATCCCTTTATAAGGAGAATGGATATGGAAAAGCACAAATGTATGTGGGTATAGTAAAGAATACGATATCCACTGTGAAGGGGGAAGCGAAGGGGAAGTTTAAACTTATAAAAGAAATTGAAACGAAGATAGATGAGATGAATAAACATACGAAAGAAAGCACGTCTAGCAGTACTTCCAGAATGGGGAAGGGTATAAAGAAGGGTATAGTTCAGCTTGAGAAGAGGAAGAAGGACTATATCCGGGAACTTGGGCTCTTAAATGATCATATTCGTGGTGCTGAAAACATAAAAAATTACCTAATCTCCCAGGGGGGGAGATTTGTAGGAGGCTCCAGGTTCTACGTTCCCCATTCTCCCCCTGCTATTTCGTTACCCCAGAACCGAGGTTGAAAACTCGGGGAATTCTCCTTGACAGTGACCCAATCGACTGGGGGGATATGCGAATGTACGGAATCCATGGGAGGGGATCGCAGTGGGGGTTTATGGACCGGATCCGTGTCGTGCTCTATGAGAGGTGGGGGAGGGGCCCCCCGAAATTGGCAGGTGGCGTGCGGGTTTCAAACCACCAGTGCTGCTGTTGTAAAGAGCAATGGTGGTGAGCGTTCTGGGAAAAGGCAGGATGAAAGAATTCTGTCAGGTGTGAGTCGGGGGGATTAGCAAAGCGAACCATTGGAGGAAAGCATCGAAAAACACAGTCGATGTCGAAACAAGGGTCCTATCCTTAGAGGAAAGTACGAAGAATATGATACCAGACTGGTGTTCTGAATGGGCAAAATCCCATGGGACCCTAAGAGCCACCATAATGCGAGAGTAGTACGTGTGGTTTTGTGAGAGGGTTGGCTGAGATGCCAGCCCTATTCGACGTGAACCAATGGGTTCCGATACATTTCATGGATACCTTTGGTTTACTTTATAAAGGAAAGGGGTAAATGGATTAGGGTGAATCCTTCTGGAGGTGCTGCTTCCCTGGGAGGGCAGCACGCAATTGGGTGTGTACATCCCTCCGGGGGAGTTTCTAACTATAAAATTTTTGTTATCCTTTGGGGGAATGTACCTTCGCGTTTTTTAGATAATAATTTTCTCATCAATTTGTAAAGATAGAAAATTCGTTCCTGTTCCTTCATCCCCCTCTTGTCCCGATCTGCGTTTTATCGCTATGAAAATGGTTCCTTTTTTCCTTGGTCGTCGACGGTCGCTGGCGAATCTTCAGGTAGGTGGCATTGGCCCAAATGGTGGGGTATGGAATGCCCTTGGGGGCAAAGATTCTGCGCGTTTGGGGCGGCCATCCCATTGAGAACATAAATTCGGAGTATAGGACGTCGGGAAAGGGGGGAATCCTTGTGCCAAAGATCCTCCATTTGCCTTTGCACAGGTCCTCTCTCTATATCCATAAATTTTTTAATTTTTATGGAATAGTACAACGGAAGGATGAGCGGAAAAGAACAGGGATTTTTTACTACTTTTGATAAATTAGAACGGGATCAGGTCCTCCCCACACCTTTTCTCTTTTAATGTAATAAAAATATTTCATAATACGTGCAGGAAGTTGCAAAGATGGGGGGAAGTCCCCCCCGAAAACCCCGTTCAGGAATTCATGCCTACAATGGTTCATTTCCCCATGAGGGGGGTTGAGCGTGGAAATTCTGCGTTATGTGGGTATAGTAGGGGGAACGATTTTCCTGTTCTCCCCATTCCCGGATGTGTCCCCTAACCAGCAAAAAAAGTCCTTGAGCAACGCAATTCCCAACGGAATAGCTTCCTCTTTTGGGTTCAATGCGGGATGATGGAGGGGATAGGGGCTATCTACACCCAACCAAAACATGAGGCCCCGTTTTTTTTGTAGGAGAAAGCCGAAATCCTCCCCCGCTAGGGTAGGACCACAGGGTAGGAAAGAATAAGGGGTTTTGTCTTGTACAAATTGTTTGAATGCGGTGTACCAGGTGGGATCATTGTTTACCGAGGCATAGGGTGTTCCCCAATCCAGGTGGGCATGACAGGAAAATCCATGCTTTATGCCCCCGACAAGGTGCTGAATACGCTGCTGAATATGCTCCATCGTGGAAGGGGAAAGGCTACGGATCGTCCCTAGTAGGGAGGCTGTTTCAGCAATGACATTTCTGGATTGTCCAGCTCGCAGTTGCCCCAGGCACAGTGTCGCAGTATCCCCGGGGGGGATATTACGGGAGAGGATGGTTTGCAATTGTAGGATGAGGGAGGCGGCGGCTACTACCATGTCATTGCCGCGATGGGGTTCAGAAGCGTGGCTACTGTTTCCTCGTAATTGGATGGCAAAGGGTTGGGTAGCAGCAAAGAGGGTTCCGGGTCTTGTTGCTATGGTACCCACAGGGTATTGGGGCGCTATATGTAGTGCAAATATAGCCTCGGGGGGGAGGGAGGAGAGAAACTCACTCTCTCTCATTTGAAGGGCCCCGGCGCCCTCCTCTTCCGCGGGTTGGAATAGAACGAGAAGATGATCCCTTATGGGTTTTTCCACGAAGGCAGCGATGAGTCCACAGGCAATGGCAATATGGAAGTCGTGCCCACAGGCATGCATATAGCCATCTCTCTGGGAAGAGAAGGGGAGGTTGGTCTTCTCCTGAATGGGTAAGCCATCTATATCAGCCCGGTAACCCCAACGCCGTTGTCCCTCGGTTCCCTGCAGGTGGACAAACAAACCTGTACGCCAATGATGGATGGTTAGTCTTTGTTGTGGTAAATCCGATAGGAAGGAGAGAATGGCTTTTTGTGTATCGTGTTCCTGAAAACTAATTTCGGGGATCTGGTGTAATTTCCGGCGCAGCACAATGCATGGGTGCATGTTTTCTCCCCTCCTTGGGGGAAATTTATGTTTCGGGTTTGTATCTTTTTTCGGTAAGGGTATATATAACTGAATAGTAAGTCTATTATCCTGCCATTTCCACCAAACGTGGTTCCAGTGCGGTTAGGAAGCCTTCCCATTCCGAGGATGTCAGGGTAAGTGGAGGGAGAAGGCGCAAAACGTGACCAGCGGTTACATTCGTGACAAAACCGTCTTGCAATAAGGTTTGCTGTAACCAACGAGCTTTTCCTTGCAATCCGGGTCCGTCCATAGCTAACATCCAGGCCCTTCCCCGCAAAATCAGTCCCAATTTTCGATAATAGGGACGGAGCATGGAGCGCAACTGTTTTGCAAATGTAAGGGAGCGGCCCCGTGCCTGTTGGAGAAGGCCCTGTGTCAGGAGGAGATCGAGGAGAGCGTCCCCCATGGCGGCGGCGAGGGGCGAAGGGGCAAAGGTAGAGCCGTGGTCCCCTGGCTGTAATGCCTCTCCGTACTCGCCCCTAGCGACTACACCACCTAGGGGAAGGCCACCCCCTATCCCCTTAGCGAACAGTATCAGGTCGGGCATAATCCCGGCATACTGATAGGCGAACAAGTAGCCTGTGCGTCCCATTCCGGTCTGTATTTCATCCACGACAAGGGTTGTTTTGTACTCTTGAGCCAACCGGACCAGGCCATGCAGATAGGCTTTGGAGAGGGATAAAACGCCTGCGTTCCCTAAAATGGGTTCAAGGAAGATTGCGCTGGGTTGAACCTTGGAGAACACTTCCCTTGCCCTTCCTAAATCTTCGCGTGGTAGGGCATGAACATGGAAAGGTAGACGCGGATAGGGGGCGTGCGCAGGATGAGGACTTAAGGAGTAGGACCCTGCTGTTCGGCCATGAAAAGATCCTTCAAGTACCAATAGGTGCTGCTGCACAGGCTGTGTAGGACTTTTATCATGATGGAATCGATGAATGATTTTCAGGGCGGCTTCCGTGGCTTCTGTTCCTGAGTTGGTGAAGAAAACCTTGCCACCCTGAGTGGAAAACGTGGCCGTCACCAGTTTTTTGGCTAAACGAATTGCAGGGGGATTGGAGAACATATTGGATATGTGTAGATAATTTACAGATTGGGATTGTAATACTTGCTGCAGATAGGGATGACCATAGCCGGTAAGATTGACCCCTATACCGCTTGCCAGATCAAGATAGCGTTTCCCCTCCACATCCAATAGATGATTTCCTTCTCCTTTGACAATGGCCAGTGGGAATCGACTAAAGGTATTCATGATGTAGGTTTTATCGTAGTCCGACCATGTTTTGTTGTTGGGTGGGGTGGGGGGTTGGGGATTCATTCCAGACTCCGTAGGGCGTGGACAATTTCCGTCTTGGAGGAGGTTTTTTCGTCCTTTTTTTTGAGGAAGCGTGCCGGTACACCGCCCACAACGGTGTAGGGTGGGACGTCACGGGTAACGACCGCCCCAGCGGCGACTACGGCATCTTTACCAACACGTACCCCCTCGAGGATTACAGCATTAGCTCCTATGATTACGTTGTCCTCAATGGTGGTAGCCATGGCGGAGGGGGGTTCGATAACCCCGGCGATGACAGCACCCGCCCCCACATGGCAGCGTTTACCAACCTCTGCTCGTCCACCGATGACGGCATTCATATCAATCATAGTTTCCTCCCCAATAACGGCACCGATATTGATGACGGCACCCATCATGATGATGGCCCGTTGTTCCAGAGTGACCCGTTCTCGGATGATAGCCCCTGGTTCCACTCTTGCCTGTACAGGTAGGAGATCCAGTAGGGGTACGGCAGAAAGGCGTCGATCCTGTTCTATTTCAAAATCATCAATGTCATTACGGTGTTTTTGTAGGATCGGTTGTAATTCCTTCCAGTCACCGAAAACGATGGCAATGGGCCCACTCTGGAAGATTTTGCTACTTCCAAAGTCAATGCCTTGTAGGGATCCCTTTAGGGTAATTTTGACAGGGGTACGCTTTGGCTTTTTTTGCATATAACCGATGAGTTCCTTGGCGGCATTTTCCGATGGGGGGTGTGATTTCCTTTCCGCTTTCCTTTCCATAGTGCGCTTATCATCTCCTCATGATCGAGCAAGAAGAATAAAGTGGGAGAAAGTCATCAAAAGGAATTTCTCCCTATCCCTGCGGCCAAGGGGGATAGGGTAGGATTTTTGACGATGGTCCTATCAAGCAGTGTGTGAGGGTATAAGGTGTGGATGCAAACAATGGTGATGGTAACAGTAACCACCCCGACCACGTTATTCTTCATCTTCTAGTATCTATTTTAAAATTTTAAAAATAAAACAGTTTATTAAGTATGTTAAGGTAGGTGCGGGATGGTCTTGCACTAGCGCTATCGGACGCCTTCCCGTCAACGGGGAAGGACAGGAATGCACTCATGCGAGGCACTACATGGGCTTTCTAATTCCGGCATAGGTGAGTACAACCATAGCGAACACGGCAACGTAGAGAAGGCCACGATACCTGTTGATGAAGGGACGAGACTGTGTGGGTTTCGCCAAAGCCTTCTGCACCCAGGATTTACCTCCAAAAATGGTCAGGAAAATGATAAGTAGAATGATAGGTACACCGAAGCGCTCCTTAATGAGCAACCAAACGGGCTTTTCCTTCCCTAGCCATCGAAACCACATCATAATGAATCCACTGATAAGGACTAAGGACGCAGAGGGCACATACATGGTGGAGTTCCACCGATGAATGCGTTGGAGAGTTAGGACACCCCTCTGGTTTTCTGGTTCCCTGCTGGCTTCCCGTAGAAGCATAATCAACATGATCGCCCCACCCATCCAAGTAGCAGCCAATAGTACATGTAGGAATAAAAACCAGGAATGGTAGGAATGGTAGGTCCCCATAATGTATTCTCGCACCTCCTGTTAGATCCTGGGATCATTTTACACTCTGCGGGGGAGAAGAACAAGGAAACGTGTTACCATATCCTGTTGACCACGGGAGGGAACCACCCTCCGCCGGTCTACGAGGGGGGAAGGTCATTGTTCAGGGGACTAGGTGTGGATTTGGTAGAGATAGAACATGTTGCTAGGGTAGGCGTGAAGAGGCTGGTTCCTCGTCTTTTGACGGAGCGGGAGCAATTCTACCTTCCTGTCGGCTCGTCCCTGAGGTTGTTGGAATATGTAGCGGGGCGTTTTGCCGCCAAGGAGGCTATTGCTAAGGCGATCGGGACAGGAATTTCAGCTTGTTTGCGTTTTCATGACATGGAGGTTCTCCCCACCTCGGGTGCTCCCCGAGTTGTTTTGAGTGTATCCTCCCAAAAATCACTATTTGCAGTAATGCCTATCACTATTCATTTATCGATTACACATACCCGTCAACATGCGTTAGCCGCAGCCGTGATATGGCAGGAGGGGGCAACGGATGGGGAAACGTAGGTTGGTTCATTTTCATAATCGTGTCCCCCTTCGCGTAGCCTCAAGGGACGAGAGCGTAAGGTTCGCAGACATGTGAATACAGAGGGCCCTCGGATTGGGGGGCAGAATGGATGTTCAGCCGGGGGAAGGGAGTTCTACAATGGCGGGTAGGATCCAATCGGAGGGGATTCTGTTACCTTTTCGCGTTTTGTTTTATGTTGATCCTCTGGAGCTTTTTCGGGATAGGGTGTGGGACGAAAAACGAGCGGGAAGTCGCTGAGTTGCTACAAGAACGTAGAAAGGATCTTCCCTCCTATCGTAGTCAGGGGACCATGACGTTACAGATGGGGGAGGATCCCCTAACCTATGATATCGAGGTTTGGTATCAAAAGCCTTACTTTTACCGTGTTCATTTGCAAAATGTGCAGCGGGGGATTTCGCAAATTATTTTGCGGAATCAGACAGGGGTTTTCGTACTTACACCGCAGCTTCGACAGAGTTTCCGTTTTCGGAATGATTGGCCGCGTAGTCCTGGGCAAGTGTATCTTTATGAGACCATCATACAGAGTATCATCCAGGATGAGCAACGCATATATCAGTCGAAGGACAAAGGATATGAATTTGATGTGGTTGCAAATTATTCTGTTTTTCCCCAACTTACGCGTCAAAAAATTTGGTTGGATAAGGAACTGAAACCCCGTAAGATAGAAATCCGTGACGAGAGTCAGATGGTACGCTTACAGGTTAGTTTCCGCAGTTTTGAGGAGGACGTATCCTTTGATAAAAATGCTTTTGACAAGGAATGGAATATGGCGGGGGTGGCTAAGGAAACCTGGCTAGGGGATTTTGTTCCGCTTGGGCCCCTTACGGTGTACGGGGGTGGTATGCGGGTACAACCCCTTTCTTCCGCTGATCTGGATACCCTGTGGGGAAGAGCTTATGTGACTCGATATGGAAGGAAGGGGGAGGGGGTATTCCTTACGCTTACGCAATACCGGGATATGCCCGTGCATGAATTTTATTTGCAGGGGGGTCTGCCTGTGTGGGTTGGAGGACAATTGGCCGTGAGTTCGAGGCAGGGTCCCTATCACCGACTCACATGGACGGAGGGTAGGTTCGTATATGATATGGTCAGTTCATCATCCTGGCAGGGGCTGCAGGAGATCGTAAGGGATGTTCATTTTCATGGGAAAACAGTGATCCCTGGGTCGTTTTACTAACGCCCCAGGGTGCTGTTTTTTTGTTGTGTGGTGGAGTAGGTACTATGGGCGGGGGTACGTTTCTCATGGTACGATTTGTGGGGCAGTGGGGGGGTATTCTGAACGTGGTAGTTTTCCCCCCCCGGGGTTCCTAACGCAGTCTTTTTGTTGTTTGTTGAGGGGATAGGTGCTGTATAATCCCCTCTTTTGAGTTATAATTGTCTGGGGGTTTGTGTTCGTTTCCCCCTGATTGTGGAAATGAGGAGCTACTTCCGTTTATGTCGGTGGATGGTTCCATGGGTTTTCGGATTCATGAATCATTGTATTCATCGATTGGGAGGGTATTTATTCATATTTTGAGATTAGGGGATATAATGCGGATCGATGACTACGGTCGGGATACCGTGGCAGATATTGATTTGGATGCTATTGCCCACAATGTTTCACAGGTACGCGATTCTCTACCGATGGCGGGTCAGTTGATGGCTGTTGTCAAGGCGGATGCGTATGGTCATGGTGCAATTCCCGTGGCCCGCGTTGCCCTGGCCGCTGGTGCACGGCGTTTGGCGGTAGCGATGGTAGATGAGGCTCGTGAGTTGCGGGGGGCAGGGGTGTCGGCTCCTATCCATGTGCTTGGGGTGGTCCCATCACGTAGCTTGCCCTATGCAATCCGGGCCCGTTTGGTGTTGACGGTTACGTCCATGTTGCATTTACGGGCCATGCGGGAGATTTCTGATGCCGAGAAAAAGTCCCTTGAGGTTCACCTTAAGGTGGATACGGGCGTAGGCCGGTTGGGTCTCGATCCGGATGAGGTTTTGGCCGCCGTGAGATTTTGTGAGGGGAGTCGTTGGTTGCGTTTACAGGGTATTATGACGCATTTTGCCACGGCGGATGAGGAGGATCCTGCTTACCTAAAAGGGCAGGTGGAGTTATTTTCACGTGTGATAGAGGGATTGGAATCTGTTGGGGTTCACGTTCCTTGGGTGTATGCATCGAATACCGCCGGGGTACTACGGAGGGAGTGGGTTCCGTTCCGGCAGATGGTGCGTTTAGGGATTGGTATGTACGGTATTTGTCCAGCACCCTTTTTGCAGAAGGAGGGATGGGAGTGGAGGCCAGCCCTCACACTTCGTTCCAAGGTGACCACTGTGCGAAAATTACGTTTGGGTAGTAGTGTAGGGTACGGCCGTGCGTATGTAGCACGTGGTGATGAATGGGTGGCGACGGTTCCTATTGGATATGCGGATGGAATTCGTCGGGATGTGGGGCAGAACGGTGGGTATGTGCTGATCAAGGGGAGACCGGCACCCATTCTAGGAGTGGTTTCCATGGATCAGTTGACGGTAAACGTAGTGGATCTCTTGCCCGTTTCCCCTGGTGAGGAAGTAGTGGTATATGGTCGTCAGGGTGATGCTGAGATACGGGTGGAGGATGTGGCTCGGCGACTGGGAACGATTTCGTATGAGCTTCTGTGCGCGGTGGGGCGCCGGGTGCCCCGTCAGTATTTGCAGGCTGGCAAGGTAGTTGCGCGGGCCAATTTCCTTTCATCCCTAGGGGATGGGGATTGCGGGGATCCCTGTTTTTGATGAATTTGTTATTCTTATAGATCAAGTACCACGTTTTGACCTGTATTCGCATAGTCATGGGGTAGGTTCATTTCTGCAAGCGAATGGAACGGGGCTTGTGTGTGTTGGGCGGGTTACTTAGGGGGTAGGAAAAGGGGTTCAGACCTGGAAGTGGTAGGGGGAAAACAGCACGCATAGGTGAGGTGGGTTTGGTTTGGTTTTTGGATCCTCGATATGTGGTGGGTAGTGATGTATGTTTTTGCAGATATTTCTCCACAATGGTAATATTGAGGATGGGGATGGCCATCGATGATGCTTGAGCTGGGGGTGCGTTCGTTGTCCGGCACAGAAAAGATTGTGATTAGCTTGCCCAGGAACCTTTTGCAAGAGGTGGATTGTATGGTTCAGAATAATAAATCGAACAGGAATGATTTCATACGGCGGGCTACTAGAATGTATCTGCAAGATTGCAAGAAACGTTGTATACGTGAAATGATGCAGAGAGGTTATATGGAGATGGCGAGAATCAATTTGAGCATTTCTGCTGAGGCCTTTTTAGCCGAAGAAGAGGCGGAAGGTACGTTGGATCGACTGGTTAGTGGGGTGTAGAGGTCTTGATTGTGAAGCGTGGCGATGTATATTTTGCAGATCTATCCCCGGTGGTAGGATCCGAGCAAGGTGGCGTGCGGCCCGTGTTGGTGATTCAAAATGATATCGGGAACCGCTTTAGTCCCACCGTCGTCGTCGCTGCTATTACGGCACAGATCCAGAAAGCCAAGTTACCAACCCATGTGGAGATTAAGGTGGAGTCTTGTGGTTTGGACCGTGATTCCGTCATCTTGCTGGAACAAATCCGAACGATTGATAAGCAGCGGTTGACGGATAAAATTACCCATCTTGATGATGAAATGATGGGTAGAGTAAGCGAATCACTACAAATAAGCCTGGGTTTAATTGATTTTTAATGGAGAGGGTTTGCTACTCATGTTCCTAAGGCGTGGCCCCTATAATGGTAGGGGAAGGTTAGTTTTTTATTTTGTGGTGTGAACAGGGGATTGTGCCTTGATGGGAATAGGGTTGCACTCCCAGAACGTGTCTTTCTGTATGGATGAAGAATTGAGGTGAATTTCTTACCACGAGGTTTGAGGTATTATCTTTTATACATAATGTGTTTTTTCTTATTTTGTTTGATTCGGGTTTATTCTTGCGTGGGTTCGAAGGTCTTTTTTCCCTATTTTAACTGAATATTTTGTCTAAAATAGATGGGGATAGTAGGATCCTCGGGGTTCATTGGAATATAATCCGAATTTTTTATTTAGGGTATTCTTAATAATAACCAAAGGGCCTCCCAGGGGGCTCTCCTTTTGTAGGGAACGTTGGGCAGCATCCGAACGGGTGTGTGCATTTTCCGGGGGAATTTTTAGTCCTACCCTTTCGACCCATTCGGGTGTCTTTTTCCTGCATTTTTTAAGTATAATTATTTTATTAATTTTTATATATAGAAAATTCGTTTCTGTCCCCCCGTCCAGTACCGTGCAATTCCTGTGGGGAATGCTCCGTCTATGAATCTAGTCTCACCCTTTGGTAAAGCAATTGATAACATAATAACATTTTATTATGACACCATTCCTGTTTTGTATCTTCGGGGGCAGCATTCCGTTGGGGGTGTGAACTTCTGAACAGGGGTTTGGGGGAGAATCCCCCCATTCGGGGTCAAAAAGGTAGGACCAAAAATCCCCCCGGAAAATGCACACACCCGTTCGAATGCTGCCATGTGATTCTTCTGGTTCAGAGGGTTGCTTTTTCTGTGAACTGCTGTATAGTTTAGTATATCGTCCATTTCTTTTTCTCCCTTCCATTCAGAAATATACCTGATTTTAGTGGGTTTAGTATGCGTCCGGTAGGGGATTAGGAGCTTTGTTTATGATAACTTCTAGATTACTCCAATACTAAACCGAGGTACCTTCGCTTATGATACCCTGTAGGTTTATATTTTGTAAGAAGGAGGGTATGGTGGGTACCTGCATCTACCACTATGAAAAATAAATAAGGATTAATCGTGGTTTTCATTGAGGTAAATAAGGTAGAGAATGGCTCCAATATCGATACAGGAATGAGACTGTATTCGGGAAAGATTGAGGGATATTTCGTGTGAAGATATGGCTCCGTCATTGAAGAGGGTAGCAGCATGATACGCTATCCTTCGATTTTCCGACCTACACATTCAAGCCTAAGTAGGTTTGTGATATGATCCGAAATGGGATATGTGAGTTTTATTCTGCTTATCAGTCAGGAATCTGAAAAATAGATGGACAGATAAAGGGAATGGGAATTTGTTGGAGAAGGGATATGGGTTCGTGTGAGATAACGGGGCTGCTTTATTTTATAACTAAGTAAGGAAGTGGGAAATGTTTCTGTAAAAATGCATTGCAATGGGTGAAAGGATAGGGTACGTGGATAAGTTCAATGAAAACTTAAAATACCCTCCCCACAGGGTTTGGTCTTCTGTTTTTGTTTTTGTGTTTTTAGGGATATTTTTTCATATGATGATGCTTGTGCATGCTTGGTCAGTAATTTGGGGGAAGAGTGACTTTGTTTATCTTTTGATATATACCCTGGGGTTCTCTATTTTATTTTTATTTTCTCTTTTGCAAGCAGGAGGATCTTCTCGCACTCTTTGGGAAGAAAAAGGTCGTTGGTATTACATACGCAACCAACTTTTTATGGTAGGTTCTTACAGAAAAAAATGCTTTTTTATATATAAAAATAGGGGCTTTTCTAGTTTTAGGTGGTATTTTATATGGAATTTAGGTCCTGCGTGGTTTTTGACGTCGTTATTGCTTTACTATTATTTAGAGCCAGTATGGGAATCAAATTGGTTGCTGACCGCGGGAATTCTTGGGTGGTGCATATTCCTGAAGTTGCAAGTGATGCAGGAGCGTAAATGGTGTTCGGGAGCAGGTCGTGTGGATGATAATTTTATAAACATAAGAATATTTCATTTTTTAATATTATATCTAGTTCCTATTCATCTTTTTAGTATTTTTGGTAGTTATTTACCACCTTACTTCCAAGCATCTATCCTCATTTTGTTGATATCTCAATGTTCTAATTCTATTTTCCCCGCGTGGTTGCATATTTATTTGGGGCAACGCACTACTCCAGATCTAAATTTTAGATTTTGGACATTGCTTGATTTTTATGGTGATTTTGGAAATAATACCTCTAACTGGCCTGGTTCACCAAGGAAAAATAATATTATAGATATATTGTGTTTCTTCGGATTCTTGTGCTTTATATTCGGTTTATTCCTGTGGTTTATTTTGTTTAATTATTTTATATAATATACATTATTTTTATAAAAATATAACATCACGCTGTGTGGTCGGGAATTCTGGGTGATATCCCTTTTTCGGTTGTAATCTCCCCCTGGTTGTTTTTCTTGGGTTCCCCATCCTCCGGAAAGGGTCTCCGGATTTCAATGGGTAAGGGGCGGAAAGGGCCTAATTTTTGAATATTTTTTATGTAATTTTTTTATTTGATACGTATATATCATATGGCCTAACGTTTGCCTTATCCATTTGTGAAATACATTCTGTATTTCATTTTTAACTATATTTATTCTAAATAGGATGTGATATTCCAAGCAAATCCTCTACAAAAACATGGTACTAATTACACTTATTTTACAAATATATTAATAAAATAATTTTTATGTATGATATAAACATACGCCGAGCTGAGCTATGGGAGGGCTGATCGTCTTCAGGTCGTAAAAACTTAGGAGATAATGGGGGGGATAAAGGGGGCCAGCTCATCGGATTGGTTCTAGAAAGATCAAAACTATGTGGGGTGGGGAGAGTCGTAGGACGCGAGAGGATTCAGTTCTGTAAGGGGCCCGGTTAAAATACTAGATTTACCTCGATGGGGAGTTTATGAAAAAATTTATTTAGTAAAAATATTTTTATTGTTGTTACATCACAGGTAATCCCATATGTTTATGGATTTCAAATTGTAATAACTATGTAAAGTTTACATTTATTTTATAAATAATAGAATTAAGAAGAAAAGGAAATTAATCTAGGACTACCTGTGGTGGCATTCGTTCATTATTTTATGAAACCTTACGCTTCTTCCTACCTCGTTTACAAAGATGACGATTGCATCGTACAAGCAAGAGGTTTACATAATTTTGATGGTTCTTGATGCCATAGATTTGGCGTGATATGGGCTTGATTGCACAATTTTTCCCTTCTACAAAACCGTTGTCGATTTTATGAAGGTGATAGTTAGATATACTCCTCACTTTCATTCCAAGACAGGCTTTTTGCTGCGTTCTGAATCTCCTTGTATTTTGGATCTCAGTCCCTCCTCTATGAATTCATGGAGGGCATCACGAGACGTTTGAACATCGGGGAAAGGGTTGATTGTACTATCTCCCAATTTTTTCCACATACTCGTAAGTCTTCCCAAGGTGGGACCAGTGAGCTATGCTCTTCAAAATTCCCTCGAGAAAAGCTCTTTTTTGTTCATCCAACCCTTCTCTGTACCGAACAACGGATAAGGAGGATCTCACTGATTTCTTTATTTTTGATAGATGGTGCTTATCCCATAAAAGTTTTGTGTTAATTAGGATGAGATCATTGTATAAATTCCAAAGCTTTCTTCTATGTAATTCCCAAGAATCCCCTTCTTTGTACGAGGATCGCACAACGATAATCTTACGATACTGTTCCATCAGTTCCTCGCTGTGTCCCAGTATTTGTAAAAGTACTAGCTTATTCTCGTAGGTAAGACGTTCTTTATAATCGTCCTCCACCACATCTCTGAATAGCCGGTCTATAGCCGCTGTGAATTTCCTGTTACCTAAGGCTTGTTGTAAGGGGGGATGGAGGGCGTAATCCCTTATATTTTGAATGATAGGGGGGCATGGTACATTAGGATCAATCCCCTTATCTTTATTTGGTTATCATGAGTGTCCCTTCTACAGAAATATCTAGCATATTCATAATAGGGTATTCCCATACAAATTTCAACGTTGTGCCTATACACTATTCATTTTTAACGAAAAGTACAATAAAAACTCCAGGTCCATATTCTGAATGGAACATATTCAATTTTAAATTCATTTATACTGAGCGAAACATTGCAGTATGGGTATGTTGATTCAATTCTTTCTGTTGTCTTTTTTATTATGAATCATAAAAAAATAGGACCATCCTAGGTCTTCCTGGTTCCATAACCATTAAAGTACGGAGACCCCTTATCGGATATCCACTCTCTTCTGTCCCCGTTATCACCAAAAACAGCAAGAAAGAACGGACCAGAAGACAGCATGAACTATAGGGATTGGGAAGAAAGCAGAAATAGTATGGGATCATGTATATTTCGCGATTTAGATCGAAAATTCTGTAAAGTAGGAATCGCCTTTTTTCCCAATCCCTATAGGATTCATAATAAAAATGGATGAGAGGAGGCCGGAGGACAGGAACGAATTTTCTATCTATATAAATTAATAAAATAATTATGATTTAAAAAATGCAGGAAAAGGTCACCCGAGGGGATCAGAAAGATGGGACCAAAAATCCCACGGAAAATACACACACCCGTTCGGATGCTGCTCCTCTATGAGGAATGGTCGTACAGCGGGGGATTTTCCCTCACAAGGGGTGGAAGGGAGCCTTTCGATTGTCGGGGAGTGATTTCGATGGGGTCCATAATCCCCCTATTTTTTTCATGTGCTTTCCCCTCTAGGGTTTGTCAAGAGAGAGAACGTTTTCTGCGGCTCGTGTGAGTCGATCATGCACAGTGGCGAAGTCTGGTTTGTCCGGGGGGGCTTGTACTAGGATCCGGGTTACTGGGTAGGTATCACAATGGCGGAGCGTTGCATAGAGAACCCGTCCCGCTCGTATGGGATCCCCAGGGTAGGCAAGGTAAACATGGTCATGGATCCTGATAGGCATAGGCAGTAGCTTGGCATGGGTGAGGAATGCTATACGTTTACCATTATTTTCTTCTATTTTTGCATATTTGCACATATAGGAATGGACCGATTTCTCGGAACCCTTCAGAAGGTGTAGGGGGGTACGAGGGGCATAATGTCGGTATTTTAAACCCGGTGAGCGGATAATCCTATCCTGCGGATTTTTGGGGGTGTTCACTACGATGTCGGGAATGATTTTTCGTAGATCATCGATTGGGAAGGAGCCAAGACGTAGGACGCGAGGGGGAACTTCACTCCCGTCTATCACGGTGGATTCCAAACCCCAATGGGTAGATCCGGCTTCTAGAATGCCCTCAATCTTTTCTTGCATATCGGTTAGAACATGATCGGGATGGGTGGGGCTAGGTCGGCCTGATAGATTGGCGCTGGGAGCGGCCACAGGGCTGGGAATCTTCTGTAGGAGTGCTTGGGCGATAGGATGATGGGGTACGCGGACGGCAATGGTAGGGAGGGAGGCGGTTGCTAAGGGGGATACGTTGGGTATCGTACCCTTCAATACCCAGGTGATAGGTCCTGGCATGGTAGTCTCCAGGAGGTCTTGTAATCGATAGGGGAGTTCAGGAAGGGAGTCGAGGATACGTTGTACACTGGCAAAATGGAGAATCAGGGGATTGTCATGGGGTCTATTTTTAGCAGCAAAAACGCGTTGAAGGGCACGGGTGTGGGTGGCTAGTGCCCCTAAACCGTAGACGGTTTCCGTGGGAAAGGCTACGATTCCCCCTTCCTGTAGATATTGAGCGGCCATTTGAACAGCGTTGTCCTTGGCATAGTCTGCAACAGTGGAATGACTACGGGAGGGTGTCCAACGGGGAGTGGGGGTCAAAGGGGTTCGCCTCCTTTCCGTGTTTTAGGGGTAAGATAGGGTCTCATTTGGTCTGCGTGGGTGCGAATGGAATCATCCTTGGGAATGATGAGGTGGACATGTTGCGTTCAGGATCGCAATCTGTTTTTCCTTTCCTTTCTCCCCCCTGCCTGGTGGGGGAGTCTTTTCGGTTCTATGACAACCGTGGTACGATGATGGCTAGGGAAAAAGATCGCCATGCTTAAGGAAAGGATGCAGGGAGCCCATGGAAAAGAGACTTGCGTCTTTGCAGGAAAGGTACCAAACCCTGGAAAAAAAATTGTGTGATCCAGACGTACTGCGTGATCAGCAGTTGCTGAAGGCGTATGCAAAGGAACGGGCCGAGCTGGAACCCATTTGTCAGATCTATACAGAACAACTGAACCTTCAGCAGCAAATGCAGGAGGCGGAGGTATGGTTGAGGGAGACTGATGATCACACAACACGTACCTGGTTGGAGGGGGAGTTGCGAACGTTAGAGGGTAAACTTCAGGAGGTTCAAAAACGGTTGCGTACCCTGTTACTGCCTAAGGATCCGCATGCCGATAAAAATATCATTCTGGAGATCCGGGGGGCCGCGGGTGGGGAGGAGGCAGCTCTTTTTGCCAGTACATTGTATCGCATGTATATGCGATACGCGGAGGAAAAGGGTTGGAAGGCGGAACTATTGGAAAAAAACTTCACCGAACTGGGCGGATTCAAGGACGTTCTCGTATCCATTCAGGGTAGGGGGGCTTACCAACACCTCAAGCACGAGAGCGGTGCTCATCGTGTTCAGAGGGTGCCCACCACGGAATCCGGCGGTCGGATTCATACCTCAACAGCTACCGTCATGGTACTACCCGAGGCGGAAGAGATCGAGGTTGTCATTGATGAAAAGGATTTGCGTATCGATACCTTCTGTTCCAGTGGTCCGGGTGGGCAGAGTGTCAATACCACCAAATCAGCCGTGCGGGTTACCCATATTCCTACGGGATTAGTGGTATCTTGCCAGGATGGGAAATCACAAAACATGAACAAGGCCCAGGCCCTTCGGGTATTACGGGCACGTTTGCTAGATCGGAAACACCAAGAGGAGGAAGTTAGGCGTTCCCATGAGCGACGGTCGATTGTGGGAACAGGAGACAGGAGTGAACGCATCCGCACCTACAACTATCCGCAGGGGCGCGTCACTGATCACCGTATTCATCTTACCTCCCATCGCCTGGATGCCGTTCTGGATGGTAATTTGGACGAATTCATTCAGGCTTTACTTTTGTTTGAACAGGAAAAATTGCTTTTGTTTCAGGAAAAGGGGGATGCAAATGGAGGGGGGAGGGAATCATGAACCCACGATGCTGCCATTTCACGTTTATTTTCGGGGTAGTCAAGGAATTGCCTTGGAGCCCCCACCTGCTCCATCGTAGTGGATCGTTACGTGGATTGTGGATTGTGGTTTCATGAGGGAAGTCATCTCGTGTGAGGGGAAGTCAGCGGGTGGTTCCTGGAGTAAGGTGTATCGTTCCCTCGTCTCCTTCCTACACAACCTGAATCTTCCGCAGGCAGAGGGGGATGCTGAGTGGATTCTCTGTACCCTTTTGAGGGTGCGACGGACAGAGTTTTGGCAATCTTTGCCCATGCAGTTTCCCCCTGATTTGTGGGATAAACTTTGCACTATAAAGGGTCGCTTACTTCAAGGAGAGCCCCTTCCCTATATTTTACGCAGAGCTTGGTTTGCCGGGCAAATATGGTACACTCGTCCAGGGGTATTGATCCCCCGCCCGGAGACTGAGGAGGTTGTGCAACAAACTCTGGAGGTTACGAAAAACTGGGCGGATACACCGCTTCAGGCTGTAGATGTGGGTACAGGGAGTGGGATTATTGCAACTTGTCTTGCTCAACAAAGACCCTCTTGGTCCCTCTGGGCTATTGATTCCTCCTCCCTAGCTGTACGGGTGGCTAAGCGAAACGTTTGTGCTAGGGGGTTACAGGGAAGGGTGAGGGTGTGTCGAGGTCATTATCTGCAAGCCCTTCCCACCCATACAACCATACGCCTCTTAGTGGCAAATTTGCCCTACATTTCCACATCCCTGTTGCCCTGTTTACCCCCTTCTGTGGCCGCATACGAACCTGTCCATGCTCTGGACGGGGGACTAGATGGTTTGCAATCCTATCGGGTTCTCCTCCAGGAATGGAGGGATCGTGGTCCCTCTCCCCCCTGGAGAATGATTTGTGAAATCAGCCCTGAACAACATGGGGCTATTCTGGAACTCTTTCAGGGAAATTTTCCCTCCGCCCGGTATACTGTGGAAAGGGATCTCTCGGGACGGCCCCGTATTGCTATGATGTGGCAGGATTCCTGTGGGTAGATGGGGAATGGTATCCTTCGTGCCAAGGGGGGTTGAGGGATATCCTATGATTTTGATTTCCTGGGATGGTCCCAATTTCCTCGTACGATACCTTCGGAACGTTTTTATAGATGGACGAATATACTCATGGTGAGGATGCGGAAAGTAATATCAAACTCATTGCAATATTTTATGATGCCAATACGGAAAGAAACGTTCTGGTAATTTCCGCCCAGGAACATTCGTTCCTGGAATTTGGTTATCTCCTCGATCTGCAATGAGATCTAATTAAAATAGTAGATTTATTTGGTAGTACTTGCCCTTTCATCAATACCCCCGAGGAGCGTATCGACACGATTTTTTTACAACTATAGATAATTTGCGATGTAGATAATTTATCGATATTTTTATGATGTTCCCTACATATCATAACTATATACAATGGGTTGAAAAAATATGGTAGAAATGATGAAAGATACGTCCATCATTATTGTACAATCCTCTTTCGGGGTATCCCTTTTCGGAGGGTTACGTTTTCCTACGCTTCTCCCGCGGTAATGGGAATAAATTTCCCCCCTTCCCCTGCCGTGGGGGGTGTTCCAGTCTTCGGGCGTCATTATGGACAGCCCAGCCTTTTAGCTTCTTCCTATCATTCCCTTACGTCAACCCCGGGATCAAAAGAGGCAACATTTTTACATATAAATTTATGATTAGAAATAGTATGATATAAAATATTATATAAAATTTATTTAAATAAAAGGGCATTTTCCTATCGTTATCCCCCCATCACAGAAAATATGGAATGGAGAGATCAAGATCTTTATAAAAAATATTCGTTATCGTTCAAATTAGAATATTTTTGCATTCTTTTTGTATTTTTATTTTATATTATAAATATTTTATGTATTGTGTATATACACGATCTTCCTAGATGATGCCGGAAGGGGGGCCTCCTCCTATGTAATTTGAAAATATTAACAATTTTTAAAATTAATAATGGAACCGTATTCCTTCATGAATTTTACCTTTATAATGGTATCGATCAGAAAGTATATCTTGGGGGACTTGCGGGTCGTGTGGGGGATCCGGAATTACCTATTGTTGGAAGTGACACTATAATATTTGGATGCAATTATGACATATCCCAATGGGTGGTTAGTATATTATTTATTTCTAAATTATTTGTATTTTTAAGGGGTGCGAGTAGAGAAATGAAGGGAAAGTGGATTCTCCCCCTGTTCTTGTTAGGACTCCATATCATGATTCCCCCCGACGTGGTCGGGGGCGATTCGGTACATCATCCGTCGCAATCGTCGGGGGAGTCGTTGCTTTCCCCGACATTAGGGCCATCCCCCTCTTCTTCCCCCCGTTTTTTTTCACCCCCTTTGCCCCGGGGTTCTTGGCCTCCCCGTCCCCCCCTGCTGTTGCCCCCTTTGCGGTTGTTTTCCCTACCGTCCCCTTTCCATTCGTCTCCCCGATCCTTACCCCCTTCGTCTTCACCGTCGTCATCACCAATGCCATCCACGGGGCCGTTATTCCGTCGTCCCTTATCGTCGTCGTTTTTGCCCTCGTCCTCGTTGCCTCCGTCGGGGGAGGGGAACCTGTCTTTCGGTTGGACTCAGGGGAAATCATCCCAACAGGATGGGGATACATCAGGGACCCGGATCCATCTACAGCAGGGGAGGGTACAAGGAGGGGGGAGTACACGGTCTACAGAACCACGGTCCGCGGAACCGGGGGGAATCCATAGTTTGGCGCCAGAAATAATCTCCCGTTTGGGTCCGGAGTCCATTCCTCATCTGCAGCCGTACCAGTTGCAGTACCTAGGGGGGCGTCAATTGCAATATTTGACACCCCAGCAGATACGGCATTTGGGTCCTCGGCAAATACCGATGTTGCAGGATTCGCAAATACAGCATTTAGATTCCTTGCAGATACGGTATGTGAGATCGAGGCAGTTGAAGTATCTAACACCAGGGCAGATCAAGGGATTGAATCCAATGCACCTGACGTATCGACAGATTCAGTTGCTTCCTTTACCGGAGTCCCTACGGTCTCAACTCCTGGCGGATCAACGTAGGCTGTCGTTATCACCATCGGGAATACGGCAATTGGGGCCGGCCGAAATCCCCTACTTGGGTCCGAATCAAATCCCCTATTTGGAACAGTGGCAATTGCAGCACTTGAGGATGGATCAGGTTCCCTATCTGACACGTAAACAGCTACAGTACTTGACAAAGCAACTCGTTGCGCAAGGGCAATATGAACTATTGTTGCCGGGGCAGATTTCCCATTTGGGTCCTGAGGATATCCCCCGTTTGGGCCCGGAGCAAATTTCCCACCTGGGTTCGGGTCAGGTGCGATATCTAGATCCTGGGCAGGTTCCTCATCTGAGTCCTGAGCAGATTCCCCATTTGGTGCGGGGGCAACTACAGCACCTGAGTCCGGGGCAGATCCCCCACCTAGGGTCGGGACAGATACGGTATCTGGGCCCCGAGCAGATTCCCCATTTGAGTCCCGAGCAGATCCGTTATCTGAGGCCAAGGCAGATAAGGGATCCTGGATCTTCACAGGGAGGGAACCTGGTACCGGAGCAGAAGCGGTCTTCAGGCTTCCGGAGAGTTTTTACATCGGCACAATTTCAGAACCAAGAGGAGCCACTGGCTTCATCACCGGGCCCGGGTACCTATCCATTACTGGGAATGGATATGTCGACTACGGGAATAACAGAAAATCGGTTGTTTTCAGTACCAAGGGAACCTTGGGAAGTACAGGGGACATCAGTACCAAAACATGATCGGCCGTCCACTAGTTCCCTCATCGAGGAAGCGGATGCTATGATAGAGGCGAGAATAGCAGAATTGCAATCGTCGTCCCGTACAGCTTCATCTCCACCGGGACGCGACCAACACAGGGGCGGTGGACGGGACAGGAGGCAGCAATTCCGTGGCCCGGAAGCGGGGCCTAGTACATCCCGGGGTTCCAGTTCAGCAGGGCTTTGCGAGGATGGGGTTGGTAAGGGGTTGTCTGGGATTTGTGGGGATGTCCTTTATAGGGGAAAGGTAGGCATGAAACGTGGCGGTAATAAGGGGAAGAGTGTAGGGGGGAAGAGAAGGGTGGGGGGTAAATCAAAACAGTGGTCCAAAACGTAACTTTGTATTTGTATGGAATTCCCTTAGAAAGGGTAGGGGGGAGATGATTCCTTCAGGGTGTTGGTGCAAGTGAGGGCGGCGGTAGCAGTTACCACCCCAACTACATCATTTTTTCTCCCTAATATCCATATAAATAAAATTTTAAAAAGATAAAATAACTTGACAAATAGACGGGAACCGAGAAGGGGGGTTTTGTTTCTGCACAATCTCCGTTCATAGGAAGTTTGAGGGGAATAGGATGGATTGGAATGACATAGTTTCTTGATGGCCGTACTCTATGGGTACGGGTGATTCATGCCTAGGACGACCCTCTTTTCGTTGATCATCGATGAAATGGGTAGGGGGGAGAACCCCGTTTTCTTTGTGAGCTGATGGAACAAATAGCTTGCCCATTCCCACACCTTTTTCGTAAAGTAAGAGTGGGGGGTCTCGTGTGGTGATGGGAACCGTTGTTCGTTTTTCATTGAGAGGGGGCAGCATGCGTAATATTCTCTTTGTTTGTACAGGGAATACCTGCCGCAGCCCTATGGCTGCAGCGTTCCTACGGAAACTGGCCAGCGAGTATTCTATAGATTTAGAGGTTCGCTCTGCGGGTACCCATGCAGTGTTGGATGCTTCCATTTCGGTTCAAGCATCTAAGGTTTTGCGGAAATACGGTATTACAGATGTGGAGCATAGGGCTTCGCCCTTGCGAAAGGAATTGATAGCATGGGCAGATGTGATCTTTGTTATGACGGAGGCGCATCGCCAACAAATTATCGCGGAGGATATGGTAGCGGAAAAGATACATGTTCTTGGTTTGCGAGTTTCATCCGATTCCATGGAGGTAGGATCTCCCGAGGGTATTGTGGACCCCTTTGGTGGTAGTGAGGCTGTTTATGAGCAATGTTTGCAATCGATTGTGAAGGCCCTTTTGTGGTTCATGGAAAAGGAGGAACTTGTACCCCGGGGGGTTTTTCCATCCGTGGATTCGGGGAGAGGGGAGAAGGGATGAGTCAACAGGTTGTACTGGGTTCTGATCATGCAGGGATTGGGTTACGGACCTATCTGGGCCAGCAAATTCAGAAAAATTTTCCCAATAAGTACCGAGTGGAGGTGATAGGCCCACAGGAGGGACAAACTGTCGATTATCCAGATATTGCCCTCATAGTGGGGCAAAAGGTTGCATGTGCAGGATCCTGTGGGGTCTTGATTTGTGGGACGGGGGTAGGGATCTCGATAGCTGCTAATAAAATCCCTGGGATTCGTTGTGCCCTGGTCAGTGATTCCTCCACAGCACGTCTCAGTCGGGAACATAATGATGCTAATATAGTAGCTCTTGGAGCACGTATCCTTGGTTATGGTTTGGCGTGGGATATTACGGTAACATGGTTGAGGACGCCTTTTTCTGAGGGCGATCGTCATCGACAAAGATTAGCATCCATTCAGCATATGGAGAGTGGGATATGTGGATCGGTACTAACACCACCGGGCCATTCACGGTAGTCGATGACGAACGTCTGCGCGGTGTGTCTGGTGGTCCTTCATGCTCTGGGATGATGGTTCGTCGGCAAGGAAAATGGGGGATCATCGGAACCCCGAAATGGTAGGGGGTTGTGGGCTCAAGGTAAGTTCTGAAGGGAGGATGACTATGTATGATTCCCAGATCGAGGATTTGTTGGCACGTGAATTAGAACGGCAGAGAGGGCAATTGAACCTAATTGCCTCCGAAAACTTTGTCAGTGAGGATGTTCTTAGGGCGGTGGGAACAATACCCACAAACAAATATGCGGAGGGTTATCCTGGCAGACGGTACTATGCGGGTTGTGAGTATGTCGATGGTATGGAGGATTTAGCCCGTCAGAGGGCTTTGAGGCTTTTTCCGGGGTCGGAGTATGTCAATGTGCAGCCCCATTGTGGGACCCAGGCTAATATGGCCGTCTATTTTTCTCTTCTTGAACCGGGAGATGTGGTCATGGGGATGAATCTTGGTCACGGTGGTCATTTAACCCATGGTAGCCCCTATAATTTCTCAGGGAAATTGTACAAATTTATTCCCTATGGTGTAGACAGTGAGACTCATAGAATCGATTATGATCAGGTGCTTCTTTTGGCCGAAAAGCACCGACCTAAGTTGGTGGTGTCAGGGGCTAGTGCTTATCCACGTGTGATTGATTTTGAGCGTATGGCGGCGATCGCCCAATCTGTGAATGCTTTCCTACTGGCTGATGTGGCCCATATTGCGGGTTTGATTGCAGGTCAGTGTCATCCTTCCCCCTTTCCTCACGCTGACTTTGTTACGATGACTACTCATAAGACCCTTCGCGGGCCCCGGGGTGGGATGGTTTTTTGTCGAAAAGAAATGGCGTCCCGATTGGATCGTGGTGTTTTTCCCGTGGTGCAGGGGGGACCATTTATGCATGGGATTGTTGCTAAGGCGGTGGCCTTTCAGGAGGCTTTGCAGCCTGATTTCGTGGAGTATGCCCATCGAGTTGTTGCCAACGCGCGATCCTTAGCAGATTCGTTGCAGGAGGGGGGTATTTCCCTGGTTTCAGGTGGTACGGACAATCATCTGGTGTTGGTGGACACACGCGGGGTAGAACTGACGGGCAGGGAAGCGGAGGCGATTTTGGAGGAGGTGGGCATTGTCGGAAACAAAAATATGATACCCTATGATTCGCAGGCCCCTATGGTTACGAGTGGTATGCGTTTTGGAACAGCTGCTCTAACAACGCGTGGTTTAGACGCAGAGGATATGCGGAGGCTTGGGGGGTGGATTGCGGCTCGTCTTCGTAACCCTGGATCCAGAGAGGTGGCAGACACGATTCGCATGGGGGGGAGGGAGTTGTTGGCTTCTCATCCCCTGTACGAGGGTTTAGGATGATCCTTTGATTGTAGCTCATGAGTACGAATGGATTGCTTTAGATTCTCCTCATACTATGAATACCACGGATCGGAGGGATCATTTTTTATGGGTGGGGCAGGTACTTATTTTTCAATCCATAATCATCAATTATTGGGAAGGTGGTTGCATCGGTGGAACATCCGTCCTTACATATTCTAGACCATCCTCTGATTCAGCATAAGCTTACCTACATTCGTGACAAAAATACGGGCCCTAAGGATTTTCGGGAATTGTTGCAGGAGATATCCTCTTTGATGGCTTACGAGCTGACACGTCACATGCCTATGACGGATAAGAGGGTAGAAACTCCTGTGTCGTCTACTGTTGCTCGCGTTCTTACAGGAAAAAAGGTTGGTTTGGTGCCTATTTTGCGAGCTGGTTTGGGGATGGTGGATGGTGTTTTACAAATGATACCGGCCGCTAAGATAGGACATGTGGGTTTGTATCGTGATCCGGATACCATGCGGCCTGTTCACTACTATGCAAAACTGCCGACGGATATCGAAGAGAGGGATTTCATTGTTATGGATCCTATGTTGGCTACCGGGGGCTCTGCCTCAGCTACGTTGCAAATCCTACATGAAAAGAAGGTGCGTAGTGTACAGCTGATGTGTCTTGTGGCTGCACCAGAGGGTGTGGAGAGGGTATTGCGGGACCATCCTCATACACCGATTTACGTAGCATCTGTGGATGAATTTCTGAATGAGCGGGGATACATTGTGCCAGGTTTGGGAGATGCTGGCGATCGATTGTTTGGTACGCAATAAGTAATTATTCTTTCACGGTATCATTATGAGAGTGAATGAGGGTTGTTTTTCATTGTTGTTTTTACGTGGTTCTTATGGAATCGATTGTTTGCTGAACCCGATACAGACTGGGGTTTATGGGTTGCATCCTCTAAATCTAGTGTCGGGGATCCCGGGGGGTGCTACCGCAGAAAAACAATATTAAACTTATGGTTCTACCGCGGAAAGAAACGATCCAACAATTATCGCCCAGGGCATTGGTTTTGAAAATTTGGTTCTCTCCTCGACCTACTAATAAAATTAAGTAAATGTAGCAAGGTCATTTGATAGTACTTGCTCTTTCATTCAATGCCCCCTCAGGAACTAAAGCAGCACGATATTTCATAATAAACAGTTTATTTATATTATTATGTATTAACCCATGATAATTACATTTTTATTGGTTAAAAAACATGGTAATAAATAAGGGAAAAGCCATCTGACCTTGCTACATAGTCCTCCTTATCCATATAAAAACATTAGGGTGACTAGAGGACAGATGGCCTTCCAGTTCCATGGGACCGTGCAATTTCTTGTGAAGAATGCCCTACCTATGAATCTAATCCCACCTTTTGGTAAAGCAATTGAGTAACATAATAACATTTTGTCATGACACTGTTCCTGTTTTTGTATCCCCGGGGGATTTATCTTATATTTATAAAGGTTCCTTTGATCACTAATTTATGGTAAATTCAGAAAATAATGGGCTGGACAGGACGCTACCCCCGCGTGATTTTAGAGGTGTAATGGATCTTGGGATGGGCGGATACCCAGTCCGATGCTGGAAGGATCGTACCACATAGGTTACCTCGGAACTAGGCAGTGGGATTCTTGAGAGGGAATACAGAATCCCCGTTCCGTGGGAAAACTTGTCGGATGGAGGGAGTTTCCCAGGGAAAAACCGTCGTGGCGCCTTTAGACGGATTTTTCCCGAAAGGTGCTAGCTAGAAATCAAGGGTGTGGACATCGTCCATACCACCCTGCCCTTGTTCCGTGCATAAGAGGGGATGAAAGTCATAAGCCGTGGTGGGGAGAGGTTCTCCCCGTTCGAAATTTCGGACTCGTAGTCAGCAGGGATCGAAAGGAGATTCCTCGGCAGGTAATGGATTGGGGTTCCCTTTTTGTTTCCCCACCCAATAGAAAGCGGTAAGCATCAATTCCTTCATCGCTACCTCAAGACCAACGAATCCACCTTTTTTGCTATTCGTTCTCTCACGAAACAAAGCATTCAGCGGTTCCGTGTAGTTCGTGGACAGTATATAGGGCAGAAGTATGGGGTTTTGGGTAATGGATGATGCCGCTTGTAAGCTCAGGGAGATTTTTTTAGGACTGAGCCTTTCCCATGCTTCGCACGTCGCCTTATTTCCAAACCGATACTTCCCTGCACACTCAGACCACCGTTCTAGTGCCTGTCCCATATCCCCAGACCGTAAGACGTAAGAAGCGTCCTTAGCCATTTCCTTCTTCATACTTTTAGGAGCTGCATTCATGATGTTACGAATCGCGTGAACGTAACACCGTTGGTGAACCGTATGGTGAGGAAAATGCTTGCGTACAACTAAGGGAAAAGCCCTATGCCCATCTGTGGTAACGATACGTATATCGTTGACATTCAAGCCCCGTTCCTTTAGTTTCCCTATATGCTGATCATAGGATTCCACATTCTCATCAGGCGAGGGGGTGATCCCTATTATATCCCGCCTCCCCTCCGCCGTGATACCCGTGCTGACTGCGATCGCCTTCGAAACATAACGACCCTCCTCCCGAATGGGAACAAAGAGGGTATCCATACCTATGGCTGTATATACTGTCGTGCTCAGATCCCTTTCGAAATATTGTATAGCATCGTTGTAATAAGGTTGCAACCATTGCGAAAGCGTTTCCGGGGACGTCCGAAGGTTGAATCCTTCCTCCAGTAGTTTACTACTATTTCGCAAGGAGAGGCCCGGAAGATAAAGACGATAAATGAAATCTTTGAGGGTATTCTTTGCACTCTGATAACGTGGTAACGAGTACGGTGAAAATTCCCATCTTGTCCTAGGAACCTCTAGATCTAATTCCCCAAACAGTGTGCTATATCCGCGATGATAGACCCCATTCCCCTCATCCTGGGGATGTTCCAGACAATGGAGGGTTCGATCTACACGCATGCGTAAGTTACATAGGTCCTCGACAATGGGTTTCTAATTCTTTGGGTCGGTTAGAGGGTCTATCTCTGGGATCCATACGTTTTTTAACAATCCAATCAGCGCCCGCACCAAAATACTACCACCGTCGTGATGGAACATAAGGCTAGTAACGTCATTCAGGGAAAGGGAATCCTTCGTTTTTTCCTTGTGATTCGATGGGCAACACAGTGATAACAGTTCCTCAATCAGACGCCTAGATTCCTCCCACTCCTTGGGACCCCATGAGGTAATCCCCTCCTTGAGATCATCGAAAAAACGTTGAGCACGTAAGAATCGATCCCGAGTTTTTGGATCGTGCAATTGATGATATCCATCCCCTTCGGATCGTACATTCCCCGGACCTTTATCTTTTCCGTCACGCAAAGTTATGGATGGAGAATCCTCGATCAGTGGATTGGGTTCCGTTTCTTGGGGGGCAGGGGACGGATTCGTACTATGTAATTTCCCAATCTCACTGGCTACCGCAGACCATTTTGTGTCCTTATTTCCTGCTGCCATTGCCGTTGCCTTGTTGGCTAGGGCCAGCTTCTCGTTTGCCATTGCCATTGTCTCGTTGGCTAGGGCCAGCTTCTCGTTTGCCATTGCCATTGTCTCGTTGGCTAGGGCCAGCTTCTCGTTTGCCATTGCCATTGTCTCGTTGGCTAGGGCCAGCTTCTCGTTTGCCATTGCCATTATGGTCCTATCGGTTAGAATCAGTTTCTCATCTAGTAAGACATTATGGCTATGACAGAAGGGACACGTACTTTTCAGTGTTTTTCCACAATACGGGGAGTCAATGGACCGGTCGCCTATCTTCATCGAATTTCTAGCTATCCATGACTCTTCTTTTTGGATATTGATTTTTCCTGATAATGTTGTATTATGGTTGTGGATGCTCATGTTTTCCCTCCTCTGGGTTTATTGTTTGTTGGTGATCAATATTCTACCAGAGGTAGGGGGCATGAGTTATCCCCTTTTTACATAATAACGCTTCATTCCTTTTCACTGCAGATCGTGCCCTATTTGTTGATCAGATCGCTTTGTCCATGGTAATGGAACCTTGTTCCATCTTATCCGTAATGTTGACAACATTACGGATTTTTTGTTGTTTTTGTACGTACCATAAACAGGATGGATCTTACTACAACACAATGTTCGTCTTCCGCGCAAGGACCTAGTAAAATTTTATAAAAATTCATATGAAATAAGATAAATCCCCCGTGGATACCAAAACAGGAACAGTGTCATAACAAAATGTTATTATGTTACTCAATTGCTTTACGAAAAGGTGAGACTAGATTCATAGATAGGGCATTCCCCACAAGAAATTGCACGGTCCCTGAAGAGAGCGGAGACCCAACGGATTTCATAAAACAGGTTGTTTTATGATTTCAAATCAGTATATAATTAGCAAGCGGATATATAAATCAATACTGGAGGATTTGGACGGTTTGCTTTCGCTGATCTCCCCGATTCCCACCCGACAGGGTCATGCCTTGCCTTTTCCTAGATCGCTCACAACCGGGGCACTTTTACCCCGGCGGCACTAGGCGGTGGTTTGTAATCTGCTTTACGAAGGGCCAAGCAATCTTCATCTCCTGAGCGACTTCTTGGCACACGCTGCGGAACACAGAGTGCTCTATCTTCCTTTCATATTTGGAATTTTATATTTGAATATATTTTAAAATATGAAGGCAATAGAATGAATAAAATAAATAAGAGATATGCGTTCGCTCTATTTTTTATCGCTCCTACATTATGAGGTCCTTACCATAAATCTGCAGCTTCCCCGCCAGAGAAGCTAGCCGGGCCCTCGATATCCAGAATCTGTCATTCCCATATTCGTTGCCTCCACATGGGGATAGTACGAATGTGGAACAACTTTCCCCAACACCCTCCCCCAGCAGCAACTGTCGGCAAACTCTGGTGGTCAGGAACTGGATCCGATGGGAACAGCTGCGGTAACAACCAAGGAAAACGATTTCGAACGTGATAGACTTAGGGAAAAAAGGTCTCCTATGAAAAGGAAAGGTGCTGGGGGATCAACAAATACGAAAAATGCGTTTGATGATACCAATGGTCGTAGTACCAATACCATTATAAGTGGTGGGTCCGTTGAGGAGGGGGGTAGTTCACGGGAGCAAAAGGACGCACATACTGAATACAGAATATAGCGAGAAACATAAAACAGATTTTTTAGAAAGTTTCTCTTTTGGATCTTGCTAACTTTGCTCGGAAAAACGACATAGATGCCCTTATGGCCGGTAAGCGGTTGCAGAAACAAAAAGAGCAAAAGCCACAACAGGGGGGTAGTTCACAGTCACAGAACCAGCAGCAGACCGCGGAGATACAACAAAAGCGACAGAAATATACTAAACATACTATAGATACATACTATAGATACATACTATAGATGCTATTACAGGGGGATGGTTCACAGTCACAGAACCAGCAGCAGACCATGGGGATACAACAACAACAGCAGTCAGACCCAGTGGATACTATACAGTGGCCCAAGTGGATGGAGCAGCCTTCTGATCAATCATCCACATCGAGGATACAACAGGAAGAAGAGAAACCCACTGACATAATTCCATTGGTACAGTATAAGATGCAACAGATGCAGCGGAAGATGGAGCAAGTGCAAGAGGAGAAAAGGAAGAGGGAGAAAAACTTGCAAATGAATACCTTGCTGCCAATAAAGATGGCGACAAGATCATCCCAGAAGATTTTGCTGCACAAAAAGGCATCAATTCTTATTCCTTAATAACTTCTTTCAAAGAGCGGTTGTTAAATATAAAAGGTTGGAGATTGCAAATGAGTACCTTGTTGCCAACAAAGATGGCAACAAGATCAGCCAGAAAGATTTTGCTGCACAAAAGGGCATCAATCTTACTACCCTCAGGAATTCGGTGCGGATGGCAAGGGGAAGGACGAAAAAAGAGAGGGGGGAAGGGGATCCGAATCTACCATCCACATCATCGGGAACACAACGGGTGTCGAGTCAAAAGTATAGGTAATGCAGACTAGCTATCTTGAAACACCCACCCTCTATCCAATATTTTATCAAAACATATTTAGGTAAACAAACAGAATCATTTTCTTTCTAGGGGAGGATTTGGAATATCGTGGATCAGATTGGTAAAAAAAGATCGGTTCGATCATTTCTTTTCAACAATTATACCCTTTTTTCTTGCGCCCTATGTATGGTATCGTCGTTTGCATTCTCCTGTGTTTCATTAGGGGAGGCGTCAAATTCTGGAGGACAGGGAGACCCATCTCTGCTGGTGGATCCCCCACTGATGGGAAGGAAGGATGGTGGGGTGAATGGTGAGGGGGGACAACCATCACAACCATCACAACCATCACAACCATCACAACCATCACAACCATCACAACCTGCACAACCTGCACAACCTGCACAACCTGCACAACCTGCACAACCTGCACAACCTGCACAACCTGCACAACTTGCACAACCTGCACCCACATCAGAGGGGGGGGGAGGGAAGGATGGGGCCAATGAGGGGATTGCGCATTCTAGGAAGGAACGGTCTTTGTCAGGAGAAGAAAATCAGAGTGGTCTTTCCCAGGGGATGGGGAATGAGGACTTATCGTCCCAGAAATCAGGGAAAGGAAGTGGGGAGTTTGTCGAGGGGGTATTTACCAAAGTGGTTTCGCCCGGATCGGGGTATGAAAACCCGATACAACCATCACAACCTGCACCCACATCAGAGGGGAGAGGAGGGAAGGATAGGGCCAATGAGGGGATTGCGCATTCTAGGAAGGAACGGTCTTTGTCAGGAGAAGAAAATCAGATTGGTCTTTCCCAGGGGATGGGGAATGAGGACTTATCGTTCCAGGAATCAGAGAAAGGAAGTGGGGAGTTTGTCGAAGGGGTGTTTACCAAAGTGGTTTCGCCCGGATCAGGGTATGAAAACCCGACCTCGAATCGGAATCGGGTGAAGAGAGGAGCCCTTCCACTTGTTGTTGGATCGGTCCTAACGACCTCAGATGCGGTGGATATAGGGGGACAGATAACTGGGGCGATGAATAATACCGGTGACATTAATAAGAGATTTTCAAATATTAACAGAGAGATCAGGATGAGAAAGTCCAGAGTGGAGACCCAGAAGAAAAAATTGAAGGACATGAGAAGTAAGGAGGGGGTGTCCAGTCCTAGTGTGCGTCATGAAAGGGGTATATTGCAGCAATATGAGAAGGATTTATATTCTAGTATTAAATTTAAAATAGAGTATCCAGATTCTTCCCTTATAACGGAGATTAAGGGGAGTGAGAGTTCTGCCTTTTGGAGTGTGCTCACTGGGAGGAAGACTGAACTCGTGAATGAAAATAAGAAGTCTATGAGGGAGGGCAACGCACGATATGACAAGGCGTATGAGCATCTCCTTCGATGGGGATTTCGATCGAAGGAGATGGAGCACTGGGCGAAGGGTCGGGAGCACAGGGCGGAGGAATTGGTGAGTAGGATCGTGGAGGAAGAAAAGAGAGCGGAGGAGGGGGAGGATCCACTAGATCCAAGATGTACGGAGGGGCGGTTGGATTGTGCCCAAAAAAAATTGGAGAGAGCGCGGGAGTTGTCCAAGCACGCATCCACATTCGTTGCGAATGTAAAGGATATGATGAGAAACATTAGCGATCCCCTCGTGGGGTGGCACCTCGAGAAAGAGGGCCTTGAGGGTATAGAAAGAAGGTTGGTTACCGTGGCTAGGCCTTTGTGGTACAGAATTATGCAGCATCGGGAAAATGATGGGGGTCGTGGTACGGAAGATTTTGATTCTTTTGAGAAAAAAGTGGAGAGGAATGAGGAACGGACATGGGAACGGGGAGAGGGTGCTTCTAGTGGTTATGAGAGAGGGAAATCGGGGCGGTTGGTACCCCAACCCCTCCCATGGATGAAGAGGAAAGCACCACTGTCGCAGGAGGATCAATTGTTGCAGGATCGGTATCTATCCAACGAGCATCGGCTTAATGAGCGGCGATTGGAATTGATACGTATATACCATAATAGTAGTTGGGTTGATATCCCTAAGGATCTTAGAGCCGATTTGGATAGCATGATGGGGAAAATGTATGAGATGTATGGGGATGTAAAGAATTTAGGGGGTCAGATGTCTGAGGATGAGAAAAGGAGGGTAGATAATCTCATCACTGAGGGCGAGGAGTTAAGAGAGAAGTTGATTGCTGCTGAGCCTAGATTGGAGCTGAGCAATGTACATGAACGTAAGAAGAATGATTACAGGGGCGTACGAATGAGGCATTCACCCCCCGGAGCAGAGGCGTTATCAGAACAAATTTTTGGGCCAATCTACTCCACTGGGAAGAAAAAGTCGATTGCTGCTGAGTCTAAATTTGTGCATAATGACAACAATTCGCTGTTTTCGTGGCTTTCGTGGTTACTACCACCTCCTCATCCTCCTGAGGTGAGTGTGCGGATGTAAAGGACGATTCAACTGTTCTGTACGGATTTTTTTAAAAAATATCTCTATTTCGGTTGCATCCTCAATTGGATCTTGGTCCAACTCCGGACCTGGGGATTCAGTCCTGGGGTGGAGGCTAAACTACTGTTCGTAAACAACCGGGATCATTTTCTTTCTAGGGGGATTTAGGATATCGTGGATCAGATTGGTAAAAAAAGATCGGTTCGATCGTTCCTTTTCAACAATTATACCCTTTTTTCTTGTGCCCTATGTGTGGTATCGTCGTTTTCGTTCTCCTGTGTTTCATTAGGGGAGACGTTAAATTCTGGAGGACAGGGGGGCTCATCTCTGCCGGTGGATCCCCCACCGGTGGGAAGAAAGGATGATGGGGTGAATGGTGAGGGGGAACAACCCATACAGCCATCACAGCCATCACAGCCATCACAGCCATCACAACCCGCATCCACACCAGAGGGGGAAAGAGAGAAGGATAGGGCCAATGAGGGGATTGCTGCGTACCCTAGGGAGGAACAATCCGTGTCAGGAGAAGAAAATCAGAGTGGTCTTTCCCGGGGAACAGGGAATGAGGACTTATCGTCCCAGGAATTAGGGAATCGGGGTAGTCTTCCATCGGGGGTCGAGGGTGAAAGCTTACCGCCTGTCTCCTTGAGGGGACTGTTGAACTCTGGTGGGGAACAAGCCCTATCCCCATTGGATTCCCCAGAGGGAGAAAAGAATGTGGGGATGAGTGGGGGGATTGTGTCTTCTGGAACGGATGGTTCCTCTCCATCAGGGATAGGTGGAGGTGAGGATTCATCTCCGAATCGGAATCGGGTGAAGAGAGTTGTTCCTAAATTTTTCCCCTCCATACGAAAGAAATCACTTTTTGGTCTTGGAGTGACCATGGTGAGCGCAGAAGTGGTGGACGTGAGGACACAGATAGTTGCGGAGTTGGGTAAGACTGTGAATGCTGATGAGAGATTTTCAGGGATTGACAGAGAGATCAGGAGTAGGAAGTACCTAGTGTATCTCCAGAAGAGAAAAATTGAGGAAGCAATACGCGAGTTTGAAGAGGGCCATCATCGGGTGATCTATGAAAGAGATCTTTTGAAGGAAGATGAGGCACTCCTAGATGATAGTATGAGATTCAAGATAGGGTATGCAAATTCTTCCATTATAGATTCGATAACGGGGGATAAAAATTCCGCTCCTTTTTGGAGTAATTTCACTAGGAGGAAGACTGAACTCGTGAATGAAAATAAGAAGTCTATGAGGGAGGGTGGTGCACGATATGATGAGGCGTTTGAGCGTCTCCTTCGATGGGAATTTCGATCGAAAGATCTGATGCGCAGGGCGGGGAAACTGCAGAGTAAGGCCGCGGGGGAAGTAGCAGAAACAAAAACAGAAAAAGAAAAAGGAAATGAGGATGTTGTTGGAGCCGCCTTTACAGAGTTTGATAGAGTGAAGGAACTTTTCGATCGTGCATCTAAATTGAGTGGGGAGGTACAGAAGTCTCTGGAAAACCTCAACAATCCCATTACAGGGTGGCACTGGGAGGAAGAGGATTCTAAGAATCTAGAAGAAATAATCACTGAGTATAGGTCTTTGTGGTATGAGATTATTCGGCATCAGAAAAATGGTGGGGATCTTGGTAAGGAAGATTTTGATTCTTTTGAGAAGGAAGTGGAGAGGGATGAGGAACGGATATGGAAACAGGGAGAGGGTGCTTCTAGTGATCATGAGAGAGGGGAATCGGAGCGGTTGGTACCTCAACCCCCATGGATGAAGGGGGAAGTACCACTGTCGCAGGCGGATCGGTTGTCGCAGGATCGGTACCTGTCCAGCGAGCATCAACTTAGTAGGTTGCGATCGGAATTGATGCGTATATATCGGAATAGTAGTTGGTTTGATATTCATAAGGATCTTAGAGCCGATTTGGATAGTATGATGGGGAAAATACATGGGTTGTACGCAGATGTAAAGCGTTTGGGGGGTCGGATGTCTGAGGATGAGAAAAGGAGGGTAGATAATCTCATCACTGAGGACGAGGAGTTAAGAGAGAAGTTGATTACTGCTGAGCCTAAATTGGTGTGGGATGATGTTGATATACATCGTAGATATGATTCCTACGATTCACCCCAGGTTGATAGTTCTGCCCTAATCGGATCCGGATATTTTTAAAAGAGATCGTTATTTCAAAAGAATTCTTTTTTCAAATTAATTATTGGTTATTTGAATTCGGATGCTTCTGCGGTTGCATTCCAAATTTGGTTTCGGGGCCCTGCGTGGGTCTCTTTTTGTCCTCCCCGCGTCGTCTGATGACCTCGTCTCTGAATATTTTTTTATGAATGGTGCTATTTTTTAAAAAAGTATCAGATCCACTTAGAATATTTTATAAATTGAATTATATTATTATAAAATGATTATATTATTAATTATTATAAAAACAGTTTGCATGGTTGCATTCGGGACCGTGCAATTTCTTGTGGGGAATACCCTATCTATGAATTTAGTCTCACCTTTTGGTAAAGCAATTGAGTAACATAATAACATTTTGTTATGACACTGTTCCTGTTTTTGTATCCGCGGGGTATTTATCTTATTTCATATGAATTTTTATAAAATTTTTACTGTCGAGTAGGGCTGGCATCTCAGCCAACCCTCTCACAGAACCACACGTAATACTCTCGCATTATGTGGCTCTTATGGTCCCATAGGATTTTGCCCATTCAGAACCCCAGTCTGGTGTCACGTTCTTCGTACCTCCCTCTGCTGTGTTCTATCCGGATTTCGATCCGATGTTGCCTGGTCCAACTGCGATCATCTCCTTGTCTCAGATTGTGCGTCCAGTTAGACCCATCGGGTCTAACTCACGATCATCTCTTTGCTTCGGATTGTACGTTGGCTGGTCCGGGCAGACCATTCAACCCCTTCGCCCCACCCTCATTACAAGGTTTTCTCCACTACTATGAGTTGATCCGACTCTGTTCACGGAGGCCTTGGTATACCCTTCCTTAGCCCTTTACACCTACCTGGCTAAGGCCAGGTGTCCGTTACCGAGGCTTACAATAATCTGCACGCTCTCATCGGGGTAGGATTACAGCACGACCACAAGAACATTAGAAAAGGTGCAGAGAGCCTACAGAGGGGGCAACAGTCCATTGCAAATTACCATCGAGGAGACAAGGCTACCAATGCCCTTATAGAGGGAAAGAACTGTGCCACCAAGCTTGACTTTCGCCAACGTTTTGGGGTTAGGATTTGGAGGAACTATGAGAACCTTGCTATCGTATGTCGCAATAGCCACCTGGAAAACGATCAGGGGGTAAATTTCCGGAATGTTTCATAAGATTAATATAGTGTTTAATAAACATAAAATAAAATAAAAATTCATTCAATAATTTTGGATACATAATAGAAAAAAGCACATACTTTTGTTTCTATTTATTTTATAAATTAATAGAGACAGATGCTCTTCGGCATGGGCTCGTGTACAATAAACTGAATAAACAAACTAATTATGGGGAAGAGTGGGCCCCATCTAATTCATCCTTGCAATCCATAATTAGGAAAAAACCGCCCAAGGATATTCCGGGTCCGAAGTTTGGCCAAGAGCCATTTTTATGAGTCCGCAAAGGATCATTTCCCATTTTTATTGGAACCTCAAGAAACAATTGTGAACCTTGTTAACAGCACCAGCACCATATCCTGATTAGGAATCCGAATAGGACCCCGCGGATTCGGGAGCCCTACTAGGGACTTCTGATCCGACACCCTTTGTATTTTGTGGTGGTTATTGTTACGCTGGCAATAGGACATGGTCTTAGTCTTTGATGTAAGCGGAAGAGGTGCCTTTTCTGGCAGCAGGAACAAGGGAGTGAGGGGTCCGCTTGGAGGGTCCCTGGTCCCCTCTTCCAATTCTCATTGTGAAATTTCTGGGGATTGGGTGTAACGGTGGGTTTCACATTATGGAATGGGTTTATGTCGAGGACCCAGATTAATCTGTAGAAAATTATAGTTGTAGACGGTTGGTTTCCTTGGTTTCCCCTGAATGTGTGATGGAGGGCTGATCCTCAACTCATCCGTTTTGCTGGTGATTTTGTATTGTGTTCATTCGATAAAAAATTTGCGGTGGTACCTTTCTGGAGGATTGATTTTTTAGGAGGGATAGTAGGGTAGAGGATGGGAAATTGTAATTCCCCTCGGAATTTTTTGTGTAGCAAACCACGTTGACATGGGATTCCCGATTGAATTTTCCTTTTGGGATCGCTACAATGGAGGGTAGAAGTGACCGTGCCATACGAACGGGAGTCAGGGAAGGGCCACATGGGGTTTCGTCCGTTTGTCCGATCATGGTGGTGTTCTGGTGGATCCTGTTGTTGCGTTTGCGGTGTGTTTTTTGTGGGTGTGGATTTCTTCTCCCCTGTGGGGTCTCCGATTTCTTTGATGTGCGCCCGATAGGGGACAAGGAACAGTAGCAGGGTTTGTGGTGGTGGGTATTGTTTCTTGTATGCATAAGGGAATCCGTTTTCCCATAATCATTTCGCTGATGTGGCCATGGTTCCCCTTGTGATTTCCAGTTGGGTGTTTTGTGCCCCCCGGTATTCAGATGCCCCCGCGGGTCTTTCCCATTTGTTGTGGCCCGTCCTTTGGTTTTGTCACGGGGCTTTGTGCCCTCGTCCTACCTGAGGAGGTGAATAGGGTCCCCCATGCATGAGTCGAGGATTTTGGACTACGATTTTTTGGGTGTGCCAATGAAATTTGATCTCGTAGCTGTGTATACGACAGGGGTGACCTGTTTGTTGGTCTTCTTGTTGGTGTTTTTTGCTGCCCGGCGTCCTTCCCTTGTGCCCACGGGTGCGCAGAACGTGCTGGAGAGTGTTATGGGGTTTGTGCAGGGAATGGTGAAGGAACAGATCAAGCCCGGGATTGCGCCCCGTTTTTATGGATTCACTCTGTCACTCTTTCTATATATTCTCGTAGCCAATCAGGTTGGGCTGCTTACTAGTATGCCCAGTGTGATGGATCATCATCATTACGTATGGTGGAAATCACCAACAGCGAATATAAACGTGGCACTTGTCATGGCGGTTGCAATTACCTATGGTGCACATGGGATGGGGATAGCTCGACACGGGTGGCGCTATTTGTGTCAATATAAGAATCCCTTCGAGCTTTTCGGCTTGGTTACCCAGCCCTTGACGCATGGAATGCGTTTGTGGGCCAATATTATGGCTGGTGAGATCGTCATTGGTGTTTTACTTCAGGCGGGTTCCTGGGTGATGATGAGTGCGCCCCTGATTGTTTGGCTAGGGTATTCCATTTTTGTAGGGGTTATTCAGGCCTATGTATTCTCCGTATTGGCTATGGTCTATATTGGGAATCAATTGGGAGATCCTCATTGAGGGGTATGGATTCGGTATGTGATGGAGTATCCCCTGTGCTGGTTTTTCCATAGAGGGGTGTTTCTCCCAAGGTGCTGATGGTGTTTTTTCTGGGATGTGTTTTTGATGAAGGATGGGGTTTTCTGATTTCTCTATATTGTTTCTGCTAAGGAGGAGTGATGAATTATGTCGGGTTCGTCGAAGCTTATGGAGGTTTTCCCAGAAGTGACTTCCCATGTTGGTGGTACCTATTCCGGTGCAGTCATGTTGGCAGTGGCTGCGT